>NZ_KV811332.1:0-14202 GCF_001813025.1 Pseudomonas sp. HMSC066A08
GCTAGTTCACTGCCGTGTAGGCAGCTAAGAAAAGGTCGGTCCCCCACTTCGCTACAGGCACTTCGTTCACTGCCGTGTAGGCAGCTAAGAAATGGCCGGGATGTAGGGATCAGGATCTACCGACGTTCACTGCCGTGTAGGCAGCTAAGAAAATTTCGTGCGTGAGCTACAGTCGAGGGGATACGTTCACTGCCGTGTAGGCAGCTAAGAAAATGATCGAACTGCACCACGCGCCTTTGAGCAGGTTCACTGCCGTGTAGGCAGCTAAGAAAAGAAGGTCGTGCTTGTTCGGGCTGGAGTGATTGTTCACTGCCGTGTAGGCAGCTAAGAAATGGGAAGATGCAGACCCCGACAGCCTGACTGAGTTCACTGCCGTGTAGGCAGCTAAGAAAACCATATGGCGGCGTGCGGAGTTTCATGCATTGTTCACTGCCGTGTAGGCAGCTAAGAAAAGCGGCAAAGGCTCCCCGCTCGCCGACTCGCCGTTCACTGCCGTGTAGGCAGCTAAGAAAACGAGGCATGGTTGAATCGCCCACAGGGCGGCGTTCACTGCCGTGTAGGCAGCTAAGAAATTCCATCAGCGCTTGTCGACGAGTTCCACCGCGTTCACTGCCGTGTAGGCAGCTAAGAAATGCGCCCTGCTTTCGGTAGGAAAATCAGGCAGGTTCACTGCTGTGTAGGCAGCTAAGAAACTCGAACCCACCTCGGCCACAACAGCCGCCGGTTTCACTGCCGTCTAGGCAGAACCACCCTCCCCATCCCGCTACCAAACATCCGAATATAAGGTTCCTACCCCACCCGCCCGCCAGCCTCGCCCGTCCACGACAACGTGCCCCGCTTGGAAGCTCACGCTCCTCATACAGACGCAAACGGGGTAGCGGCAATCGGCCATATCCGCTAAACAGTTGCCTTGGCGCGGTATTCGATAGATCCGATAGGGACAAGGCCACGGTCAGCATGGACGACATCTCCCCCAGCGAACTGAAGACGATCCTTCACTCCAAGCGTGCCAACCTGTACTACCTGCAACACTGCCGGGTACTGGTCAACGGCGGGCGGGTCGAGTACGTCACCGACGAAGGCCGGCATTCGCACTACTGGAACATCCCCATCGCCAACACCACCAGCCTGTTGCTGGGCACCGGTACCTCCATTACCCAGGCAGCCATGCGCGAACTGGCCAGGGCCGGGGTATTGGTAGGCTTCTGCGGCGGCGGCGGAACGCCGCTGTTCAGCGCCAACGAAGTGGACGTCGAGGTGTCCTGGCTGACGCCGCAGAGCGAATACCGCCCCACCGAATACCTGCAGCGCTGGGTCGGCTTCTGGTTCGATGAGGAAAAACGCCTGGAGGCCGCCCGGTACTTCCAGCGGGCCAGGCTGGAGCGGATTCGCCACAGTTGGCTGGAAGACCGCGTATTGCGCGACGCCGGCTTCGCCGTCGATGCCACCGCGCTGGCAGTTGCCGTGGAAGATTCCGCCCGAGCGTTGGAGCAGGCTCCCAATCATGAGCATCTACTGACCGAAGAAGCGCGCCTGAGCAAACGCCTGTTCAAGCTCGCAGCCCAGGCCACCCGCTACGGCGAGTTCGTCCGCGCCAAGCGCGGCAGCGGCGGCGACCCGGCCAACCGCTTCCTCGACCATGGCAACTACCTGGCCTACGGCCTCGCGGCGACCGCCACCTGGGTGCTGGGCATTCCCCATGGACTGGCCGTGCTACACGGCAAGACCCGGCGCGGAGGCCTGGTGTTCGATGTGGCGGACCTGGTCAAGGACTCGCTGATCCTGCCGCAGGCATTTCTTTCCGCCATGCGTGGCGACGAGGAACAGGAATTCCGCCAGGCCTGCCTGGACAACCTGAGCCGCGCACAGGCCCTGGACTTCATGATCGACACGCTGAAAGACGTGGCGCAGCGGAGCACGGTGTCCGCATGAACATCCTGCTGGTGTCGCAATGCGAAAAGCGCGCCCTGAGCGAAACCCGCCGCATTCTCGACCAGTTCGCCGAGCGCCGCGGCGAACGGACCTGGCAAACGCCCATCACCCAGGCGGGACTGGATACCCTGCGACGCCTGCTGAAGAAAAGCGCACGGCGCAACACCGCCGTAGCCTGTCACTGGATCCGCGGCCGCGACCACAGCGAACTGCTGTGGATCGTCGGCGTTGCCAGCCGCTTCAACGCCCAGGGTGCGGTACCGACCAACAGGACCCGCCGCGACATCCTGCGCAAGGATGACGAGAACGACTGGCACAGCGCCGAGGACATCCGCCTGCTGACGGTGATGGCAGCGCTGTTCCACGATATCGGCAAGGCCAGCCAGGCCTTCCAGGCCAAACTACGGAACCGCGGCAAGCCGATGGCCGATGCCTATCGTCACGAATGGGTATCACTGCGCCTGTTCGAAGCCTTCGTTGGCCCAGGCAGCAGCGACGAGGACTGGCTGCGGCGCCTGGCGGACAAGCGAGAGACGGGCGATGCCTGGCTGTCGCAACTGGCCAGGGACGACCGGCAACCCGCGCCACCCGGCCCATTCCAGAAAAGCCGGCTACCGCCGCTCGCCCAGGCGGTCGGCTGGTTGATCGTCAGCCATCATCGCCTGCCCAACGGGGACCATCGTGGCAGCGCCACGTTGGCACGCTTGCCGGCCCCCATCCAGAGCCAATGGTGCGGCGCACGCGACGCAGACGCAAAAGAAAAGGCCGCCTGCTGGCAGTTCCCCCATGGCCTGCCGTTCGCCAGCCGCCATTGGCGCGCCAGGACAGCGCTATGCGCGCAGAGCATGCTCGAGCGTCCCGGCCTGCTGGCTCGGGGGCCGGCCTTGTTGCACGACGCCTACGTCATGCATCTGTCCCGACTGATCCTGATGCTCGCGGATCACCACTATTCCAGTCTCCCTGCCGACTCCCGGCTGGGTGACCCGAACTTCCCCTTGCACGCCAACACCGACCGGGACAGCGGCCAACTCAAGCAGCGCCTGGACGAACACCTGCTCGGCGTCGCCCTGCACAGTCGCAAGCTCGCCGGCACCCTGCCACGCCTGGAGCGACAACTACCGCGCCTTGCCCGGCACAAGGGCTTCACCCGCCGGGTCGAGCAGCCGCGCTTCCGCTGGCAGGACAAGGCTTACGACTGCGCGATGGCCTGCCGCGAGCAGGCTATGGAGCATGGTTTCTTCGGCCTGAACCTGGCTTCGACCGGCTGCGGCAAGACCCTCGCCAACGGCCGCATCCTGTATGCGCTGGCCGATCCGCAACGCGGCGCGCGTTTCAGCATCGCTCTCGGCCTGCGCAGCTTGACCCTGCAAACCGGGCAGGCCTACCGCGAGCGGCTCGGCCTGGGCGACGACGACCTCGCTATCCTGGTCGGCGGCAGCGCCGCCCGCGAACTGTTCGAAAAGCAGCAGGAGCGCCTGGAGCGTAGCGGTAGCGAGTCAGCCCAGGAACTGCTGGCGGAAAACAGCCATGTACACTTCGCCGGCACGCTCGAGGACGGCCCTCTACGCGAGTGGCTCGGCAGGAACAGCGCGGGGAGCCGCCTACTCCAGGCGCCGATCCTGGCCTGCACCATCGACCACCTGATGCCCGCCAGCGAAAGCCTGCGCGGTGGACACCAGATAGCGCCACTGCTCCGTCTGATGACTTCCGACCTGGTGCTCGACGAGGTCGACGACTTCGATATCGACGACCTGCCCGCCCTGTCGCGGCTGGTGCACTGGGCCGGCCTGTTCGGCAGCCGCGTGCTGCTCTCCTCCGCGACCCTGCCGCCGGCCTTGGTGCAGGGCCTGTTCGAGGCCTATCGCAGCGGCCGGGAAATCTTCCAGCGCCATCGTGGCGCTCCCGGACGTGCTACGGAAATCCGCTGCGCCTGGTTCGACGAGTTTTCCAGCCAATCCAGCGCCCACGGCGCCGTAAGCTCCTTCAGCGAAGCGCACGCGACCTTCGTCGCCCAGCGTCTGGCGAAGCTCGAGCAACTGCCGCCACGCCGCCAGGCGCGGCTATGCACCGTGCATGCCGCTGGCGAAGCCCGTCCCACACTGTGCCGCGAGTTGGCCGGGCAGATGAATACCTGGATGGCTGACCTGCATCGCAGCCATCACACCGAGCACCAAGGACGCCGCATCAGTTTCGGCCTGCTACGGCTGGCCAACATCGAACCCCTGATCGAACTGGCCCAGGCCATCCTCGCCCAGGGTGCGCCCGAGGGGCTGCATGTCCATCTGTGTGTCTACCATTCGCGGCATCCCCTCCTGGTCCGCTCGGCCATCGAGCGACAACTCGATGAACTGCTGAAGCGTTCGGACGACGACGCCGCCGCGCTGTTCGCTCGTCCGACGCTGGCCAAGGCGCTCCAGGCCAGCACGGAGCGAGACCACCTGTTCGTCGTACTCGCCTCGCCGGTGGCGGAGGTCGGTCGCGACCACGATTACGACTGGGCCATCGTCGAACCCTCTTCCATGCGCTCGATCATCCAGTTGGCCGGGCGAATCCGCCGCCATCGCTCCGGCTTCAGCGGCGAGGCCAACCTGTACCTGCTATCGCGCAATATCCGCTCGCTGGAAGGGCAGAATCCGGCGTTCCAGCGGCCCGGCTTCGAGACCCCCGACTTCCCTCTTGACAGCCACGACCTGCACGACCTGCTCGACCCCGCCCTACTCGCCCGCATCGACGCCAGCCCACGAATCGTCGAACCGTTCCCACTGTTCCCACGCAGCCGGCTGGTCGACCTGGAGCATCGGCGCCTGCGCGCCCTGATGCTCGCCGACGACCCACCGACGTCCCTGCTCGGCGTACCGCTCTGGTGGCAAACCCCGGCATCGCTCAGCGGCGCCCTGCAAACCAGCCAGCCATTTCGCGCAGGCGCCAAGGAACGATGCTACGCCCTGCTGCCGGACGAGGACGACGAGGAGCGCCTGCATTTCAGTCGGAACGACGAAGGGCTCTGGACCGACCAGCACAACCTGTTGCGCGACCTCGACCTCACCCATGGCCCGCGCATCCACACATGGGGCACGGTCAACTATCGGGAGGAGCTAGTCGCAATGGCCACCCGCGAAGACCTCGACCTCCGTCAATGCGCCATGCGCTACGGCGAGGTGCGATTGCGGGAAAACACCCAGGGATGGAGCTATCACCCGCTGTTGGGGTTCAAGAAGAGAAAATGAAAAAGCCCAGGTCTGCATCGCAGCCTGGGCTCTGCCTGTTCGGCAGTGGGGTTTCATCACAAGAAGCATTATTTCTTAGCTGCCTATTCGGCAGGCAGGCAGGGTAGCTAAAAAAACCGACAAATCAAAATTCGCCACACCTCAAAAAATAATTACATCATAAGAACCATTAGGTTGATTTTATAATTTCTTCCCCGTAGGATGATTGGCGTCTCCTACCGTGCTGCAACACGGCAGGAGACGAGTACAAGCCAACAATACGGAAGTAATGATCCAGGTGATCTGAATCTGGAAGGAGGCAAAGCCATGAAACCTCCGTAGCTCGCCTCCCTCCCTGGGCTTGTGCTCAGGGAGGGATTCTACTGCTCTTTCTTCTCTATTCAATCTTTTAGGCCAACATAAAAAGGAGCTTTTATGTCCGAAAGGCCGAATGGTGCCCCCCCCACTCTCCGCCAACTCATCGAATCCTTCATCCAGGAACGCCTCCAGGGCAAGCTGGGCAAGCTCAAACCTGACGAGGACGACAAGCGCCAGGCGCTGCTGGCCGGCCATCGGCGGGAAGCCTGGCTGGCCGATGCCGCCCGGCGGGTCGGCCAGTTGCAGTTGGTGACCCACACGCTCAAACCGATCCATCCCGACGCCCGCGGCAGCAACCTGCATAGCCTGCCGCAAGCACCCGGGCAACCGGGCCTCGCCGGTTCCCATGAACTGGGTGACAAGCTGGTCAGCGATGTGGTGGGCAATGCCGCGGCGCTGGACGTATTCAAGTTTCTCAGTCTCCAGTATCAGGGTAAAAATCTTCTGAACTGGCTGGCAGAAGACAGTGCCGAGGCAGTACAGGCGCTGTCCGATAACGCCGAACAGGCTCGCGAATGGCGGCAAGCGTTCATCGGCATCACGGCCGTCAAAGGCGCTCCCGCGTCCCACAGCCTGGCCAAGCAGTTGTACTTTCCCCTGCCCGGCTCCGGCTACCACCTGCTGGCGCCGCTGTTTCCCACCAGCCTGGTGCATCACGTCCACGGTCTGCTCCGCGAAGCGGCCAGGGCAGCACGTGAGGCACGCAAGCAGAAGAAGCCCTGGCCCCACGGCTTCAGCGAGTACCGCAATCTTGCAATCCAGAAGTTCGGCGGCACCAAACCGCAGAACATCAGCCAGTTGAATAGCGAACGCTATGGCGAGAACTGGCTGCTGGCCTCGCTTCCTCCGCACTGGAAGCCTCAGGAGCTGCGCGCGCCGTTGCAGCAGGTTTCGGTGTTCGAACATGACCTCGGACGGAGCCCCGAAGTTGCCAGGCTGACCCGGACCTTGCGACGTTTTCTCGCCACGACCAAGCATAACAATCTCGCTATCCGCCAACATCGCGCCCAACTGGTCGGCCAGATCTGCGACGAAGCCCTGCAATACGCCGCCCGCCTGCGCGAACTGGAACCCGGCTGGAGTGCCTCGCCCGACTGTCGGCTGCATGAAGCCGAGCAGCTCTGGCTCGACCCACTGCGCGTGCATGCCGACGAAGCCTTCATGCGCCGGCGCCTCTGGGGCGACTGGCCAATGGAGGTCGGCGAGCGCTTCGCCAACTGGCTGAACCGGGCGCTCACGAACAAGGGGCTGGTCATGGGCGAGGCCGAAGCCAGGCAGTGGCGAATGGACCTGGGCAAGGAACTGAAAATGTTCAAGGAGATACTCGAAGATGAGCGTGACTGATCCCGAGGCGCTGCTCCTGCTGCCGCGCCTGTCCATCCAGAACGCCAACGCCATTTCCAGCCCGTTGACCTGGGGCTTCCCCTCGCCCGGCGCCTTCACCGGTTTCGCCCATGCCTTGCAGCGCCGGATCGGTGCAACCCTGGATATCGAACTGGATGGCGTCGGCATCGTCTGCCACCGTTTCGAGGCGCAGGTCTCGCAACCGGCCGGCAAGCGCACCCTAGTCTTCAACCTGACCCGCAACCCGCTGAATCGCGACGGTTCCACGGCCGCCATCGTCGAGGAAGGCCGCGCTCACCTGGAGGTCAGCCTGCTGCTGGGCGTCCGCGGCGATGGTCTGGACGATCACCCCGCGCAGGAAATCGCCAGGCAGGTCCAGGAGCAGGCCAACGCCATGCGCCTCGCCGGTGGCAGCATCCTGCCCCGGTGCGACGAGCGCTTCCCTGCCCCGAGCGCCGAACTGCTGATGCTAGGAGGCAGCGACGAGCAGCGTCGCAAGAACCAGCGCCGCTTGACCCGCCGTCTGCTGCCCGGCTTCGCCCTGGTGAGTCGCGAGGCGGTGCTGCAGCGGCATCTGGAAAGCCTGCGCACCACTACCCCTGAAGCCACCACGCTGGACGCGCTGCTCGATCTGTCCCGGCGTAACTTCGAGCCAGGCGCGCCCACCACTGCGGAGGGAACATCCACGGGTCCGGAAGCAACGGCCGAGGGCTCGGAGCAAGCATCCGTGAATTCAGGAGAAGCCGCCATGGCCACAGCGGCCTGGAAAATACGCGACGAGCCGGGCTGGCTGGTGCCGATCCCAGCCGGCTATAACGCTCTTTCCCCGCTATACGAGCCAGGCGAGGTCAGGAACGCCCGCGACCGGGAAACGCCGTTCCGCTTCGTCGAAACCCTCTTCGGTCTGGGCGAATGGCTCAGCCCCCATCGAACCCCAGCGTTGCAAGACCTCCTCTGGTATCACCAGGCCGAGCCCGACAAAGGGCTTTACCGTTGGAGCACGCCGCGTTTCGCCAAGCACATCAACGAATAAGGAAATCAACATGTCCAAGCAAGAACTGAAGACCGCGCCCGTCCTCGCCTTCGAACGTAAGCTCGATCCTTCCGACGCCCTTATGAGCGCTGGCGCCTGGGCGCAACGCGACGCCTCGCGGGAATGGCCAGCCGTGAGCGTCATAGCGAAATCCGTACGCGGCACAATCTCCAACCGCCTCAAGACCAAGGACCGCGACCCGGCCAAGCTGGACGCCTCGATCCAGTCGCCCAACCTGCAGACGGTGGACGTGGCCAACCTGCCGAGCGACGCCGACACCCTCAAGGTCCGCTTCACCCTCCGTGTGCTCGGCGGCGCCGGCACGCCGTCGGCCTGCAACGACGCGGCCTACCGTGACAAGCTGCTGCAGACGGTCGCCGGATACGTGAGCGAACACGGCTTCGCCGAACTGGCCCGTCGCTACGCGCACAACCTGGCTAACGGTCGTTTCCTGTGGCGCAATCGGGTGGGCGCGGAGGCGGTGGAAGTCCGCGTCAACCATATCCGCCAGGGCGAGGTGGCTCGCTCCTGGCGCTTCGACGCCCTGGCCATCGGACTGCGTGACTTCAAGGCCGACGCTGAGCTGGACGCGCTCGCCGAACTGATCGCTAGCGGCCTGTCGGGCAGCGGGCACGTCCTGCTCGAAGTGCTCGCCTTCGCCCGTATCGGCGATGGGCAGGAAGTCTTCCCCTCTCAGGAACTGATCCTCGACAAGGGCGACAAGAAGGGCCAGAAGAGCAAGACCCTGTACAGCGTGCGCGATGCCGCGGCCATCCACTCGCAGAAGATCGGCAATGCCCTGCGCACCATCGATACCTGGTATCCCGACGAGGACGGCCTCGGCCCCATCGCCGTGGAGCCCTACGGTTCCGTCACGTCCCAGGGCAAGGCCTATCGCCAGCCCAAGCAGAAGCTGGACTTCTATACGCTGCTCGACAACTGGGTACTGCGCGACGAAGCACCCGCCGTGGAGCAACAGCACTATGTGATCGCCAACCTGATCCGTGGCGGCGTGTTCGGTGAAGCCGAAGAGAAGTAAGCCATGGACCATTACCTCGACATCCGCCTGCGGCCGGACCCCGAATTTCCCCCGACGCAACTCATGAGCGTGCT
The DNA here is from genome assembly GCF_001813025.1 of Pseudomonas sp. HMSC066A08. Taxonomy (NCBI): domain Bacteria; kingdom Pseudomonadati; phylum Pseudomonadota; class Gammaproteobacteria; order Pseudomonadales; family Pseudomonadaceae; genus Pseudomonas; species Pseudomonas sp. HMSC066A08. The sequence goes on from NZ_KV811332.1 coordinate 9,007, forward strand.
CTTCGGCAAGCTCCACCAGGCCCTGGTGGCACAGGGCGGGGACAGGATCGGCGTGAGCTTCCCCGACCTCGACGAAAGCCGCTCCCGGCTGGGCGAGCGCCTGCGCATTCATGCCTCGGCGGAAGACCTTCGTGCCCTGCTCGCCCGGCCCTGGCTGGAAGGGTTGCGGGACCATCTGCAATTCGGAGAACCGGCAGTCGTGCCTCACCCCACACCGTACCGTCAGGTCAGTCGGGTTCAGGCGAAAAGCAATCCGGAACGCCTGCGGCGGCGGCTCATGCGCCGGCACGACCTGAGTGAGGAGGAGGCTCGGAAACGCATTCCCGATACGGTCGCGAGAGCCTTGGACCTGCCCTTCGTCACGCTACGCAGCCAGAGCACCGGACAGCACTTCCGTCTCTTCATCCGCCACGGGCCGTTGCAGGCGACGGCAGAGGAAGGAGGGTTCACCTGTTACGGGTTGAGCAAAGGAGGTTTCGTTCCCTGGTTCTGAAGAACCCCGTCAGCGCCTTATCGGCATGTCCGCAACGAAGTCCCATGGAAAGGGACTTCGTTTCGACTGGTGGCCCCGGCCGAGAGCGAACCGCATCAATCGATACTTCAGGGCTGCTGGCCGTTTCTTGACGACCTATGTGGCAGTGAAATCGCCCGAAGCCCGCTTATGAACTTCGGGACATTTTTTTGCTGCCTATACGGCAGTGAACCTAAAAGGCCTTTTAAAGGTAATTTCTTAGCTGCCTATACGGCAGTGAACTCCAGGCGCTGCAACACAGTGCCTCACTAAAATTTCTTAGCTGCCTATACGGCAGTGAACCGCGGGCTCTGCCGGTGCAGATCCACCGAACATTTCTTAGCTGCCTATACGGCAGTGAACTGGGATATTCATCAGCCAGCGGGAATGTTCCGTTTCTTAGCTGCCTATACGGCAGTGAACGACCAGATCCGCTCTACCAGCGCCACAGTTACTTTCTTAGCTGCCTATACGGCAGTGAACGTCTGTGTTGAGCTTGATCGTGTACCCATTCATTTCTTAGCTGCCTATACGGCAGTGAACTCTATCCTTCTTGGCGCCTCGCCGTTGTGGCTTTTCTTAGCTGCCTATACGGCAGTGAACAACGTGTCGGCAGTTCCGGCGGGGACTCCGCTTTTCTTAGCTGCCTATACGGCAGTGAACCACGCGATCCGCTACGAACCCTTCGGCGCTCTTTTCTTAGCTGCCTATACGGCAGTGAACTACATGCTCAAAGGCGCGTCGACGCTCTACAATTTCTTAGCTGCCTATACGGCAGTGAACACCGTATCGCGGATGATGTTCAGGGCGATGTCTTTCTTAGCTGCCTATACGGCAGTGAACTAGACCAAAAACCCATCAACCTTCCAAGCTCCAAGGGCTCCAGCGGCAAAGCCCGGAAAAACCCTCTTTTTGCAGCGACCTCTAACCCTTTGATCTAAAAGGGCTTTAAAAACCCACCAAAAAAAGGGTTCCCAAGCATAGCGTCCATCCCCTGTTTTCTCCATGCCGGCGTAATGTTCAGAACGGCCTAGCTGTTCAGCGGGCTTGTGCCATCGGAGACTTCGTACAAGGCTTAGCCATTGCCGTCCTACAGGCGCTGTCAGTAGGCTTTTTTCGCCGGCGACTTCGGTTCCCGGCAGGCCACAGCCTGCTGGCCCAACACCCACGAGCGGCCTGTCTCCCTGCCGCGCCGGCAGAAGCCAGGCAGCGGACAGCTCAGAGAAGGATTTCTCCCATGCACGGCCATACCCAGCTTGCCCCGCACTACTTCTTCCGACAGCAGCGATTGCTGCGCGCGCTGCTGATCGACGACCAGGCCTGGTTCGTCCTCGACGACTTCGCCCGGCTCATCGAACACAACCAGCCCGAACAGATGCTCGCCCGCCTGGACGACGACCAGGCGCGCCGCGAATCGTTGCGTTCCGAACGTGGCGAAGACCAGGCGCAGTGGCTGATCAGCGAGTCCGGCGCGTACGCCGCGCTGATCTACCAGCAGCGCGGCGATGGCGGCGAATTGCGCCGCTGGCTCAGCGGCGAGGTGGTGCCGGAGTTGCGCAGTGCCACCGACGACAGCGGCATGCCGCGCTACGTCAAGTTGCGCTGGGAGCGCCAGGTGGTGCACATGCTCGATTGGCAGGGCAAGCTCTGGGTGAATTTCAGCGAGATGCCCGACCTCCTCGAACGCCAGGGCGAACCCATGGTGCAACTGGGTTGGCGACGCTGGTTGCGCAAGTTGCGGCCGCTCTAGGCGAGCGGCCACTTGCTCGTCGCCGGGGCTCCACTCCTCCACCCGTACGAGACGAAAGCCCGAACCCGATCAACAGGTTGAGCAGGCTGACCAGCGCGCGGTGGCGCTTTGCCACGCCGCTGGCCAGTCAGTCGGTGGTACGCGGCCCTTCGATCGAGTAGCGGTCCGGCAGGTGCGCCGACCCTCCCTGTCCAACCGCCAGCCGGGCTGGCGGGGCGCCATGTAGGCAGGTTGCTCGATGGAGACGCCGGGCAGCGGTACGGCGTGCAGGTTGACCGGCAGGCGGCGAAGAAGTCGTCGCGACCGTGGATGTTCTGCGTCATGTGCCAATCCCCGGAAGAGCAGCGAAACAATAAAGGCCGGCGGGCCAGCGACCACCGCGGGCCGAAGCGAGTTCCGAATATAAGTTAATACCCTGTCAGATCTGGCAGCTTAAGGCGTATGGCGGCGCCAGTTAACAATATGGAAATAGACTTTCCCTAGCCTCACCTCCACTCACAACAACAAGAAGTCATCGGCATGAAAAAAATTCGAAAATTAATATTGGATGATTCCTTCGGAGAAGATTATGACTGCCAGGATCTACCGGGAAGTCGTCAACCCGGGAAAACTCGACGAAACACAGAGGGAAAACCTCGCAAGCGAACTCTACGCGATTCACGCCAGGATCTTTCATGGCGTCCAGTATGAATCCTTCGCTCGCGAGGTCATCCACTCCACCGCCCGTCTCACCCGCATCGCCATCTACCGCAATCGCCAGCACGAGATCGTCGGCTACTGCGCCGTGCATTTCCACGACTCGGAAGTCTTCCAGTACAGCAAGGCCTGCGTGATCCGCGCCGAGTCGGGGATCCTCCCGGAGTACCGCGGGAGCAACCAGAGCATTCCCTTCCTTACCCGCCAGGTGCTGCGCTACAAGTTGCTCAACCCCGGCAAGCGCCTGCTGTTCCTCGACACCCTGATCCATCCCTCCAGCTACGCCCTGGTGACCAAGTACGTGGATGACGTCTGGCCCTGCCACTGCGACCTGGAAAGCCACCACGTGAAGTTCCTCGAACACCTGATCGCCCAGTTCAGCTTCAAGCGCAGCAGCAACGATCCGCTGGTGGTCGACACCGGCTGGACCACCACCGAGGCCGATCACGAACGGGCACGCTGGGCTACGCACAGCAATCCGAATGTGCGTTTCTTCCTCGATCGGAACCCGGAATATCACAAGGGCAACGGATTGATCACGGTATTCCCGATCACCTTGAAGAACATCTTTACGGCGACCCGGCGTTTCAAGCGCAGTTCTTCGGTCAAGCGTAAACAGCACCAGCGTTACAACGCGGCTTCGGCGAAAGTCGGGAATATCGCGTTGTAATGAATCAAGCCGCCCCGTATATCGGCGTTTATATATATGCACGTATATGAAGAATGGCCGGAAGGGAGTATGGAACATTCCCTTCCGGCCATTTTCATCGCCCCCCGCGAAGGGCTCGGCGGCCGGATCCGATCAGAGCATTTCCAGCTTCGACATCAGGTCGTTCAGGCGCTCGGCCTTCTGCTCGCTGATCTCGCTCGGGGCCAGGGACTCGATGTAGCTGGCCAGCTCTTCCACCGTGGTGCATTCGAACATCGCCCGTAGCGGCACGTTGCGTTGCAGGGCCTTCTGCACCCGCGAGGCGATCTGGGTGGCCAGCAGCGAATGCCCGCCGAGTTCGAAGAAGTTGTCGAACACCCCGACCCGCTCGACCTTCAGCACCTCGGCCCAGATCCGCGCCAGGGTTTCCTCCAGTTCGTTGCGCGGGGCCTGGTAGGCCTGGTTCTGCATCTGGCCGATGTCCAGCGCCGGCAGCGCCTTGCGATCGAGCTTGCCGTTGGCGTTGAGCGGCATCCGGTCCAGCACCAGCCAGTGCAGCGGCACCATGTAGTCCGGCAGGTCGGCGCGCAGTTGCTGCTTGATCCGCTCGAACCAGGCGCCCTGCTCCACCATCAGTCCGGCCGGCGAATCGGCGCTGGAACGCGGTGTCTCGCCGGGAACCAGGTAGCCCACCAGGTACTTGCCGTTCGCCCCTTCCTGCACCGCCACCGCCGCCTCGCGGACGTCGGCGCGTTCGTGCAGGCGCGCCTCGATCTCGCCCAGCTCGATGCGGAAGCCGCGGATCTTCACCTGGTGGTCGATCCGCCCGACATACTCCAGCACTCCGTCGGCGCGCCGCCGCGCCAGGTCGCCGGTACGGTACAGACGCTCGCCCGGCGCGCCGAACGGATGCGGGACGAAGGCCTGGGCGGTGCGCAGCGGATCGCCGACGTAGCCACGACCGACGCCGGTGCCGGCCACGCACAGCTCGCCCACCGCGCCCAGCGGCACCAGTTCGAAGGCGTCGTCGGCGCCGGCGCCGAGCAGGTACAGGCGGTTGTTGTCGGTGGGGCTGCCGATCGGCAGGTAGGTGCTCTCGGTGGAGACCAGGTCGACGCGGAAGAACGCCACGTCGTCGGAGCACTCCGCCGGCCCGTAGGCATTCACCAGGCCGATCCGCGGGTAGCGCTTGAGCCACTGGCGTGCCAGTTCCGGCGGCATCGCCTCGCCGGTGGGCAACATCCAGCGCAGGCCGTCGAGGGCCTGGCGCTCTTCGGCGAGCATGCCCTGGATCAGCGACGGCACGCTTTCCAGCACCGTGATGCCCTGTTCGCCGACGTGCGCCAGCAGGCCCTGCGGATCGTGGGCGATGGCGTTCGGCACGATCGCCACGCGGGCGCCGAACAACGGCGCGGCGAGGAACTGCCAGACCGAGATGTCGAAGCTCTGCGAGGCGGTCTGGGCGATCACGTCGTTCTCGTCCAGTTCCAGGTACGGGACCTTGCTCAACTGGTTGTTGAGCATGCCCGCCTGCTCCACCATCACGCCCTTCGGCAGTCCGGTGGAGCCGGAGGTGTAGATCACGTAGGC
>NZ_KV811332.1:14302-47923 GCF_001813025.1 Pseudomonas sp. HMSC066A08
AGGTTCTGCGGCCCGCTGTAGACCTGCGGATCGTGCTCGGCGCCCTCGCCCTGCTGGATCTCGTCCCACACCAGCAGGCGCGGCCGGTCGACGCAGCCGAGTTCGTCGAACAGCGCCAGCGCCTGCTCGCGGCAGGCCTGGGTGCAGACCAGCACCGGCGTGCGGCTCAGCTCGACGATCCGGGTCAGGCGCTGGGTCGGATGGCCGGGGTCGAGCGGCAGGTAGCCGGCACCGGCCTTGAAGCTGCCGACGATCATGCCGAGCAGGTCGAGGCCGCGCTCGGCCAGCAGTGCCACCGGCTGGTCGATGCCGACGCCGGCGGCGCGCAGGACGTGGCCGAGGCGGTTGGCCCGGCGGTTCAGCTCGGCGTAGCTCCAGCGCTGCTCCAGGCAACTGGCGGCGATGCGCTGCGGATGGGCCGCCACCTGCGCCTCGAACAGCCGCACGTAGCCTTGCTCCAGCGGATAGTCGCGGGCGCTGCGGTTGCAGCCGTCGAGGAGGAAGTCGCGCTCGTCCTCGCCGAGCAGCGGCAAGGCCTCCAGTTCGCCATGGAAACCGTCGGCCAGGGCCAGCAGCAGGCGCTTGAACTCGCCGAGCAGGCGCTCGACGGTCGGCGCCTCGAAGTAGCGCTGGTCGTAGGACAGGTGCAGGCCGAGGTCATCGCCCGGATAGCAGACCACGGTCAACGGGAAGTTGGTGTGGGTACGCCCGGAGTCGGAACTGGCGTTCAGGCTCTGCGCGCGGTCCAGCACCGAGACTTCCACCGGGGCGTTCTCGAACACGAACAGGCTGTCGAACAGCGGCTGGCCCTTGGGCAGCTCGCTGCTTTCCTGGATGGCCACCAGGGGCAGGTGCTCGTGCTCGCGCAACTCCAGGTTGCGCTCGAACAGCCGGTTCAGCCATTCGCGCACCGTGCAGCGCTGGCCGGCGGCCGGCATCTGCACGCGCAATGGGATGCTGTTGATGAACAGGCCGACGGTGCGCTGCATTTCCGGCATGCCCACCGGACGCCCGGCCACGGTGACGCCGAAGAGCACGTCGCGCTCGCCGCTGAAGCGGCGCAGGGTCAGCGCCCAGGCGGCCTGGGCAAAGGTGTTGACGGTGAGCTGGTAGCGCTGCGCCAGTTCGCGCAGGCGCGCGCCGTCGGCGGCGTCCAGGCGCGTGTAGCGGTCGCCGACGATCATCCCGCCGCTCTCGCCGGCGTGCTCGCGGAGGAACGGGCGGTCGCTGGGCACCAGGGTCGGCCGCTCGAAGCCGCGCAGGCTCTCGCTCCACCAGCGGCGCGACTGCTCCAGGTCCTGGCGTTGCAGCCAGGCGATGTAGTCGCGGTAGCGCGGCGGCGTCGGCAGGTTCGCCGGGCGGCCTTCGCCGAGGGCGCCGTAGATCTCGAAGAAGTCGTTCATCAGCAGGCCACGGCACCAGGCATCGATGAGGATGTGGTGGTTGCTCATCATGAACCAGTAGCGCGCCTCGCCCAGGCGGATCAGGCGCAGGTGGAACGGCGGCTGTTCGAGCAGATCGAAGCCGGCCTCGCGCTCGCGCTTGTGCAGCGCTTGCAGGCGTTCCTCGTGACCGTCCTCCGGCAGCTCGCTCCAGTCGAGGAACTCGATGCGGGTACGGCCGGGCTTGTGGATCACCTGCAGCATCGTTTCGCCGGCATTCCAGACGAACGACGCGCGCAGCGCCTCGTGGCGGGCCACCACCGCCTGCCAGGCGGCGGCGAAGCGCTCGGGATCGAGCGGGCTGTCGATCCGGTAGCGGTCCTGCATGTAGTAGATGCCGGTGCCCGGTTCCAGCAGGGTGTGCAACAGCAGCCCTTCCTGCATCGGGGTCAGCGGATAGACGTCCTCGATCTCGCCGGCCGGCACCGCCAGGGCGTCCAGTTGCGCCTGGCTCAGTTGCGCCAGCGGGAAGTCGGACGGGGTCAGGCCGCCGGCGCCGTCTTCCAGGCAATGCTCGATCAGCGCCTGCAGTTCGGCGAGATAGGCCTGCGCCAGCTCGTTCACCGTCCGCGCGTCGTAGCGCTCGCGGCTGTAGGTCCAGCGCAGCACCAGCTCGCCGCCGTAGACCTGGCCATCGACGCTCAGCTCGTTGGGCAACGGCGCCTGCTCGTCGTGGATCGGCCCGGTGGGCTGGTCCAGCGGTTGGAACAGGGCGTCGGCGAAGCTCTGGTCGAACTGCCCGAGGTAGTTGAAGGTGATCGGCGCCGTCGGCAGCGCGGCCATCGCCTGGCGCACCGCCGGATCGGCGAGGTAGCGCAGCACGCCGTAGCCGAGGCCCTTGTGCGGCACCGCGCGGAGCTGTTCCTTGATCGCCTTGATCGACTCGCCCGGGCTCTGCGCCGGGGTCAGGCGCAACGGGTAGGCGCTGGTGAACCAGCCGACGCTGCGGGTCAGGTCGATATCGTCGAACAGTGCCTCGCGGCCATGCCCTTCCAACTGCACCAGCGCCGATGGCTGCCCGCTCCAGCGGCAGAGCACGCGAGCGAGGGCGGTCAGCAGCAGGTCGTTGACCTGGGTACGGTAGGCCGCCGGCGCCTGTTGCAGCAATTGCCGGGTGCGTTGCGGGTCGAGCCGCAGGCTGACACTTTCCGCCAGCGCCTCGCGGTTGTCGCCCTGCGGGCGGTCGCACGGCCATTCGACCGGCTGCCCACCCAGCCGGGCTTGCCACCAGCCCAGTTCCTCGCGCAGCGATTCGCTGCCGGCGTAGGCCTGCAGGCGTCCGGCCCAGTCGCGGAAGGCGCTGGTCTTGGCCGGCAGCGCCGGTTCGGCGCCCTCGGCAAGCTGACGGTAGACCTGTTGCAGGTCCTCCAGCAGCACCCGCCAGGACACTCCGTCCACCACCAGGTGGTGGATCGCCAGCAGCAGGCGTTGCTCGCCGGCCGGGCCGTCCACCAGCACCGCGCGCAGCAGCGGCCCCTGTTCGAGGTCGAGGCTGCGCTGGGCCTTGGCGAACAGCTCGGCGCATTCGTCGAAGGATTGCACCGGGACGTGCCAGAGCAGTTCCTGTTCGCGCAGCGGACGATGCTGCGCCAGCCACTCGCCGTCGACCTGGCGGAACGCCAGGCGCAGGGCGTCATGCTGTTCGACCAGGCGTTGCAGGGACTTGCGCAGCAGGCCGAGGTCAATGGCCTGCCGCGGCTGCAACAGCAGCGACTGGTTCCAGTGTTCGCGGCGCGCCAGCGGCAGGTCGAAGAACCAGTGCTGGATCGGCGTCAGCGCGCTGTCGCCCTGCACCGGCCCCTGCTCGGCCTGGCTGGCCTGGCTGTGCCGGGCCACCGCGGCGAGGCTCTGCACGGTCTGGTGCTGGAACAGGTCGCGGGGGCTGAAGTGGATGCCGAGCTGGCGGGCGCGGCTGACCACCTGGATCGACAGGATCGAATCGCCGCCCAGTTCGAAGAAGTTGTCGCCGAGGCCTACCCGCTCGACGTTCAGCACCTCGCGCCAGACCCCGGCCAGCTGCTGTTCCAGCACGCTGCGCGGGGCCTCGTAGGCCTGCCGGTTGAGCGCCGGGTCGGGCGCCGGCAGCGCGCGACGGTCGAGCTTACCGTTGGCGGTCAGCGGCAGGCTGGCGAGCAGCAGCAGGTGGGCCGGCACCATGTAGTCCGGCAATTGCTGCTTGAGGTGCGTTTTCAGCGCCTCGCGTAGCGCCGCCTGGGCGTCCTCGTCCTGCTCGGCCACCGCGCTGGCGACATAACCGGCCAACTGCTTGCCGCTCGGGCTGTCGAGCGCCAGGACCAGCGCTTCGCGAACCTGCGGATGCTCCAGCAGGCGCGCCTCGATCTCGCCCAGCTCGATGCGGAAGCCACGGATCTTCACCTGGTGGTCGATGCGGCCGACATATTCCACCAGGCCGTTGTCGCACAGGCGCACCAGATCGCCGGTGCGGTACAGCCGGCCGCCCTCGGCAGCGAAGGGATCGGGCACGAAGCGCTCGGCGCTGAGCGCCGGACGTTCATGGTAGCCGCGCGCCAGGCCGGCGCCGCCGACGTAGAGCTCGCCGGTCGCGCCCTGCGGCACCAGGGCCAGGTCGGCATCCAGGATGTAGGCGACCCGCGCACCGACCACGCTGCCGATCGGCACGCTGGCGGCGCCCTCCTCCAGTCGTTCGGGAGCCAGGCAGGCCAGCGGCATGACCACCGTCTCGGTCGGTCCGTAGGCATTGAAGAACGACGCCGGGGCGAAGGCCTGGCGAATCCGCTGCAGGTGCTCGCCGGTCAGCGCTTCGCCGCCGGTGATGCAGATGCGCACCGGCAACTGCCGGCCCTGGCTCTCCAGCCACTGGGCGAGCTGGCTGCCGTAGCTCGGGGTGAAGCCGAGGATGCTCACGCCCTCCGCGCGGATCAGCTCGCAGATTTCCTCCGCGCCCCACTGGCCCTGGGCCCGCAGCACCACGCGGGCGCCGCACAGCAACGGGGCCAGCAGGCGCTCGCTGGCGGCGTCGAAGTTGATCGAATAGAAGTGCAGTTCGCAATCATCGGCGCGCATGCCGAAGCGCTCGATCACCGCGGCGCAGTGCATGGCGATCTCGCCGTGGGAGACCGCCACGCCCTTCGGCTTGCCGGTGGAACCGGAGGTATAGATCAGGTAGGCCTGGTGCTGCGGACCGCTCAGCGCTGCCAGCGGCGCGGGGTCCTCGGCGTCCAGCGCCGGGCCGTCCTCCTCGAGGCACCAGCGCGCCACGCCTGCCGGCAGCTCGCCGAGGGCCTCGAACAGCGCCGCGTGGCTGAGCAGCAGGCGTACGCCGCTGTCCTCGATCATGTATTGCAGGCGCTCCAGCGGATACTCCGGGTCCAGCGGCACGTAGGCGCCGCCGGCCTTGAGGATCGCCAGCAGGCCGACGACCATCTCCAGAGAACGCTCCAGGGCCAGGCCGACCCGCACTTCCGGGCCGACGCCGTGACTGCGCAGGACGCGCGCCAGGCGGTTGGAGCGGGCATCGAGTTCGGCATAGCTCAGGGTCTGTCCGGCGAAGGTCAGCGCCGGGGCCTGGGGGCTGGCCGCCACGCGGGCGGCGAACAGGCCATGGAGGGTGCCCTGGAGCCCTGCCTCGCCAGCCGTGCCGGCGAGCAGCAGTTGCTTCCGCTCCTCGGTGGCGAACAGCGGCAATTCGGCAATACGCCGCTGCGGGTCGCCCAGCAGCGCCTCCAGCAGGTTCTGCCAGTGTCCGGCCATCCGTGCGATGCGCGGTTCGTCGAACAGGTCGCGGCTGTAGGTCAGGCAGCAGCCGAGGCGCTGGTCGAGGTCGGTGACCTCCAGGTTGAGGTCGAACTTGGTCGCCCGCGCATCGTTGGCGATGTACTCGATGGTCATCCCGGCCAGTTGCCGGGTCTGCTGGAACTCCCAGCGCTGGACGTTGCACATCACCTGGAACAGCGGGTTGTAGGCGGCGCTGCGCGGTGGTTGCAGGGCCTCCACCAGGTGGTCGAACGGCAGGTCCTGGTGCGACTGGCCATCGATCACGGTCTGCCGCACCTGCTCAAGCAGCTCGCCGACGCTCATCTGTCCGTCGAGCCGGCAGCGCAGCACCTGGGTATTGAGGAAGGCGCCGATCAGCCCTTCGCTCTCCGGGCGGATGCGGTTCGCCACCGGCGCGCCGATGCGCAGGTCCTGCTGACCGCTGTAGCGGTAGAGCAAGGCCGCAAGGGTGGCGGTCATGGTCATGAACATGGTCAGTCCGCGGGCGGCGTTGAAGCGGCGCACGCGCTCGGCCAGCTCGGGGCTCAGGTCGAAGCGGTAGAGGTCGCCCTGGTGGCTCTGCACCGGCGGGCGTGGCCGGTCGCCCGGCAGTTCGAGCAGCGGATGCTCGTTGCCCAACTGGGCCTTCCAGTAGTCGAGCTGGCGCTGGCGCTCGCCGCTCTCCAGCCACTCGCGCTGCCACACGCTGTAGTCCAGGTACTGGACCGGCAACGGCTCCAGCGGCGATTCGCGGTCGTCGAGGAAGGCCTCGTAGAGCGCGCCCAGTTCGCGGGCGAAGATGTCCATCGCCCAACCTTCGGTGACGATGTGGTGCAGGGTCACCACCAGGTAGTGCTCGCGCTCGGCCATCTTCACCATGCAGACCCGCAGCAACGGCCCGCTCTCAAGGTCGAAGGGCCGGTGCGCCTCGCTGTCGGCGAGGGTCTGGAGGTGCTGCTGGCGGCTGTCGCGGTCGAGCACGGAGAAGTCCTGCCAGTCCATGTGCAGGCCGCCATCGCCGTGCACGCGCTGTACCGGCACGCCGTCGACGCTGGGGAACGTGGTGCGCAGGGTCTCGTGGCGCTGCACCAGGGCCTGTAGCGCGGCCTCGAAGCGCGCCACGTCCAGCGGCCCGCTCAGGCGCGCCAGGCCGCCGACGTTGTAGGCCGGGCTGTCCGGCTCCAGTTGCCAGAGGAACCACATGCGCTGCTGCGAGTAGGACAGCGGCACCGGCTGCTCGCGGTCGATGCGGCGGATCGCGCCGTGGCTGTCGGTACGTCCGGCAGCCTGGGCTGCGCGGACCTGTTCGCAGAAGCCCTCCAGTTCGCTGGCCTCGAACAGCGCGCGCAACGGCAGTTCGACGTCGCAGGCCTGGCGGGTGCGCGAGACGATGCGGGTGGCCAGCAGGGAATGCCCGCCGAGTTCGAAGAAATCGTCGCGCAGGCCGACCCGCGGCAGGCCGAGCACTTCGCTCCAGATCGCGGCGATACGCCGTTGCAGCTCGGTCCGCGGCTCGACGTGCTCGCGCTGCTGCCAGACCGGCTCCGGCAGCGCCCGCGTATCCAGCTTGCCGCTCGGGCCGAGGGGCATCTGCGCCAGGCGCATCAACTGCGCCGGGACCATGTATTCCGGCAGTTCGGCCTGTAGCGCGGCGCGCAGGCGCTGGTTCTGTTCGGCTTCCGCCTCGGCGCCGGCAGCGCCGGTGTAGTAGCCGACCAACTGGCTGCCGGCCACGCCTTCGCGGATCACCACCACCGCCTGGGCCACCCCCGGCTGCGCCAGCAGGCGTGCCTGGATCTCCTCCGGCTCGATGCGGAAGCCACGCAGCTTGACCTGCTGGTCGAGGCGGCCGAGGTATTCCAGCACGCCGTCGGCGTTCCAGCGCGCGCGGTCGCCGGTGCGGTACAGGCGCGCGCCATCGGCCGAGAACGGATCGGCGACGAAGCGCTCGGCGCTCAGCGCCGGGCGCCCCAGGTAGCCACGGGCCAGGCCCAGGCCGCCGATGCACAGCTCGCCGGCGACGCCGGCCGGCAGCAGGTTGAACTCGGCGTCCAGCACGCGGCAGACCACGTTGCCCAGCGGCCGGCCGATCGGCGAACGCTCGCCGTCTTCCGCACGGCACTGCCAGTGGGTGACGTTGATGGCGGTCTCGGTCGGCCCGTAGCGATTATGCAGGGCCACCGCCGGCAGGCGTTGCAACACGCGGTTGCGCAGCTCCGCCGGAAGCGCCTCGCCGCCGGAGAACAGGCGGCGCAGGCTGCCGCAGGCGGCGACGCCGGGTTCGTCGATGAACAGTTGCAGCAGCGGCGGCACGAAGTGCAGCGTGGTCACCCCGAACTGCCGCACCAGTTCCACCAGGCGCGCCGGATCGCGGTGCTCGCCGGGGGCGGCGAGCACCAGCCGGCAACCGGTGACCAGTGGCCAGAAGCACTCCCACACCGAGACGTCGAAGCTCACCGGCGCCTTCTGCATCAGCACGTCGTTGCCGTCGAGGGCGTAGGTCGCCTGCATCCATTGCAGGCGCTCGGCCAGCGCCGCGTGGGTGTTGCCCACGCCCTTCGGCTGGCCGGTGGAGCCGGAGGTGTAGATGACGTAGGCGAGATTGTCGCCGTGCAGGTGCAGGCCCGGTGCCTGGCTCGGCCAGTTGTCGAGCTTGAGGCTGTCCAGGCAGATCGGCGTGACGCCCTCCGCGCCAGGCAGGCGCTCGAACAGATGGGCCTGGGTCAGTAGCAGCTCGACGCCGCTGTCGGCGAGCATGTAGGCCAGGCGTTCGCTGGGGTAGTCCGGGTCCAGCGGCACGTAGGCGCCGCCCGCCTTGACGATCGCCAGCAGACCGACCAGCAGTTGCGGCGAACGCTCGGCGCAGATCGCCACCCGCACGTCCGGGCCGACGCCCTTGTCGCGCAGGTAGTGGGCCAGGCGGTTGGCCCGGGCGTGCAGCTCGGCGTAGCCGAGGCTGCCGCCGTCCCACTCCAGCGCAATGCGTTCGGCGGACTGCGCCAGTTGCCGCTCCAGCAACTCCGGCAGCCAGGCGCGCGCCGGATCGCAGGGCGCGCTGCCCCATTCGGCGAGGCGCGCCGCCTGCTCGGCGTCGACCAGGACGATATCGCCGAGGCAGCGCTGCGGGTCTTCCGCGACCTGGCGCAGCAGCTCCAGGTATTGCGCGGCGAAACGCCGGATGCTGGCCTCGTCGAACAGGTCCGCGGCGTAGTCGAAATTCAGGGTCAGGCGACCGCGAGCGTCCTCCTCGCTCTGCAGTTGCAGGTCGAACTTGGCTTCGCGGCTGTGCCAGGGCAACTCGTCGGCGAGCAGGCCGGGCAGCCGGCGCAACGCCGACAGGTCGCGCTGCTGGTGGTTGAACAGCACCTGGAACAACTGGCCGCCCTGGCCGCAGGCCGCGAGCACCTGGTCGAACGGCAGGTCCTGGTTGGCCTGGGCGCCGAGGGTCGCCTCGCGAGCCTCGCCGAGCAACGCGGCGAACGGCTGGCGCGCCCGGGGCGTGCCGTGCAGGACCAGGGTGTTGATGAAGAAGCCGACCAGCCCCTGGGTCTCCAGGCGCTGGCGGTTGGCGCTGGGCACGCCGATGCGGATCTCGCCCTGCCCGCTGTGGCGATGCAGCAGCGCCTGGAACGCCGCCAGCAGCCACATGAAGACACTCGCCTCATGGTCCAGCGCGGCCTCGCGGATAGCCCGCGCCAGGGCTTCGTCGACCCGCAGGCTGTAGCGCGCGGCCGGCGACGCCTGGCGCGCCGTGCGCGGATGGTCGGTGGCCAGTTCCAGCACCGGCGCCGCGTCGCCCAGGCGTTCCCGCCAGTAGGCCAGTTGGCGGGCGCCCTCGCCCGCGTCCAACCACTGCCGTTGCCAGGCGGCGAATTCGGCGTAGTGCAGTTCCAGCGGCGCCAGGTCGGCCGGCTGGCCGCCGCAGGCTTCGGCGTAGAGCCGCGAGAATTCGTCGAGCAGCAGGTTCAGCGACCAACCATCGGCGACGATGTGATGCAAGGTGACCCAGAGCTGGTGCTCCTGTTCGTCCAGGCGCACCAGGCTGACCCGCAGCAGCGGCCCCTTTTCCAGGTCGAACGGCTGCTGCGCCTCGGCTTCGCGGCGCTGCGCGGCAGCCGCGGCGCGTTCGTGCTCGGCCAGTGCGGCGAGGTCGACGAACTGCCAGGCGAACTCGCCCCGCTCGTCGATACGCTGCAAGGCCGCGCCGTCGCGCTCGAGGAAACGCGTGCGCAGCGCTTCGTGGCGTTCGACCAGGCGCTGGAAGCTGGCGCGCAGCGCCGCTTCGTCCAACTCGCCGCGCAGGCGCAAGCCGCCGGGGATGTTGTAGGCGGCGCTCTGCGGATCGATCTGCCAGGTCAGCCAGAGACGCTGCTGCGCCGCCGACTGCGGCAGGTCGACACCGCGCGGCAGGTGCGCCATCGGTGCCTCGGCCGGCAGGCCGGCGGCCAGTTGGCGGGCCACCGTGGCACTGAAGGCCTGCAGGGTCGGCGCCTCGAACAGTTGGCGCAGGTCGAGGGCGACGCCGAAACTGTCGCGCACCTGGGCGACCACCTGGGCGGCGTCGATGGAATTGCCGCCGAGCAGGAAGAAGTGATCGCGCGGCGCTACCTGCGCCACGCCCAACCGGGACTTCCAGATCTCGCCGATGCGTGCCAGCAGTTCGTCGTCGCCTGCCGGCGGCTGCGCTTCCTGCACGGCCTCGCGGCCGGGAAACAGCGCATAGCTGTCCAGGCTGCCGTCCTCCAGGCGCAGGCGGCAGGCGGAACGTTGCAGCTTGCCGCTGGATGTCTTCGGCAAGGCGCCGGGATTGAGCAACGCCACCACCTTCGGCGCTTCCTGGTAGGCCTCGGCCACCGCCTGGCGGATCGAGTCGATCAGCTCCTGGGCCGGCACCGATTTCTGGACGCCGCGACCGATCTCGGCGGCAATGCCGATGCCTTCCTCGCCATCGACCGTGACCGCGAAGGCCGCGACCCTGCCCTTGCGCGCCGACGGCACCTCGCTCTCGACGGTGCGTTCGATGTCCTGCGGATAGAGGTTGTGGCCGCGGACGATGAGCATGTCCTTCAGGCGCCCGGTGACGAACAGTTCGCCGTCGCGGAGGAAACCGAGGTCGCCGGTGCGCAGCCAGGTGCGCCCGTCACGCTCGACGAAGGTCTTCGCCGAGGCTTCCGGGTTGCGCCAGTAGCCGTGGGCGATGCTCGGTCCGGCGGCCCAGATCTCGCCGACGCTGTCGTCGCCGAGGACCTCGCCGCTCGCCGCGTCGACGATCAGCACGGCGTGTTCCGGCTGGCTGCGGCCGCAGCACATCAGCACGCTGCCTTCGCCTTCGGCGATGCGGTTGCGCGCCAGCGCCTCGCCATCCACCGCCAGGGCGGGAATGCCCTGACCGCGCTGGCCGCCGGTGACGAACAGGGTCGCCTCGGCGAGGCCGTAGCAGGCGAAGAAACTGGACGCGTCGAAGCGGCTGGCGGCGAATTTCTCGGCGAAGCGTTCCAGGCTGTCCTGGCGGATCGGCTCGGAACCGGAGAAGGCTACCCGCCAGCCGCTCAGGTCGAGACGCTGCAGGGCCGACCCGGCGACCCGCTCGCTGCACAGCCGGTAGGCGAAATCGGGACCGCCGCTGACGGTGCCGCCGTACTGGCTGATGGCTTCCAGCCAGCGCACCGGACGTTCGAGGAAGTAGCGCGGCGACATCAGCACGCAGGGTACGCCGCTGAAGATCGGTTGCAGCAGGCCGCCGATAAGACCCATGTCGTGGTACAGCGGCAGCCAGCTGACGATCACGTCGTCGGCACCGATGCCGAAGCCTCGGCGGATCAGCACCTCGTTGGCGACCAGGTTGCCATGGCTGACCTGCACGCCCTTGGGCAATGCGGTTGAACCGGAGGTGTACTGGAGGAAGGCGATGTGCTCGGGACGCACTTGCGGCTCGTCCCAGGCCTCGGCAACGGCCGGGTCCAACTGGTCGACGCAGAGCAGTTGCGGGGCGTTGGCGGCGGACAGTTGCGCGTTCATCTGCAGCAATGGCTCGCGCAAGTCAGCGGTGGTCAGGACCAGGCGCGGCTCGGCGTCGGCGATGATCGACAACAGGCGTTCCTGGTGATGGCGGCGCGCCGATTCCGGCGGATAGGCCGGCACCGCGATGACCCCGGCATACAGGCAACCGAAGAACGCCGCGACGTAGTCGGGGCCGCTGGGAAACAGCAGCACCGCGCGATCGCCCAGCTGCGCATGGGCCTGCAGGGCCGCGGCGATGCTCCGCGCGCGCAGGTCGAGATCGCGATAGCTGAGGACCACGCCTTCGCCATCGTCCTCGGCGAGGAAGCGCAGCGCCAGGCGCTCGGGCTCCTGGACGGCGCGGCGACGCAGGGCCTGGACCAGGGTGGTGGGGAGTTCGAAGGCGTCCATCATGTGTTTTCCTGCCTGAATTCGGCTTGCAATCGAGTTCTAGTGAGTCCCGGAAACAGTCGTCGCGGCCGCTCCTCAACTGGCGGCGCGCATGCTTCCCCGGACCTTGTCCTTGTGCCAGCGCAGCAGGTGCTGGCCGGCGTAGCGACGCAGCAGGCGCAGCAACTGCCCCTGCTGTTCGCGGATGAAAAAGTGCTGCCCGTCGAGCAGGTCGAGGGTGAAGTCGCCCCCGGCCTCATGCAGCCAGCCGAGCAACTCGGCGCTGCGCAGGCTGTCCTCGCGTCCGCCGAACAGGTGCAGCGCCGCGTCCAGCGGCCCATGCGCCTGGTAGCGGTAGCTGCCGGTGACGAGAAAGTCCGCTCGCACCACTGGCAACAGCATCTGCATCAGCGACGGATCGTTGAGGACGGCCTCCGGAGTACCCCGGTAGTCGCGCAACGCGGCAACCAGTTCGGCGTCGGCCTTGGCGCGCCGGTAGCCGCTGACATCGTTTTCGGCGGGCGGGGATACGCCGGAGAGGAATAGCGCCAGCGGCCCGTCGAGGCCGCGCCGGCGCATGGCATGGGCCAGTTCGAAGGCCAGCAGCCCACCCAGGCTGTGGCCGAAGAAGGCGTAGGGAGAAGCGCTGTCGAGGGTGCCTTGCAGCTCGCTGGCCAATTGCGCGACCAGGCTGGCGGCATCGGTATGCAGGGCCTCGCCGAAGCGAAGGCCGCGCCCCGGCAATTCCAGGGGCAGCAAGCGGATCCAGCCCGGCAGGCTGGGCTGCCAGCGGCGGAACAGCGTGGCGCTGGCCCCCGAGTAAGGCAGGCAGAACAATTGCAGGGAAACGGCCGGGCTCACCTGCCGACCTCCTTGCGCCGCTGTCGTGGCCCTCGTCCGGGGCAGAGCGCTTTCCCATGATCGATCGGCATTTCCGTCTCCTGCTGCGCACGCCGGGGCGCCGGGCACCTGCCCGCGCTGTCACAGAGGGGAACGGATAACAACGGCAAATAATTAGCGCATGTAACCGCAATCTCCGGGCAACCGCGGAGCATTGCGCGAAAGGACGCCAACCCCTATCCATTCTGATGGGTTGTGCCCGGCGCTATCGCCGCATCGGCGATAGCGATGTACGCCATGGAGCGGCCGGGGACGGTTGTCGCAGCGCCTTCGCGCAGTTCTTGCGCGGAACGCCGGCAGGAGCGGCGAGGCGGTCAATACCGATTTCTAACCAGCTGATTCCTAAAGATTATTAAAAAAATTTCGTCTGCGACGCATGACTGCAACATTGGCGCGGCCATCCTTCTGAAACGCCGAAGAATTTCTCCCCTCCATCATTCGCAGCGGCTATTTGCCAGCATGCGGATCATTCACGAATAAAGGTGAGATTGGTTATTTCTTCGTAATTGACAATCATTATCATTCAACATAATTTGTTGCGCCATGTGTGGGTCTTCCCCCACCGCCAGTGCTCTGCAGCCCCCTCCGCAGCAAGGTGATTTCCATGTCGGAACAACTGTCTACCCGCAGATGCGATACCCCGCTCCTCCAGGCTTTCGTCGATAACCGCACGATCCTGGTGAAGATCGCCGCCCGCATTACCGGTTGCCGCTCGCGAGCCGAAGATGTGGTCCAGGATGCGTTCTTCAGGCTCCAGTCGGCGCCGCAGATCACTTCGTCGTTCAAGGCACAGCTCAGCTACCTGTTCCAGATCGTCCGCAACCTGGCCATCGACCACTACCGCAAGCAGGCGCTCGAACAGAAATACTCGGGGCCGGAGGAGGAAGGCCTGAACGTGGTGATCCAGGGCGCCTCGCCGGAAACCTCGCACATCAACTACGCGACCCTCGAACACATCGCGGATGCCCTCACCGAGCTGCCCAAGCGCACCCGCTACGCCTTCGAGATGTACCGCCTGCACGGCGTGCCGCAGAAGGACATCGCCAAGGAACTGGGCGTCTCGCCGACCCTGGTCAACTTCATGATCCGCGACGCCCTGGTGCACTGCCGCAAGGTCACCGCCGAGCGCCAGGGCGACAACGTCACCCATCTCAGCGCCCGCCGCTGACGGCGGCGAGCATTCCTCAACGCCGGTAGCGGCGCACCGACGCCGCCTGCGCCTCGGCCCTGGCGGCGAAATGGGTTCCCAGCAGCAACAGCGCCGCGCGCTTGTGGCGAAAATCGAAGGGTTGGCCGCAGCAGCGGCAAAGGCCCGGCGCGGTTTCGCAGCGCGCCTTTCCCACCGTTGGCCTCGGCGGCTCAACGGGACCGTCCAGGTAGAAATGGTGGACCAGCGCCGCCAACCACTCCGCCACCCGCTCCGGCTCTCCCCGCTCCCGCGGCCCAAGGGCGTAAAGCAAGCCCGTGGGATCGCCACGCCGGCGCTCCTCTTCGATGAATGCGCAGGTCGCGACAGGTTCAGGACGCTCCTGCGCCGGCTCGTGCGACTCGTTGCACGCAGGCCGCTGCCTGTCGCAGCGGGCATATGGATCGGCCTCGCGGCGCTCGAGGGGCGACGGAAACGACAGGCTGGAGGCTGGGGACGGAAGCATGGCCGGCTACTCGTGGGGCTTGCCTGAGTAACGTCGCATCCCGCCGCGAATTTACCCGTCCAGCCCGGCGTCCGGCCGAACGGCCATCAATAGACTTCCGGCACGATGATCTCGCCGGGCGTCGGATGCCTGACGTAATCGGCGTGGCGCAGGCGCTCCGGCAGGTGTACCGGCGGCTGCGGAACTTCCCGGTAGGGCATCTGCTGCAACA
Organism: Pseudomonas sp. HMSC066A08; assembly: GCF_001813025.1. Lineage (NCBI taxonomy): Bacteria > Pseudomonadati > Pseudomonadota > Gammaproteobacteria > Pseudomonadales > Pseudomonadaceae > Pseudomonas > Pseudomonas sp. HMSC066A08. Next base: position 28,633 of record NZ_KV811332.1, read on the forward strand.
GGTGGTGGATGCAGTTCAGCCGCGCGCGCTTCTTGTCGTCGGCCTGTACCACCCACCAGGGCGCCTCGGGAATGTGGGTGCGTTCGAGCATGGTTTCCTTGGCCTTGGTGTAGGCCTCCCAGCGCCGCCGCGACTCCAGGTCCATCGGACTGAGCTTCCACTGCTTGAGCGGATCGTGGATACGGCTGAGGAAACGCAGGTGCTGCTCGGCGTCGGAGATGGAGAACCAGTACTTGAGCAACTGGATGCCCGAGCGCGCCAGCATCTTTTCGAACTCCGGCACGCTGCGGAAGAATTCCTCGTATTGTTCGTCGTTGCAGAAACCCATGACCCGCTCGACCCCGGCGCGGTTGTACCAGCTGCGGTCGAACAGCACGATCTCGCCGCCGGCCGGCAGGTGCGAGACGTAGCGCTGGAAATACCACTGGGTCTGCTCGCGGTCGTTCGGCGCGGGCAGCGCGGCGACCCGGCAGACCCGCGGGTTGAGGCGCTGGGTGATGCGCTTGATCACGCCGCCCTTGCCCGCCGCGTCGCGCCCCTCGAAGAGAATCACCACCTTGTGCCCGGTGTGCACCACCCAGTTCTGCAGTTTCACCAGTTCCCGTTGCAGGCGGAACAGCTCGCGGAAATAGCGGCGCCGACTCAACTCGCCGGGCGCATCCTCCTGCTCGGGACCGAACAGCTCGTCCAGGTTCAGCTCGTCGTCGAGCAGTTCCTGCTCCAGCTCTTCGTCGTGTCGATCGAGCCAGTCGCGACCGATGCGGCCCGAGGTATCGCCATAGGAGTCCATGCGCTGCTCTCCACGTCATGCCGAAATACCGCGAATGCTAGGCGTGTCTTCATGACGATTTGGTGACGGTTCGATGAAAACGTAGCGATCGCCCGCCGTCGAAAACAGTCGAAAGGTCACTGAAAGTCAGAAAATTCCCTAATCATTTGAATGACTTGGCCTAAGCTGGCCAGCCTCTCCGCACTTTCCACATGCTCCGCGCACCCCGGCGACCGCCGGGGCGAACCGCGCCCTTGCGGCGCCATTGATCGGAGATCGACCATGCAAGCGTTTTCCAAACAGCAACTCATCGATGCGCTGAATGCCCAGAGCAGCGACCTGGCCACCCTGCAGAGCCTGGTCATGGGCCTCTACCTGTGGATTCGCGACAGCCATGGCCAGGCCAGCGTCGATGCGGCCTTCCAGCGCGCCCGCGAGGAGGCCAGGCAATTCCGCCAGCAGAGCGGCAACCAGGCTGACGAGCGATTGATCCTGCACCTGGCGGAAATCGTCCGCGAACAACCCTGAGCCATGACCGGCACAGACTGACCGGTTCGGCCTGACTCAAGGCCGCGAGGCAGTCCCGGGCGCCGCGGAATCGACTTTCGCGGTGTCCTCCGCGGGCAGCACCCGGATGGTCGCGGTCACGCCGGCGCGCAAGGTGTTGCGCTGGCGATAGGCGGGATCGATGGCGATGCGCACCGGAATTCGCTGGGCCAGCTTGACCCAGGTATAGCTCGGGTTGATGTTCGCCAGCAGGCGCGAGCCCTCGGCATTCTCCCGGTCGGTGATGGCATGGGCGATGCTCTGCACGCGCCCGTCGAAGCGCTCGCCGCTCATCAGTTCCACCCGCGCCCGGCTGCCGACGCGGATGCCCGGCAACTTGGTCTCCTCGAAGTATCCGCTGACATAGAACGAATCGCGGTCCACCAGCGCCAGCAATGGCACCCCGGCGTGGGCGTAGTCGCCCTCGCGGGTCTGCAGGTTGGTCACGTAGCCGCTGACCGGGGCGCGCACCTGGGTACGTTCGAGATCGAGACGGGCCTGCTGCAAGGCGGCTTCGGCAAGCTCCACGTTGGCCTGGGCCAGGCCGAGGCTGGCCTGGTTCCTCAGCAACTCGGCCTGGGCCAGGCTGACGTCGGTCTGGGCCTTTTCGTTCTCTTCCACCGATAGCATCGAGCGCTTCTGCAATGCCGAGCGCCGTTGCGCCTCGCTGCGGCGCTGGCGCAACTGGGCCTGGCTGGCCTCGATCGCCGCGCGCGACTCGCCCAGCGCCGCCCGCGCCACGTTCACCGCGCGCTCGGCGCGCAGCACCGCCAGTTCATAGCGCGCCGGATCGATGCTGAGCAGCAGCTCGCCCTTCTCCACGGGCTGGTTGTCGCTCAGCGGCAACCGGGTGATCAGCCCGGAAACGTCCGCCGACAGCGTCACCACATCGGCGCGGACCCGCGCGTCACGGGTCCACGGCGTGCGGGTGTAGCGTTCCCAGGCGAGGAACACCAGCGCCGCCGCCACCAGCACCGCCAGCAGGGTGGCCAGGCGCGGCCATTTGCCTTGCAACAGGTTCATCGGGACATCTCTCCCATCCACAGGATCAGACCGGCGCAGATCGCGCAGTACAACGCGCCCTGGAACAGCGCTTCGTGCCAGACCCGCTGCAACACGCCGAAGCGCCGCAACAGCGGGTTGAGCAGCAGCAGGAGCAGCCAGGCCAGCAGCAGCGCCTGGGCGATCGGCGGCAGGTAGGCGCCCCCGACCTCGACATCAGCGGGCATGTCCGCCCTCCTCTTCTGGTTCTTCGACGACCGCCGGTGCGCCGCGGTCCTCCTCCAGCAGCGTCCGATAGCGTTGCAGCGACTGCTGCAGGATCAGTACCGCGACATTCATGATGAAGCGCTGCCGCGTCGCCCCTAGGTCCTTCGACGGCTGCGCCAGCAAGGCCTCCAGGCCCCGGCCGAAACGCCGCAGGGCGGCCAGGGCGAGGTCCTGCCGCGGGGCGCCCGCGCCGCCGGCCACATAGGCGGCGACCTCGCGCAGCGCCTCGCCCAGCAGCGGCTGCAACTCCAGCGGCACCACCCCGGCGTCATGCAGCGGCTCGCGCAGGCGGTTCAACGCCACGCCCATCACCACGCAGCCCAGGGCGCACTGGAAACGTTCCGCCGAAGCCGGCTCCTGGCTCGCCGGCAGCAGGCCGACCATCACCGCCAGGCGATCGATCATCCGCGTCTCGAAGGCAAAGCGCTGCGCCTCGCTGGCCTCGCAACGCGACATTTCCGCGACGTCCTGGCGCGACAGGTAGAGCAGCCGGCGCAGGCGCGGGTCGGCGCGGAACGGATAGACCAGGGCGAACACCAGCACGGCGAGGACCGCCGCGGCGAGGAAGCCGCCGACGAACTCGAACCACTGCGAAGCGTTGCTGTAGTAGACCGCGATATTCTGCGGCGCCACCATCAGCAGGGTCTCCAGGCCGATGCCCATGGCGATCCCGGCGCTCAGCGGGCTGCTCAGGCCGACCGCGACCACGTACAGCAGCAACGCCATCCACAACGCCAGCCACTCGAAGTCGGCGGATGCCGGGAGCAGCACGAACAGCAGCGCCGCCGAGATCAGGATCGCCAGCAGCAGCCCGCGCAGGAAGTTCTGCGCCGCCAGCAGCGGACGCGGGAAGGTCGCCATCAGCGAGCACATCACGCCGACCAGCAGCAGGCTGCTGAGGGCGCCGTTCCAGGCGCTGGTGATCCACAGCCAGGCGGCGCAGGACAAGGCGACGAAAGCGCGCACGGCATTCATCGAGGCCAGCGCCCAGTCCAGGTGCAGCGCCTGCGCCTGGCCACGGCGGTAGAAACTGCTGGCCTGGCGGCCGGACTGGATCGCATCGTTGAGTTCGAGCACTTCTCCCAGGCGCTGGAACAGCCGCGCGTATTCCCAGCGCAGGATCGCCACCTGCGGGCGCAGCGCCGGGCTCAGCGCCTCGTCGTAGGACTCCGCGCGCGTCGCCGCGGCATCGAAGGCCTGGCGCACCGCCTGGAATTCCTCCAGCACCTCGGAGGGTGCCGCCCGCCCCTGCTCGGCCAGTGCGTCCAGCACCCGCAACGCACGATCCAGCAGCGCCTGGATATCCGCCGGCAACGGCCCGACCCAGTGCGCCCGCACCAGCAGGCGATGCTGGCGCAGCAGCAACAGCCGCGAGGCCATCAGCACCAGCAGGTTGCCCAGCAACTGCACCAGGCCATCGGCGCGACGCAGGTTCGGCGCGTCGAAATAGAGGTGCCGGCGCAGGCCGTCCAGCGCGGTGATGCTGGCGACCAGTTGCATCTGCCGCTGGTTGAACGACTCGTCGCCCTCGTCGCCGCGGATCACCGCCGCGGCGTGCCGCGCGGTACTGCGGATCAGGCCGTCGACCTGGGCGAAGTAGCCCTTCGCCACTGCCTGCGGACGCGCGCTGAGCAGGCTGACCAGGGCCACGCAGGCGACGCCCAGCAGGGTCTCGGTGACCCGCACCACGGCGAGCATGAAGGTGTTTTCCGGATCGGGAATCGACAGCACGGCGACGATCACCGCGGTGAAGCCGCTGAGCACGAAGGCGTGCGAGTCGGTGTAGCGCAGCAAGGTGCCGCCGGCGGTGCAGAGCGCCAGCCAGAGTCCCAGGGCGACGAAGAACGGCAACGGTTGCTGGGCGAACAGCGCCATGATCAGCACCGCCACCACGGCGCCGGCGAAGGTACCGAGGACCTGGGCGAAGCTGCGCTTGAGAGCCATCCCGGCCAGCGGCTGGCTGACGATGACCACGGTCATCAGCGCCCACTTCGGCTGCTCCAGGTCGAAGAGGAAGGCCAGGTAGAGGGTCAGCAGCCCGGCGGCGACGGTGCGCAGGGCGAACAGCAGGGTTTCCCGCGGCGGTCGCCAGAGCAAGCGGGCGTAGAATTTCAGCCCTTCCATGCCCGGCCCCGCACCTCCAGGCAACGGTTGGCCGCGGACCAGGCGGCGATGAAGCGACTCGACATGCTGATTTCTCGTTCGGGGTTCATGCGACGGGTTCGCTTCCAGTCTAGAAGGCGCAAGGAAATCCGTGGCCGCCTACGGGGGCGGGCAGGTGCGGTCGGCCACGGAGCGACGAGTCGCAGCTACAGGGTAAAAGCCCCGACGGCCTTCCCGGTAGCGCGTCCAGGCGAAAACCGTTTTCGCTGAGAACGAACGCTGCGGCGCCTTTCGATTGGGTAAGCTTGCTCAGGGCTGGATCGATTTAGCTTGCGAATCAAGCGGATAGAAAGCCCAAGGAAAACGACCAGGAGGAGCCGAGAATGCGTCGAGCGATTGCCACTGTATCGTGGGCCCACCGATGAGCCTGCGCTTCGACGATATCGAAGCCTTCCTCAATGTCGCCGAACTCAACAGCGTGACGTCGGCGGCCGAGCGCATGAGCCTGTCCAAGTCGGTGATCAGCAAGCGCGTCAGCGATCTCGAACGACGCCTCGGCGTCCGCCTGCTCTATCGCACCACGCGCAACGTCGAGCCGACCGAGGCCGGGCATTTCTTCTACAAGGCCGCCAAGGCCTCGCTGCAGGAACTCAACAACGCCGCGGAGATCGTCGCCCTGCGCGAGAACGACCTGTGCGGCGAATTGCGCATCGTCACCCCGATGAGCTTCGGCACCCTCTGGCTGTCGCCGATCATCGCCGACTTCATGAGCCAGCACCCGCGCCTGGAGATCGTCCTGCAAATGGACGACCGCCTCACCGACTTCGAGAAGGAAGGCTACGACCTGAGCATCCGCGTCACCCGCCTGGACGACAGTTCGCTGATCGCCAGGCCGCTGGCCAACAGCCAGCGGGTGGTCTGCTGCAGCCCCGACTACGCGCAACGCCACGGTACGCTGGACACCCTCGAACAACTGATGCAGCACGAGTGCCTGGGCTACAACAACGCCACGCCGAGCCAGGTCTGGACCTTCGAACCGGCGTTCCCCGGCGCCAAGCCCCGCGCCGTCTCGCCACGCGGCCGCTTCAGCAGCAACAACGGCCAGGCCATGCGCGACGCCGCCCTGCGCGGCCAGGGACTGGCGTTGCTGCCGCTGTTCATCGTCGCCGAGGACCTCAAGAGCGGCCGCCTGGTGGACGCCGCGCCCGGCCTGCGCCCACTCGACGACGTGATCTACGCGATGTATTCGCGGGCGGCGGCTATGTCGCCGAAGGTCAAGGCGTTCATCCAGCATCTCCAGCAGGCGCTGTCGATTCCGCCCTGGGGCAACGGCTGAGCGACCGAACCATTCCGGCGACGCTCCGGTCAGATACTGGGTATGCGGAGAAGACTCCCAGGAGCCTGTCGTCTCTCCCCCGTCCGGCCCCCGGCCCACAAAGGAGAACTGCCATGATCGTGCGTACCCTGCTCATCGCCGCCGCCCTGCTCGGCGGCACCGCCCAAGCCGCCGAGAGCACCGACCTGTGCGGCGCCAACCTGCAGAAGCTGGACGATATCCTCGCCGTGCGCGGCAAGACCTCGGTCACCGGTGCGCGGGTCACCGAGGTCAAGGAACTCCAGGCCAAGGCCAGGCAGGACCAGGCCAGCGGCGACACCAAGGGCTGCATCACCGCCACCACCCAGGCCCTGCAGATCCTGCAGAACGCCGGGAAGAAATGATCCGCGACAGACGCAAGGCGGATAACCGCAAGCGGTTATCCGCCCTCCCCCAATGCAACCCTCCGTAGGGCGAATAGCGCCGCAGGCGTTATCCGCCGACACTCCAGCCCCCGCCCCGACCGCGTCCGATTTCGCTCACTCGAAGCGCAGGCTTTCCCGTACCGCGCGGATTTCCGCCTGGCTGGCGTCGTAGGCCTCGGCCAGGCCGGCATAGGACAGCGAATAGGCCGAGGTCTTGCCGGCCGCGGTGAGCAAGGTCTGCTTCATCACCACGGCGCCGCGCTGGCGAATGGTGCAGGTGGTCTCCAGCGCCGCCAGCCCGCCGGTGGTGGACGGCTGCGGCGAGGTGCAGGCGGTCTGCAGGCCGTTGCGCAGGAACTCGATCTGCACCAGCTTGCGCATGTGCCCGAGGACTTTCTCCAGGTTCACTGCCTGCCCGCTCTGCAGGGGCATCCGCGTCACTTCCATCACCAGTGCCTGGGAGCCGTCTGCCTGCAACTTGACCGCGCGCTGGCGCTGGCCGGCGCCGGCCTGGCCGGGCTGCGCGGCGGGCAGGTCGCTGACCTGCCAGCCCGCCGGCCAGCGCGCCATCGACGCCTCGGCCAGGCTCAGCGCGGACAGCGTGCCGACCGCCAGGGCCAGCCAGCGCCAGCCGTTGCGTCGCGTTTGCGCCTGCCTCACGGTGTACCCTCCTCTTCGCGTCCCTCCACGGCCGGCCGGGGCTGCCCGAGGGGCTCCTCGAAACGCAGCAGGCGTCCGGCATTGCCCAGCACCAGCAAGGTGCTGAGGTTGTGCAGCAGCGCCGCGACCATCGCCCCGGCCGCGCCGAGCAGGCCAAAGGCTGCCGCGGCGACGATCGCCAGGGTCCAGCCGAGGCCGATCGCCACGTTGACCTGCAGGGTCCGCCGGCATTGCCGGCTGAGCCGCACGCAGGTGCCGAGCCGGCGCAGGTCGCTGCCGATCAGCACGATATCCGCCGAGGCCAGGGCGATGTCGGCGCCGCCGGCACCCATTGCCACCCCGACCACACCGGCCTTCAGCGCCAGCGAATCGTTGATGCCGTCGCCGACCACCATCGGCCGGAAACCGCTGCCGATCTCCGCGCCGACCTGGCGCAGCTTGTCCTCCGGCAACGCCTGCGCCACCAGTTGGCGAATCCCCACCTGCTTGGCCACGGCGTCGGCCACCGCCCGGCGATCGCCGGTCAGCAACAGTTGCCGGCCCAGACCCAGTTCGCGCAGATCGGCCAGGGCCTCGGCGGCCTCCGCGCGTACGCTGTCGGCCAGCAGCAGCCAGCCGAGGAAGCGCCCGTCCAGGGCGATTCCGGCGATCGGCCCCTCGTGCTCCGGCACCTCGCTGGCGTCGATGCCCAGTTGCTGGAACAGTTCGGGCCGGCCGAGGGCGGCTTCGCCCGCCGCTGTTCGTGCGACCACGCCGAACCCCTGGCGTTCGCGGATATCGCTCAATGGATGATAGGCATCGTGCGCCGCCAGGGCCGCCAGCGCTCGGCTCACCGGGTGGCTGCTGGCGGCGCCGAGGCTGGCGGCCAGGCGCAGCACCGACGCCTCCTCGGCGGCATCGGCCAGGCGCAGCGCCTGCAGGCGCAGGCTGCCGTGGGTCAGGGTGCCGGTCTTGTCGACCACCAGCGAAGTCAGGTCCGCCAGCTCTTCGAGGAAGGCCGAGCTGCGGATCAGGATGCCGTGGCGGGCGGCCACGGCGATCCCGGCGATGGCAGTGGCCGGGGCGGACAGCACCAGGGCGCAGGGACAGGCGGCGACCAGCACGGCGAGCATGGCCTGGGCATCGTTGGTGACGAACCAGGTGACCGCGGCGATCAGCAACACCAGCAACATGTACTGCCCGGCATAGCGCTCCAGCAGGCGGGTGATCGGCGGCTTGGCGCGCTCGGCCTGCTGCATCAGGCCGATCACCTTGCCCAGGGTCGAGGCCTCGCCGGTACGGGTTATCTCGATGCGCAGCAGGCCGTCGAGGTTGATCGCGCCGCCGTAGACCTCCATTCCCGGCGCCACCTCGAGCGGCACCGACTCGCCGGTGATCGGCGCGGTGTCGAGACTGGCCTGGCCCTGCAGGACCCGCCCGTCGGCCGGAACCCGGTCGCCGGCACGCACTTCCACCTGGTCGCCCGCTCGCAGGCTGGCGTTGTCCACCTCGCTCAGGCTGCCGTCGGCCTCGATCCGCCGGGCATGGCTGCGGGTCAGCTCGCCGAGGGCGGCGATGGCCTCCTGGGAGCCGATCACGCTGCGCTCCTCCAGCACATGGCCGAAGATCATGATGATCGGCAGCAGCGCGGCGGTCAGCAGGTCGCCGCTGGCCCAGGCGCCGAGCATGGCCAGCGCGATCAACTGGTCGGTGACGCCGTGCAGGCTCGGATGCCGCAGGCTGTCCCAGGCCGAGCGGGCCACCGGCAGCGCCACCAGCAGCGACGCGACGCCGAGCAGGATCTGGCTGACCCCGGCCTGGTCCACCGCCAGCCAGCGCCAGGCCAGGCCGAGCAGCAACAGGCCGAGGGCGAGCATCGCCAGGCTCAGTTGGCGGGCGGCGCGGCGCTGCTCGTCGCGGCTGAGCAGGCCGCCGCCGAACGGCAGGTGATGATGGTGATGCGCGCAGCCGCCATGGCTGCCGTGGGCGGTCGGCTCGCTCATGCGCACCTCCCGGGGCGAGCCGCGGCGGCTATTGCGGGAAGCGCGCGTCCGGCCGGCGTACGTAGTCCAGGGCTTCCTTCTCGGTGAGCTCCCAGATCTGCTTGACCTGCCCGTTGTTGTCGCTCTTCAGGCCGACGAAGCTGCCCTTGAGCTGGGGCATGCGGCCATAGACGATGAACAGGTTCTGCGCCGTGCGGATGCGCACCGACGGCGCCACCGAATAGCTGACGGTCTTCTTCCCCAGCCCCAGGGTGAGCACGCTGCGCAGCAGGCTCTGCTTGGGCTTCTTCAGGGTGATGACCGGGTACTGCGCGCTGGCCACGAAGCCCACCAGCATGTCGCTCGGCAACTGCCGCGCCAGCGCCTCGCCGCCGCACAGCAACAGCGCCAGCCCGCACAGCAGGGCCCTGCCCGGTGATAGCCGCGCACCGTTGCCCGTGAATGGAATACCGCCTGCCGTCATTGCCCGTCCCGTTCGCCTGGTTGTTCGACTCGGCGCCGCGTTCCGCTGGCGGAGGCGCGTACCGAAGGTTGATGCCGACGCAGGGTAGCCGTTTCACGTTCGCTTGTCCGTCCATTGTTTCACAGCCCGCGAAGGGCGCCCTCGGGCAGCGGCTCATGGCTGCCCGCCTTGCAGGATCAGGCGGCCGTCGTCGCGCGGATCGACGCTGCCGACCGAACCGGCCTTGCCGAGGATCGCCGGCACCCGTTCGCGGTACAGGCGCCAGAGCAGGCCGGGATCGGTCGCGCCCAGCGCCGGGGCCAGGCCAACGATGCTGGCGGTGTCGCGGCGCGCCTGGGCCAGCCGTTCGCCAGCCTCGGCGCGGGCGAGCTGCAGAGTGCGGTCGGCCCCCTCGGTGGCGGCCTGGGTGAGTTTCTCCGCCTCGGTGCGCGCCTTGGCGACGTTCTGCTCGGCCAGTTGGCTGGCGGTCAGCACCGCGTTGAAGGCGCTCACCGCATTGCGCGGCAGGCTCGACTGCACGTCGACCCGCACCACCTGGATGCCCAGCCCGCTGTCCGCCGCGGCCAGCGCCGCCAGGCTGTGGTTGATGCCCTGCACCAGATCGCCGCGCAGGCGTTCGCGGCGCTCGGCGACCGCGCTGTCGTTGCCGAGCAGCTCCGGGCGCGCCACCAGGATGGTGTCCAGGTCGCGTGCGGCGCAGACCTGCACGGCGTTGCGCGCCACCAGCCGGTCCAGCGCCGGCAGCACATGGGCGCCCTGGAGGACGTAGGCGTACGGGTCGTCGACCTTGTAGAACACCCGCACGTCCAGTTGCACCACCCCGGCGTCGCCGGTCAGCAGGTAGCCGGAGCCGGCCAGCGCGTCGCTGGACAGGCTGACGTCGAGGTCGGCGCGACGCGCCTGCTCGGAGCGCAGCAGGCCCTCGACGCGGCGTTCGATCACCTGTTCGGCGGAAGGCAGCAGCACCACTTGCTCCAGCGGCTGCGGCCAGGCCAGCAGCAGGCCGGGACCGGCCAGGCGCTCCAACGCGCCCAGGCGCAGCACTACGGCGCGGTTCTCCGGGCCGATCTGGCGGACGTTGGAAAACGCCCAGGCCAGCGCCGCCAGGAGGGTCACGCCGAACAGAGCGAGGAACGCCAGGCGTCCGGCCTGCAGCCAGGGGCTGCGCAGCCCCTCGCGCGCTTCGCCGCTCATGGCCGGCGCCCGTTGGCCGGCGCTTCGGCGGGGAGCGCCGGCGGCCCGTCGACCAGCACGCGGAACGGTGCGGCATCGGTGCGCAAGACCAGCCGGGTATCGCCATTGACGATGGTGCCGAGGGTGTCCAGCGAGCGCAGCAGGTTGTACAGCTGCGGCGAACCGGCGTAGGCCTTGCCGTAGATGCGTGCCGCCTCGACCCGCGCCTGGGCCTCGATCTCCGCGGCTTTCACCGAAGCCTCGGCCTGGATCACCCGGGCGTCGCGCTCCGCCGCCGAACGGATCTCCGCGGCCTGGCGACGGCCCTCGGCGGTACGCTCGGTGGCGATGGTCTCGCGCTCGGCGCGCATGCGATCGACGGTGGCGCCGAGGGTCACCTTGGGCAGGGTCAGGCGCTCGATGCCGACCTGCACCACCTTGACCCCGTAGGTCGCCAGCAACTGATGGTCGATCTGTTCGCGCAGGCGCGCTTCGAAGTCGCCGATACGCACCCGCGACGCCTCGGTATTCACCAGGTCGGCCAGGTCATAGGCGCTGGCGGTGGTTTCCAGCGCCGAGCCGACGAAGGTGCGCAACTGCCGGGCAGCCTCGTCCGGCTGGTTGCGCACCGCGCGCATGAAGCGCTGCACGTTGTCGGCGTCGCCCTGGACCTGCCAGGCCACGTAGGCCTGGACGATGATCCGCAGGCCATCGCGGGTACCGACGTCCTGCAGGCCGCTGGAGGTGGTGCGCAGGCGCAGGTCGACCGGGATCGCGCTCTCGAACGGCAACGGCAGGCGCCAGGCCAGGCCCGGTTCGAGCAGGACCCGCGCCGGGTTGCCGAAACGGGTGATGACCATCGCCTCGCCGGAACGCACTTGCACCAGGCAAGCGGCGGCGACGGCGAACAGCACCAGCAGCGCGGCGACCAGCAGCCGGCGCCAGGGCGGCGCGGCCTGTGCGCCATGGCCGTGATCGTGATCGTGATCGTGATCGTGATCGTGATGATGCTCGTGGTGGCTGTGCGAGTGGGAGTGACCGAGGCTCAAGAGCGCTCTCCTCATGGTGCGGATTGCCCGGCCGCGGACGCCGGAGCGGCGGACGGACGGGACGAAGACGGGGAGTCCAGGCGGCCGAGGCCGAAGCTGCGCAGGTCGATGGTCGGCGCGCCGGCGCCGGCGATGCGGTGGTCGATGAGCAGCAGGTTGGCCTTGCCCAGGCCGAGCCCGAGCTGGCGGTAGTAGGCCTCCAGCAGGAAAGCCTGGCCGGCGTCGGCATAGCCTTCCCGCTCGGCAGCGAAACGCCGGTCGGCGGCCTCCGCGGCGGCCAGGGTCTCGCGGGCCTGCGCGCTGGCCCGGTCGTGCGCCACGCTGGCCTGTAGTTGCGCCTCGTTGCGTTGCGCGGCGGCCTGCCCGCGCTCGCGGGCGATCAGCGCCTGGGCGGTGATCTGCGCGGCCTGCACCGCGTGGTAGGCGTTCGCCGCACCGGCCGGCGGATGGATCGCCTCGACCGCCGCGCCCAGTACCTCGACGCCGCTGCCGAGGCGGTCGAGATCGGCCTGCACGGCCTGGCCGATCTGCCCGGCCAGGCCCGCGCGCTGCTCGCCGAGGACCTCGTCGAGGGTCCGCGAGGCGAAGGCATGCACCAGTACGCGGCTGGCGGTGCTGCGCACCAGCGTCGGCAGGTCGGCGCTGCGGTAGGTCGCCGCCAGCGCCGCCGCGTCGTCGAGAGCGATGCGGTAGACGATGCGCACGTCCATGTTGACGATCTGGAAGCTCTGCCGGCGGTCGGCCAGGCTGGCGATGACCTGCGATTTCTCGCTGACGTGGGAGGCGTCCCACAAGCGGTTGGCGCTATCCGGGGCCGGACCTTCGGCGGGCGCGAGCGGCTCGGCTCCGCCGTCGCCGGCGGCGACGCTGGTGGCCAGCTCGTGGACCACCCCGTTCTCCACCGCCAACACCCGCCCCAGCGGCCAGGGCAGCCCCAGGTGCAGGCCGGGGCCGAGCACCGCGACCGGCTTGCCGAAACGCTCGTAGACACCCCGTGCATCCATGCCGATCTCGCGTACGCCGCTAAGCAGCCAGCCGGTCAGCGACACCACCGCCAGCACCGGCAGGAACGCCCGCCGCATGAAACCGAAGGCCCAGACCTGGCGCAGGTCGATGCCGAAGCGCTGGTGCAACTCATGCTGCAGACGCTGCAGGGGACGCGGCGGCCAGCGCAACAGGTCGGCCAGCAGGCTGGTGGCGACCAGCCGCGGTTCGAGGCCGGCACGCTGCGGCGCGAACATCGCCAGGATCGCCCGGCCCAGCAACTCCAGCGCCAGCACCGCCGGCCACAGGCCGAGCAGTACCGCCAGGCGCGGGGCCCAGGGGTGTCCCTGGCGAGCCAGGAACAGACAGAGGGCGGCCAGCACCAGGGTACCGATCAACGCCCGCGCCAGTTGTCCGAGGGCCGGGGCTTCCGGCCACTGCGCCGGCCCTTGGCTGGCGAAGCGACGTTCCAGCACCAGCACCGCGAAGGCCAGCAGCAGACAGATACCGATGGCGAGATCGGCCGCTTGCCCGGAACTGGCCGGCGGCAGGTCGAGACGCCAGCCGGCGGCTACCAGGCACAACGCCAGCGCCGCGCTCGCCGCCAGCCACAGCGCAGCGTGCCCGAGCTGGGCCAGGCCGTGGGCGATGGCCTGGCCCAGGCGTTCCAGCAGCCTTTCATAGGCGCTGTCGGCGGTGGCGTCGGGTTCGTCCCGCTGCCAGCGCAGCCAGGCAGGCCGCGCGCTGGCCTCTGCGCCGAGGACCACGCAACGCCAGGCCGCGACCCGATAGGCCGCGTGCAGACCGGCGAACAGAACCAGCCAGGCCGCACCGAGGTTGTACAACAGCGGCGGCCAGAGCGAGTCGGCGGCGAACAGGCCGATGAAGAACCCCAGCACGGCACAGGCGGCGGCCAATGCGACGCTGGCCGCTGCCCATCGCCACAGCTGCTGCAACTGCCGGGGCGCCTGCTGGAAACGCGGCAGCGATTCGGCGGCGACGCCCTCGGCGTCCAGGTCGACTCTCATCTTCACTCCAGGCAAAACTCGAAGGTGCCGGCCAGGCCGGCGCAAACGCCCGCAACTTTATAACAATGCGCGTTAAGAAGTTGTCATGATTTGAAAAACAGTCTGCATCCCAAGGCTCTTGACTGGAAGACGAGAGTCCGGGTGCAGCACCCCGGGCGACACCTAACCAATCGAAAGGTTCTAAGCAGCCGGGAAAAACCACCGGACATCCGTGCAAACGACCATTCGTCGGCAATTTTCATTCAAATCGGATTTCTTATAACCAATCCGCATAGGTCTACCGGAGCCCTCACCTCCCCCGCAAAGGCACGCCATTCCGGGCCTCGACGCGTAGCCGGCAGGCCTTTTCGCATAGCCTGACGGTTTTATAACAGCGACAGAGCGTCAATAATCCGACCATCGACTGTGATAGCGTCAAAAAAGAATCATATCGATCCTTTGTAGCGTTATCCGGTGCCATGCAGTCCTTATCGAACAACCGCCGGGGCCTCGCCAAGCCCCGGTTCGAGCCACGCATTGCGTGGTCGCAGCAAACGTTTGTGCGGATTACCCCAGGAGGCTCGCCCATGACCGAATCGACCGCCGGGGCCGGAGTCCATGGAGCAGCCTCCGGACAGGCTGGCGAAAGCCCTGCCGCGCGCATGGAACGATCGCCGGTGACGGATCGTCGATGAGCCGGGGGAAGCCATGCGAAGCCTGATCGGGATGACGTTCCTGAACTCCTCCGTAGGCCAGCGCCGGCTGCGCCAGAACGGTATCGTGCTGCGCCTGGGACCGGTAGTCGCGGATCGCCGGCGCGCGACCCTGCCGCACCGGCAAGGCCGTTGCCTCGATCGTCAGGACCTGGAAACCCTGTTGCTATGGCTACAGCGGCACTTCCTCTGCGTTCCCCTGGAACACCTGCTCGAAGGCCCCGCTCCAGCCTGCCTGCGGATCGCCCTGAGCGTCGACGGCAACCCTGCGGAACTGGCCGAGCTGGTCTACCCGCTGCTGGAACGCTACGAAATGCCGGCGAGCGCCTTCATCGGCGGTGACCCGCGCAGTTGGCGCGAAGCGGTGGCCGAGACGCTCTGGCAGGCCGATGCGACTGCCGCCGGACCGTTGCTGGAACTGCTGGAGGGTTACAGCGGCGCGGCACTCATGGGGGTGTTCGAACGCACCGGCGGCGACCAGCGTCGCAGCCGCAGCCTCGACCTCCTCCTGCGCAAGCTGGAACGCCTCGACCCGGCCTCGCAGCAGGCCTTGCACGCGGCCTGCCCGGTTCCCGCACCGTACAACGCTGGCGACTGGGAGCGGGTCCGCCGCCTGGAAAACAGCGGCCTGCTTCGCTTCGGCCTGCGCGGACAGGAGCCGCCCCCATCGGCAGGCCTTTGCGCCGAGGACTGTCTCGGCCGCGCCCACCGCCAGCTCCAGCAGCAGTGCGTCGCCCCCCTGCCGGTGTTCTGCCAACCTCGCGCCACGCCCGCCGCGCAACCCGGCCTGCGCGCCGCCCTCGGTCGGCTTGGCTACCGCTTCGCCTTCGGCGCGCGCAATGGCCTGGTGGATACCCGTTGCGACCCGCTGGACCTGCCACGCATCGAGGTGGATGCGGCGATCGCCGCCCGTCCCGGCCGGCTGGCCTGGCGCATCTATCGTGGAGCCCGCCCATGAGCATGGCTTCCAGCCCGTTCCCAAGGAGGCGCGACAGGCAGTCGCCCTCCGCCGGAAGACCGCCCGAACCACGGGAAGCGAACGCGCCGTCGCCCGCCACGCCGCAGCGACGCCGCTCTCAGGGATATGGCCAGCCCAGTTGGCCAGGTATCAGCAAGGATCGTCCCATGACTGCAGACACCCCTACCTCTGTCGCTACCATCAACCACCTGCTGCTCGGCGCGCCCTACACCAGCCCGCTGGTGATCCCCGGCGACTGGCTGGTCGACGAGCTGGAAGGCGCCGTGGAAGTCGGCGGCTTCACCGACGGCCTGTTCCGCTGGCCGACACGCAAGCGCAGCGGCCGCCCTTCGCCGATCCTCTGCGGCGACCTGCTGCGCGCGGTACGTACCGAATGCGCCGAGTCGGTGCAGTTCTGGTGGGGTTTCAGTCCGAGCCTGGTGGGGCGCTGGCGCCGCGCCCTCGGCGTGACCCGACGCAACAATCCCGGCGACCAGGCGGTGGCGCGCGCCCGCGCCGCCCTCGCCCGCTCGCTGGACCGCAAGGCGCCGCCGAAGGTACCAGCCGCCTGGTCCAGCGAAGAAGTCGAGTTCATCCGCCGCCACGGCAGCAAGCGCAGCCTGGCCTGGTGCGCCTACATGCTCGGCCGCAGCTACCAGAGTGTCGCCAGCAAGGCCGAGGAGCTTTCCCCGCACAGCGGGCGCGACCGCAACAATGCGATCTGGAGCAAGTCCGAGGAAGACCTGTTGCGCCAGCACTACCAGCAGCGCGGCTCGCTATGGTGCGCGCAGCAGACCGGCAAGACCCGCGCAGCGGTATTCCACCGGGCCAAGAAGCTGGGCCTGCAACGCCAGCGGCCGAAACACCCGTGAGGCCGGTCGCCGCCCTCTCCCGCCGAGGCGAGAGAGGGCCAGGGCTCAACCGCGGTAGTAGCGCTGCGCCACGAAGGGCATCTTGCTGACCACCAGGGTCACCGGCTTGCCGCGCACCATCGCCGTCACCTCGCTGCCCAGGCCGGCCAGTTCGCTCGGCAGGTAGCCCATGGCCAGCGGCGCGTTGAGACTCGGACCGAAACCGCCGCTGCTGACCTTGCCGATCGCCCGCCCCTGGGCATCGACGATCTCGGCGCCCTCGCGCACCGGCATCCGCCCCTGCGGCAGGAAACCGACGCGCTTGCTGGCAACGCCCTGCGCCTGCTGGGCAAAGATCCGCTCGGCGCCGGGGAAGCCGCCGGCGCGCACGCCGTCGGCGCGGCGCGCCTTGGAAATGGCCCAGCCGAGGCTGGCTTCGACCGGCGTGGTGGCGCTGTCCATGTCGTGGCCGTAGAGGCACAGGCCGGCTTCCAGGCGCAGCGAGTCGCGCGCGCCGAGGCCGATCGGCGCCACTTCCGGCTCGGCCAGCAGGCGCCGCGCCAGGGCCTCCGCATGGGCGGCGGGCACGGAGATCTCGTAGCCGTCTTCACCGGTATAGCCGGAGCGGCTGACGTAGCAGTCCTGGCCGAGCAGCTCGACGCGGGCGAACTGCATGAAGGTCATCTGCGCCACCTGCGGCGCCAGGCGCTCCAGCACCCGCGCCGCCGCCGGTCCCTGGAGAGCGAGCAAGGCACGCTCCTCGAACAGCGGCTCGACGCTGCAACGGCCCTCCAGGTGACGACGCAGGTGCGCCAGGTCCTGGTGCTTGCAGGCGGCGTTGACCACCAGCAGCAGGCAATCGCCAAGGTTGGCCACCATCAGGTCGTCGAGGATCCCGCCCTGCTCGTCGGTGAACAACGCGTAGCGCTGCTGGCCCACCGGCAGGTCGAGGATGTCCACCGGCACCAGGCTTTCCAGGGCCAGCGCCGCATCGGCGCCCACCAGGCGGATCTGGCCCATGTGCGAGACGTCGAACAGACCGGCCTGCTCGCGGGTGTGCAGGTGCTCCTTGAGCACCCCGGCCGGGTACTGTACCGGCATGTCGTAGCCGGCGAAGGGCACCATCTTCGCCCCCAGTTCCAGGTGCAGGGCGTGCAGGGGCGTCTTGGCGAGGGTTTCTGCGGTCATGTTTCACTCCATGGCATCCCGGCCTCCTTTCTGCCGGAGAGCCGCGATCGATTGTCGGGAAAGAAAAAAGAAGCGCCGGCGCAGCGGCGCGGTTCAGCATTCGATGATGTTCACGGCGAGGCCGCCGCGCGCGGTTTCCTTGTATTTGCTTTTCATGTCGGCGCCGGTCTGGCGCATGGTACGGATGACCTTGTCGAGAGAGATGAAATGCTGGCCGTCGCCGCGCAGGGCCATGCGCGCCGCATTGATCGCCTTCACCGAAGCCATCGCGTTGCGTTCGATGCAAGGCACCTGGACCAGCCCGCCGACCGGGTCGCAGGTCAGCCCGAGGTTGTGCTCCATGCCGATTTCGGCGGCGTTCTCGACCTGCTGCACGCTACCGCCGAGCACTTCGCAGAGCGCCCCGGCGGCCATCGAGCAGGCCACCCCGACCTCGCCCTGGCAACCGACCTCGGCGCCCGAGATCGAGGCGTTTTCCTTGTAGAGGATGCCGATCGCCGCCGCGGTGAGCAGGAAGCGCACCACGCCGTCGTCGTCGGCCCCGGGGATGAAGCGCGCGTAGTAATGCAGAACCGCCGGAATGATCCCCGCCGCGCCGTTGGTCGGCGCGGTCACCACGCGGCCGCCGCTGGCGTTCTCCTCGTTCACCGCCAGGGCGTAGAGGTTGACCCAGTCGAGCACACTGAGAGCGTCGCGCAGACCGGCCTCCGGCCGCTGGCACAACTGGCGGTGGAGCGCCGCCGCACGGCGCCTGACCTTCAGTCCGCCGGGCATGATGCCCTCGTTGCGGCAGCCGGCCTCGACGCAGTCCTGCATCACCTGCCAGATACGCAGCAGGCCGGTACGGGTTTCCTCGGCGGGGCGCCAGGCCTTCTCGTTCTCGGCCATCAACTGGCTGATCGACAGGCCTTCGCGGGCGCAATGGTCGAGCAGTTGCCGTGCGGTCTTGAAGGGAAACGCCAGCGGCGTGCGGTCCTCGACGATGCGGTCGAGGCCGGCGGCCTCGTCGTCGACCACGAAACCGCCGCCCACCGAGTAGTACTCGCGGCTGCGGACCTGCAGGCCGGCAGCGTCGAAGGCACGGAAGATCATGCCGTTGGGATGGTAGGCCAGCGGCTTGCGGATCAGCGCCAGGTGTTCCTTCTCGACGAAGCGGATCGGCCGCTCGCCGAGCAGGCGCAGCTCGCCGCTGGAACGGATGGCATCGAGCCGGGCGGGAATCGCGGCGGTATCCACCGTGTCCGGCTGCTCGCCCTCCAGGCCGAGCAGTACCGCCTTGTCGCTGCCGTGGCCCTTGCCGGTGGCGCCGAGCGAGCCGTACAGCTCGACCTTGACGCTGGCAGTGGCCTCCAGCAACCCTTCGCGCCTCAGCCCCTCGGCGAAGCGCGCGGCGGCACGCATCGGCCCCACGGTATGGGAGCTGGACGGCCCGATGCCGATCTTGAACAGATCGAAGACACTCAGGGACATGCTCGTCTCCGCTTGCGGATTGGCCGCCACCACGGCGGCGTTCCTGTTCAATCAGCGTAGACCGGGAAGTGCCGGCAGAATTCGCCGACCTGGCCCCTGACCCGTTCGCCGACCTCGGGATTGTCGATATCGTCGAGGATGTCGCAGATCCAGCCAGCCAGTTCTCGGCACTCGCCCTCGCGGAAACCGCGAGTGGTCACCGCCGGGGTGCCGATGCGGATGCCGGAGGTGACGAACGGGCTCTGCGGATCGTTCGGCACGGCGTTCTTGTTCACCGTGATGTGCGCCGCCCCGAGCGCCGCGTCGGCGGCCTTGCCGGTCAGCCCCTGCTTCACCAGGCTGATCAGCATCAGGTGGTTGTCGGTG
>NZ_KV811333.1:0-664 GCF_001813025.1 Pseudomonas sp. HMSC066A08
GCTTATATATCTTCATGGGCGTGGCGCTAGGCCTCGTCGCCCTTGTGTATTTCGTTGCGGACTCTCGGCAAAAGGACGCTCCTGCGGCCGAAGGGCAGCAAGTCGCGCCCGGCACGCAGTCGCCAGAACTGATAGGCAAGGTCGTCCGCGTTCTCGATGGCGACACGTTCGATCTGCTAGTAGATCAACGGCCAGTCCGCATCCGCGTGACCGGCATTGATGCCCCGGAAAAAGATCAACCATTTGGCCAGCGGTCGCGGCAGTCGTTGGCGGGCATGGTTGATGGCAACCCTGTCGCGGTGCTCGTAAAAGGCAAAGACCGCTACGGCCGCACACTCGGCATGGTCTACGCCAAGATATGCGCCCCTTCTGTCCCGTGCCACACCGTTCATGTCAACGCCGAACAGGTAAAGGCGGGCATGGCATGGGCTTACCGTTTCCACGGTCAAGCCGTCGATCCGGCAATGCTGAAACTCGAAACGCAGGCCCGTAGCGAGCGCGTCGGCCTGTGGTCAGCACCGAACGCAGTGGAGCCGTGGAAGTGGCGGCACCAAATGGAGAGCGCGGCCAAATGAGCGGTATTTCAATCAACACCCGGCAGCTCGCCGACCTGCTGAACATCAGCGAAGGCGAGTTAGTCCATGCGATGCGGTCAAGCGGGAAG
>NZ_KV811334.1:0-398 GCF_001813025.1 Pseudomonas sp. HMSC066A08
GTGGGAATACCGTCACGTTTTATTTGTGGAACGGCTATTCCCAATGCACGCAATTTCTGCATCGGGTTCATGAACTCGCGATTGCGTTTTATCCGGCCGTTCTCGAGTTCGAAGGAATGGATGTAGTGGTTCTCGCAATAGCCCTGCGGATACCCCGGGACCAGCGCCTTGCCGCGCCCGTCGCACTCGACCCAGAAGTGGTTCGGATCCTCGGTCTCGAAGATCCGCACGTTGTGCCACTCCCAGTCGGGGAAGCAGCGCTCGAGCCACTCGGCGAGCCGCCTGAGGCTCTCATGGCCCCGGAAAACCAGGGGTTCGCCGCTTTCCGTGGTCCAGTTGCCGGCGCAGCCGTCCTCGACGAACAGGCTGTGCCGCTGCAACCGTTCGGCCCCCTTCAT
>NZ_KV811335.1:0-292 GCF_001813025.1 Pseudomonas sp. HMSC066A08
GGGGCTAGCCGCGTGTGGCAGACCCTGCGCATCGAGCGCCACTATCCGGGAGGTTCCTGATGGCGACGGTCAATCCCTGGCGTCGGTTCATCGGGCTCTTACCGGGCGGCGCGCGCACGGTGGGGGAGGTGATCGACGTCGACGAGGGCGCCGGCACCTGCCGCGTCCGCCTGCGAAACAACGTCGTGATCGCGGCTCGGGGCAGGGCGGTGCCGGCCGGGCAGATGGCGTTCATCAGCGATGGCCTGGTGACCGGGCCGGCGCCGCAGCTCCCCCAGTTCGATATCGAGGT
>NZ_KV811336.1:0-241 GCF_001813025.1 Pseudomonas sp. HMSC066A08
TCAGGGAGGCTACGAACACCGACAGTTTGAGATTGAGCATTTAATACCCCTTGTTGCTGCCGGTTTGTGTGATGGTGCCGCTACGGCGCTGCTGACGCAGAGCGTCATCGAGCTGGATGCGATCCTGTTCTTGCGCCATGTAGTTGCCCTGCATGTTGATTTGCGTGGCGATCAGGTCGCGCAGCTTTTGCAGTTGCTGCACGTTCTGCGAGGCAATTTCATTGCCCGCCTGAATCGCCTG
>NZ_KV811337.1:0-300 GCF_001813025.1 Pseudomonas sp. HMSC066A08
CAGGGCAGCGGCCTGACCAACAAGTATGCCGAGGGCTATCCGGGCAAGCGCTACTACGGCGGCTGCGAACACGTCGACAAGGTCGAGCAGTTGGCCATCGACCGCGCCAGGCAACTGTTCGGCGCCGACTACGCCAACGTCCAGCCGCACTCCGGTTCCTCGGCCAACGCCGCGGTGTACCTGGCGCTGCTCAATGCCGGCGACACCATCCTCGGCATGAGCCTGGCCCACGGCGGCCATCTCACCCACGGCGCCAAGGTGTCCTCCTCCGGCAAGCTGTACAACGCCGTGCAGTACGGC
>NZ_KV811338.1:0-273 GCF_001813025.1 Pseudomonas sp. HMSC066A08
CCGCACAAGCGGTGGAGCATGTGGTTTAATTCGATGCAACGCGAAGAACCTTACCTACTCTTGACATCCAGCGAATCCTTTAGAGATAGAGGAGTGCCTTCGGGAACGCTGAGACAGGTGCTGCATGGCTGTCGTCAGCTCGTGTTGTGAAATGTTGGGTTAAGTCCCGCAACGAGCGCAACCCTTATCCTTTGTTGCCAGCACGTAATGGTGGGAACTCAAAGGAGACTGCCGGTGATAAACCGGAGGAAGGTGGGGATGACGTCAAGTCAT
>NZ_KV811339.1:0-39900 GCF_001813025.1 Pseudomonas sp. HMSC066A08
GCGTAAGGGCGGCCAGGAACCGGAGGACGATGAGTCGTTCTGATTTCATGGTGACGACGGCCTGCTGCATGGCTGCATGTGGCAGGTCTTCAACAGCTGAACTGGGACAGCGAGGGAGTGGGTTCAAAAGCAGCTGCGCTGGTAGACTTATCCACAGTTGCTGGTAACAAAATCAGCAATCCGCCCTGGGTCAAATTTCAATCGGCAGGGTGGGTCAATTTTCCATCAGCGCCAACAGTCCTGAGCCCCGACGAGTGTAAGACCCTTGAGGCTCTTAGTGACAAGCTGCTTCGCAAATTGGTGCGTAACCTAGATCAGGCATATTCTGCATGCCGCTTATGTGATCCCAAAGCTTGCCAGGATTGCCCTTGTCGAAGCCGGGGAGTGGACGAGTTGTGATGTGTGTGGCTTGCTTGATTCCGGTGCTGTAGCCCATCACGACGCATAACAAACGCGTGCGCTTCTACTCCACGGTGGATCCAGCCAATTTGTTGGAGCGCGAAAATACGATTGTAAGGCAGGCCGAATCGCTCAAGGGCTGCGTCGCACAGACCTGGTGATACTCGATGGGCAGGATATTTGCCCTTCAGCCAGAGCGGTGGAGCGCTGTTATTTCACCTGCTGTCCAAGCTGTACGAGCACACCAGCGGGCTCATCACCACCAACCTCAGCTTCTCGGAATGGTCGAGTGTATTCAGCGACGCCAAGATGACTACGGCGCTGCTGGATCGGCTGACACACCACTGCCACATCGTCGAAACGGGCAACGAGTCCTACCGTCTGCAACACAGCAGCTTGATCGCCCAGACAAAAATCAAATCACGTGAACGAAAGCGCAAGGACGCTGATGGTGCTGAGGACGATGAGCCGTTTTGATCTGCACCGGAAAAAACCTGCCGCATGCTGGCATGCGGCAGGGCTTGAGCCCCGTAGCCATTTTCACTCATCACCAGCCTATGAGACTCATATCTTCGACTTCAGGTTTTACTGCAAAAAATCAGAAATTTACGCTGAAACAACGTCGTATGCTCATGTGCCACGCTCTTAGCGGCATCTGCATCATCGCTGGTCAGGTGCCACGCGAAATTGGCAACCTGTCGGCGCCGTCACACTCAACCCAGAGCGGGAGCAGTCGGCACTGAAAATAGCAGCTTAAAAACACGGCTCACGCAACAACTACCTTGCAAAACGCCGCTCTCCAAATTAGACGCGTCGCGAGAACTCACTACGCGCGATACATCCTGCCTCAACAGATATACAGATACGACGAGCAAAACAAGATCTTTCAGCAGAAAGGCCGAAACGATAGTCATCGCTTGAAAACCACTTGCGCCTGAATGCCAGGCACCTGGAACAAAAGGCAGCATCGTCAAAGTGCTTACAAAAGTTACGCAGGATTCTAGCGCACCTAAATACACCAGTTTTCTTATTCCAAAAACCCAGAAACAATAGCAAGGCAAAAATCCACCCTGAAGCACCCAAGAAGTAACTTGTGCCACGGACACCCAAGACAGGAATAGCCCATGAGGTAAATGGTCCACTATTGATCAGCGGAAGCAGATCAATGATCTCCACCTCAAAACATATATCATATCCAAACCAAATTAAAATAATAATCATCGGCGCACGCAGAAGATGGTAATCAAGTTCGCATATCAGCAGACCCGGACCAGCCAGCAAATTAATAATAGTTCATAATTTTCTCTCGAATATGAATAAAGTGGCCTGGCGTAATTAGATATCATGGTTTCCTAAGCATCACGGTAACACTAGAAGGCACGAATCTAATGGGCGTTGAACCTATAATGCTGGGCCGCCTTGATGTCCGTGAGACCCGATAATCTTCATAAAGGGCTCCAAAGTATCAGGACTGTTGTAATGGCCACCTAAAGGCCGAATGAAAGTTCCCTAAATACCACAGACGGCACCGACCGCTTGATAGGAAAATGATGAGCCTCTCAAGTGCGATCAAGACCATGGACAAAGTAATCATCGCCAGTTTCAAGCAGCCTACTTAGCGAGCATACTCCCCCGCAGGCAATGACTCACAAACACGTGATTAGCCTGGTAATTGCCGTAACCTTAGCAAGGTTAATACCTGACCACTCGAGCTCCAAGCCCTACACTTCGAACAATGAAGACCGTATCTTGCGTATCAATACCATCGCCGCCCGCCTTTAGCTCTATGTTATCGATGGCATTACACGCCTGAAACTCATCAAAAATAATGGATTGCTTATCGTTCACACAAGGAAACATCCGAAGCCTACTTTAAGGATCTGATTAAAATGCATAAAAAATGCAGGCTCACAAGGCAAATGGCTTGATCCTTATCGCTCGTGCGCGTCTGGAACGCATACATCGTTGTCCGGTCTGCTGGTAAATTCTTTCCTCTGTCCATTTGAACTCCCATCCAATAAGGTTATTACAGAGATCATGTCCAGCCTCACCTCCTGGATGAAACCAGGCGACTCCAGCTGAAGATACTCTTCTTTATTGGCTGTTGTCTTGGTGGTTAAAGCTATGGCCTTGATATTGACGCCGTCTACTGTTTGTAACTCTAGAAAGGAATGATACATGCAGATTGTCTCTATAAAATCATAGAGCTCACAGTTTAGCGCCCGGTATTTCATGTCGATTATCCTCCCCTCCACCTGCAAACCAAGGCTATTTAAGGTAGCAAGGAAAAATGGCCTCTCGGATGACTGATTATCGTCAAGTACATAAATGAAGCTGCGAACTCATCCGTAGCAGCCGAGGCCAGTATCCTGCTTATTAGCCAATGACTTTAAGAGCTAGTCAAAGGTCAGCCTAAAGCAATAGCTCATCACTTAACGGCTGGAAAGTCCAGCGGTGTGTCATTCACACGATTGACTAAATTGGTGAATGTAATGCTGGTGATTGCAAGCAAAGTGTCAATAATTTGCTGATCGCTGTACCCGGCTTGCTTGAACTCATCAACTACATTTGCAGGCACCGTTCCTGTTGTTCGAACCGCTGACCTAACAAACTTTGAAAGCGCGTCGGACTTGGTGCTACCTGAAGGGGTGCCATGGCGCGCCGCCAATATTTCCACCTCCGCCAACCCGGCGCCTTTACTTATCATTGTATGTGCCGCAAGGCAGTAATCGCATCCCGATTCTTGGCTGACCGTCAGTTTAATAATTTCAATTTCTTTGATGCTCAAGCTGGCTTTATGCAGGGCCGCATCGAGTGCAAGGGCCGCTTCTAAGGCCAGCGGGCTGTTAGTTCCAGCCACAAGGAAAGCGTTTGGAACCATTCCTAAAGAACGCTTAATTGAATTAAAAACATCAGCAGTAGGGCCTGCTGCATCTTTAGCGCTTATTACATGTAACCGATTCATAGCATAACCCTTCGTATGATTGAGCGCCGCAGTACTACAAGATGATGAAAGTGACGCCTTAAATAGAGTCTCAAATGAGACGATATCCTAGACTCTTTGCCTAGGAGGCCTGGTAGATCCGTAACTAACCAATTAGCTAAGCAGTGTACATCTACTGATGTTTAATTTTTCCCTCTAAGAGCTCCAGCATTTTTTCAGCGATGACGCTGCCATGAGTTTCAATTGCGAGATGCCCTGTATGGAGTATCATAAGCTTGTCGATGAAGAAGCGAACAGGCCGCGGAAATGCTGAGTCCATACTTCCGCGGCCTGTAGCGACGCCGTAGAGATATCAAGGAGTTGCTTTCATCAATGTTGGGTAGCCGCGTATGAATACCCAGTCAGTTTCTTTGGCAGGTATGTGGCAGCCCATGCACGTTGCTTGAAATCCCTTAGAAACATTCACCTTTGGATCTTTGGCTTCGTAGAGCGCCCAACCCCAGCCCTCAGCCCAATTGCTATTGCCCTTAAATCGATTTTTCTTATCCTTGACCATTACAAACCAGACACTAGTTTCGCCCGCCCATTGAGCCAGTCCTGTTGTTTGAGCGCCTTCTTCCACCGTACGAATTTCCTTGACCAAAACCGCACCGTCGGGAAATTCAGATGTTTTTCGATAAATATCAACCACTTCAGGTTGAGTGTAAACATCATGGAAACCATAACCTGGTGATTTTTTGTCACCAACAATCCAAGACCCTAGGTGACTCCAAGTTTTCCGTACATCTGATGGCAGGCTAATATTGCCGCTTTTATCTACGTAATTTTTATAGGTGTGTTCGTCTAGGTTCTCAGCGTGAGCCTGTAAATTTGTAGCAGCGATTAATATCGCGGCAAGTGTTATGTGCCTCATCATCTACTCCAGTTTTTTCTGCCGCGGCTAGAACGCGCCCTCGGCTATCTTTTGGAAGCTGCCACTCAAGGAGATTCGGCAGCACTAATTCTGTGTTGAATAGTGGAGCCGCTCCGATTTTTGGAGTGTAGACGACGTTTAGAGTAAGCGTCCAGCCCGCCCACCTTTTGCTCGAACACCCCGGCCTGCATCCTGTGCTTTTTCCAGCAGGGGATTCATATGGAAACGATGCACGCGCGGCGCCAGGCCTGGGCTCAGCACGTCCAGGCCTGGCGGGACAGCGGGCTGACTCAGGTCGCTTACTGCCAGCAGCATGAGCTCAAACCCAAGGCGCTGGCCTACTGGATCAGGCGCAGCAAGCAGACTGCCACGCCGCTGACCCTGGTGCCCCTGGCGCTGCAGGGGCCGTCCGCCGGCGGCGAGTTGCTGCTGCAGCACGCCAGCGGCTGGCGGTTGGCGTTGCCGGCTGGCATCGATGCAACCTGGTTGGCCGGGTTGCTGCGGGGGATAGCCTGATGCTCACGCCGGCCCAGGTTTGGCTGGTGGTCGAGCCAGTCGATATGCGTCTGGGGATCGACGGGCTGTCGGCGCACATCCAGCAGGCACTCGGCCGGCCACCCTGCGACGGCACGGCCTATGCCTTTCGTAATCGGCGCGGCTCGCGGCTCAAGCTGCTGCAGTGGGACGGCACCGGTGTGTGGCTGAGCCAGCGCCGTCTGCATCAAGGCTGTTTCCGCTGGCCGAATGCCGACGACAGGCTGCTCACCTTGACCCAGGCGCAGTGGCAATGGCTGATCGCCGGCGTCGATTGGCAGCGCCTCGAGGCGCGTCCGCCGGAGCATTGGCAGGTGTGATAAATAGCTCAGGAACGCCAGTATTTACGGGCCTTTCAGGCGGTTTTCCGGTAGAATTCGCGCATGCTTTTAACCGCCGAACTCGCCGCCCTGAATCTCGATCCTGCCCAGCAGGAAGGCGTCGTTGCCGCCGTCTTACCGCTGCATGCCGAGGCCGAAAAGCTACGGGCCCAGGCCAAGCTCGACACCTTGAAAATCCAGGCGCTGACCCTCGAACTGGCACACCTGCGACGTATTCGTTTCGGCGTCAAAAACGAGGCCCTGTCACCGGAACAGCGTGACCTGTTCCGCGAGACGGCTGACGCCGACAGCGCCGCCATCGAGGCCGAGGTCGAGCAGCAGCTGCCCGAGCTGCGCAGCCAGCGCCAGCGTGCCGGTCGCCAGCCCTTGCCGGAGCATCTGCCGCGCATCGAACACCGCCACGAACCCGAGACCTGCAGCTGCGGCCAGTGCGGCGGCGAGCTGGTCAAGATCGGCGAAGACATTAGCGAGCAGCTTGACGTTACGCCGGCCAAGTTCTTCGTGCACCGGCACATTCGTCCGCAATACGCCTGCCGTCCGTGCGAACGCATCACCGCCGCGCCGGTTCCGCCGGCAGTGATCGACGGTGGCATGGCCGCCCCTGGCCTGATCGCCTGGGTACTGATCAGCAAGTTCCTCGATCACCTGCCGCTCTACCGCCTCGAACAGATCGCCGCCCGTGACGGCATCACCCTGGCTCGTTCGACCCTGGCCGAGTGGGTCGGGCGCTACGGTGTTGCCTTGCAGCCCCTGGTGGATCGGCTGCGCGAGTTATTGCTACAACGACCCGTGCTGCATGCTGATGAAACGCCCATGCAGCAACTCGATCCCGGCCAGGGCAAAACCAAACGCGCCTACCTCTGGGCCTACCGCAGCAACGACCTGGACGAAGGGCCGCGCCTCGCCGTGTTCGACTATCAATGCGGGCGCAGCGGCGAGCATGCACGCACCTTTCTGGGCGACTGGAAAGGGCACCTGGTGGTGGACGACTATGCCGGCTACAAGGCGCTGTTCGCCCTGGGCGTCACCGAGGTCGGCTGCATGGCCCATGCCCGGCGCAAGTTCTTCGAGCTGCATGCGGCCAACCAGAGTCCGGTGGCTGCCGAGGCCTTGCGGCGTATCGCCGAACTCTATGCCATCGAAGCGCGCGGCCGCACTCTCGACGCTGCCGCACGGCAGGTGCTGCGCGAACAAGAAGCCCTGCCCAAACTGCAGGCCATGCACGACTGGCTGCAGCTGACGCGGCAAAGCGTGGCCAACGGTGGCAGCCTGGCCAAGGCCATGGACTACAGCCTGAAACGCTGGACGGCGCTGTCGCGCTACGCGCACAACGCCACCCTGCCGATCGACAACAATCCGGTCGAGGTGCGACACGAAGTCGCTTAATGAAGTTGTTCCCCTTGGTGGGAACCACCCGTGTCACCGGGTGAATCTAGAAGGCTGAATCAAGAGCGCCTTCGACAATGGAACGAGGCATCGCAAGGTGCGGGGTACCAATCGTGAGAG
Organism: Pseudomonas sp. HMSC066A08; assembly: GCF_001813025.1. NCBI lineage: Bacteria > Pseudomonadati > Pseudomonadota > Gammaproteobacteria > Pseudomonadales > Pseudomonadaceae > Pseudomonas > Pseudomonas sp. HMSC066A08. Next base: position 6,638 of record NZ_KV811339.1, read on the forward strand.
GCGTACCCTTCTGGCAGCCATGGCCGGACAAGGGCTAGATAGTTGGTATGGTGAACACACGTGAATCTGCGCAACGATCGTTAAGTTGAACGAGCGGAAATGGCTTATACGCTCGAACCAAAAGGTAACGGAGGTGGGAATCGCGTCTTTCGACTACGCATTCGTGACCCACATGCCTCCCGGTCGATAGCAGGCACCTAACCCGACGCACTTCAATAAGCGGAACGTGGAAATCCCGTATCGCTCCCGCCAGGGAAAGCCGTTTGTAAAAACTGCCCATGGCGGTGCGGGCGAAGGAACGAGGAAAAAGCGAACGCCATCCTGTAATGGGCTGGATAGGAGTTGAAACATCACTTCACGCGAAAGCGGGCAGACGTCCTCATGGTCTCTCTTCACACGAGAGTAGGTAGAACCCTTTCAACGGAAGGAGAGCAAATGAACGCAGCAGCATTGGCGTGTGCACCTTCCGGCACGTCGTGGGAAGCCATCGATTGGATTGCCGTACAACGTCGTGTCAGAGGGCTGCAAGCGCGTATTGTGAAGGCTGTACAAGACGGCAGACATAACAAGGTGAAAGCCCTGCAATGGCTGCTGACTCACTCGTTCAGCGGTAAGGCATTGGCCGTGAAACGGGTGTCTGAAAACAAAGGCAAAAATACCCCAGGTGTGGACAAGGTTACTTGGAATACGCCTAGGGCCAAGATCGGTGCGATAGAGTCGTTGAAGCGGCGAGGCTACTCGCCGCTTCCGCTTCGGCGAGTTCTTATCCCGAAGAAAAACGGCAAGACGAGACCTCTCGGAATACCCGCCATGAAATGCAGGGCCATGCAGGCACTCCATCTGCTGGCTTTGGAGCCCATTGCGGAAACCACCGCCGACCCAAACTCGTATGGGTTCAGGCCGGAACGCTCGACCGCGGATGCGGCAGCACAGTGCTTTGGTGTGCTGTCACGAAAAGCAAATGCGGAGTGGATTCTAGAGGGTGACATTCAAGGCTGTTTCGACAATATCAGCCATGATTGGTTGATCGCCAACATCCCCATGGATAAGGCGATCTTGCAGAAGTGGCTCAACGCCGGATACATCCACAACGGCCAGCTGTTCCCTAGTAACGCAGGAACGCCGCAGGGAGGCATCATCTCTCCGGTACTGTCCAACATGACGTTGGACGGGCTAGAAGCGATGCTGGCGAAGAGGTTTCCTACCGCCAAATGGACAGGCAAGAAACTGCAAGCAGTGCGGTATGCGGACGACTTCATCATCACCGGGTACTCGAAGGAGTGGCTGGAAAATGAAGTTCGTCCTGCCGTGGTCGAGTTCTTGGCAGAGCGTGGTCTCACGCTTTCCAAGGATAAGACCAAAATCACGCACATAGGGAACGGGTTCGACTTTCTCGGCTGGAACGTGCGCAAGTACAACGGCAAGCTCTTGATCAAGCCTTCCAAGGCGAATATCAGCGCTCACCTTGCCAAGCTACGAGAGTTGATCAAGGCCAACAAAACGATACGGCAGACCAATCTGATAGGTTTGCTCAACCCGGTTCTACGGGGCTGGGCGAACTATCACAGTCATGTCGTCGCCAAGAAGGTCTTCAACCAGGTGGACAGTGCAGTGTGGGAAATGCTCTGGCGATGGGCGGTACGTCGCCACCCTCGCAAGACACGCCGATGGGTGAAGGATCGGTATTTCAAAGTACAAGGGGGGCGTCGATGGGTGTTCTCATGTGCTGAAAAATCCGCCGATGGTCGGAAGCGTCAGTACACGTTATTGGACGCCTCGGACACGCCAATTGTGCGACATATCAAGATCAAGGCCGCTGCCAACCCACACGACCCCGCTTGGGATGAATACTTCGAGTCCCGCTGGGGCAAGAGGATGCTCACTTCCGCGAAAGGTCGAGCCAAGCTGTACCGGATTTGGGTGCAACAGGGCGGTCGGTGCTGCGTCTGCTTCAAGCCGGTGACCAAAGACACACCGTGGCATAGTCGCCATATTGTGAAGCTAGGTCATGGCGGAACGGACGCGGCGGCTAATCTTGAGATATACCACCTGCGCTGCCCGAGGGATGTGCAATTTGCCTATGCCGATGACGTACAACCGGGTGCCTAGAGGTGCCTTAGCGGAGGCTTGAGCCGTGTGCTGGGAAACTCGCATGCACGGTTCTTAGGGGGTTGGACGCGGGCAACCGCGTCTGACTACCCGACAACATCATCCGACCGATCGCGGTGGGTAAGAAGAATTGGTTGTTTACCGGTTCGGAGCGCGCCGGCCGCCGCGCCGCCGCCATCCAGAGCCTGCTGGCCACCGCCAAACTGAACGGCGTCGAGCCCGCCGCCTGGCTCAAGGATACGCTGGAAAAACTGCCCACCTGGCCCAACAGCCGGATCGATGAGCTGTTACCCCTCAGCCCCGCAAACTGAGCAAGGGTGGGGCGGCTGGACGCTTACGCTCCTCAAAACCTGCGGGGAACAGCATTTCTCCCAAGGCGATTTTGAACAGAATGCTGACCCAGCGAACGTCTGTTGCTTCTTGAGACTGGTGGTCGAAGGTCTTTTGAACAGCCTGCCCAAGTGTCTGCCAGTCATCTTCGATTGGTTCGCTACCAAGTGCAGCTTTCCACCAGGTAATACCTGGAAGGTTTTCCAGAAGGAGTAGGGGGCGTAGGGCCTGAGCACCTGCGTGGCACCGCAATACTCGGCCAACGAGCGCTTCAAAAAGCTCACGCGGTTGAGCGGGAAGATGGGTGTGTCTCAGCGTCCAACCTGTCGCCTGCTCCCGTTCGTCTTTGCGATAGCGAAGACCTAACGCGGCAATGTCACGGAATGCCTCAAGCGCCTGATCCCTGGGGATGACTGTGATCACGAGGCTGGCCCATAGCATCTCGGGTAGACGGTCATTGACCCAAGATGAAAAGCTCACCCCCTCTAGCTGCAGCATTGGGGGCACGAGAGCTTTACCGACCCTTTTGTGGCCGGCGAGCGGTGTCGTGATCTTGCCTGAACGACTCTTCTTCTTTTTCTTGGTCATTTGCCGTTCCTACTCTCGGGTCTGGTTGGCTCTCGCAACGTTGCGGGTGACGATTGTGAGACGAAGCATGCCTACAGCTGGGGCGGGTCAGAACTCGGTTTTCTAATCTTCCATTTCGAACTCGAGTGCCTTTAGCACGCCGATGAGAGCCTGGTCGCAGCCTTCTGCAAGATGGAAAAAATGAGCTCGAAAATTACCGTGGGTAGTACGGGCCTCGCGAATTGCGACCTCCTTTTTCTCATGGGTCGCGTGTCCTCGGATCTCATTGCGAAGCTCATGGAGCTTTTTCATAGGAGCCAGCAGTTGTTTGGCAGCCTCCTCACTCAGAGTGCTTCCAAGCAGAATTTCATGAAGAAGCTTCAGCGAGCGCCACACAGGCTCTATTTCTCGCCCTTTTTCTTGGGCGATCTTTCGCAGAGGCTTATCCAGGAAGCCCTCCACCAGCAATTGGTCGAGCGCCAATATTTCATCTCCCCATTCTTTCGGGGAGTCGGTAGCCGGGGCCAGTACGCTATCCATCAGTGCATCGCCTCTCCGGTTCCACCATTCCGGGCAGGCCTTATCCAGTGCTCTCACCTTATTTCTTAAAGAATTTAAGGGGTCGTAGGTCGTACACCACTGCCCCTCTATATCCGTCCGATGGGCTCGTGCCGAGATGGATGACTTCGGCCATTCGTTGAATGCCTTCCAGTAGTTTTGCTCTGCAATAGGAAGCTTGGCGAGGTCGCCGATGTAAACGTGGACTTGGCCTGCCTCATTTATGTCGTATGACTTGATGTGCCAAGCTCCGCGGCAGGAGATGCTTCGGTCTTCGAGCGTGTATTTTTCTGGGTCGGCCTTGAAGCGCTGGAGAACCTCAGGCCTAAAGAATGCGGGAGAGATTTGCCACGGCAGGTCGCTTTGCTCGAAGTAGCTGACGATATGAAGCGGGCTAGCGGATGTCTCGACATTGCGATCATTTTTGCGGTCGTAAATTTTGAAAACTGCATACTCCCGGTCAGGGGCACCTTCAAAATCCCTGCGCCACGCCTCTTCCTGTTCAGCCAGGGTTGTTCGTGAGCGCACAACCATAGCGCCGTGCATGAAGCTGGCACGAGCGGCTGAACCGCCATGGTAAAAAAGATCCTCCCCATCGCGATGGTAGCGGCTTACGTCATTCCAGCCGCTGAAGCTACCGCGAACGGTCCGCGTGAAGTCAAACTTGATAACCAGCGCTAGATCCGCGACTGCCATGTATGTGTCCAGATCTTTGCGAAGGATCGTTACGACTTCTCTACCTTCCAACTGCTCATCGATTGGAAGCGTCAAAACCCGTATCACATCCTCGATATCCCCGTTGCCGTCTAGGCGACAGTAGGCATTCCGCTCGGGGATATAGTGAATGTCCAGGCAGTGGACGAGTTTCTGGCTGACTTCAATTGGAGCCGGACCTTTGTGCACGCCCGAAAGATATCGCCTTGTGACGAGCGTCTCGCCGCCAGAGAGGGCTGATACCCGGTCATTCGGAAATGGTGGCTCTAGGTATACGCGGTAACCTTCAGCCGCGTTCCAAGACTTTTGAATCTTCCAAGCTGCATCAGTGCAAAGCGACGTATTCTGAAGCGCGCCTCCGTCAACCGGTGTGACGTTAACGGTTGGTACGAGAGCTCCGACGATCAATACCGCGGGAGCGGATGCATAGATGACGATCTCATCAGCATTCGCATTCGCGACCAGGTACTGCGAGGCTTGTTCAGCATCCACGTACCAATGATCATCTGGATTCATTGGCGCGGTCGCGAGCGCAATTAGGTCCTTGGCTTCAAATCGGCGCATCTTCCCTCTCGCACTACCATTGGTTCGGTGGAGCTTAATCTCCGCTCCGGCACTATACAGGTCAATCCCATAAAGGTTCGCAAGGCACCTTGGCTAACCACGCTCTACTCTCCAAAGCCAATAGGCTCACGCACAGTCGACAGGCTTTGTCACATGCTGCCGTGTGAGGGTTGATGAGAGCGACCGCTAGTGGCCCAGGCTGTGTAAAAACGTTGGCATCGACCTTGCTGTGATTTGATGGATTCGAAATCAGCGGGGGCGCCAATGAAGCGTTTTATCCAGGGAGAGCATCGAGGCCAAAGCGCGCTGCTTCCCGAGAGCCTGGATGACTACGTGGCGGACACCAACCCGGTGCGGGTGGTCGATGTTTTCGTCGATGAACTCAACCTTGGCCAGTTGGGTTTCGAGGGCGTCGTCCCGGCTGAAACAGGTCGCCCCGCTTACCATCCTGCCGACCTGCTGAAGATCTACATCTACGGCTATCTCAATCGCATCCAGTCCAGCCGCCGTCTCGAACGCGAGGCTCACACATCGGTGTCTAGGGGTTGACTTAATGGATAACGCACGGCTGCATCTACTGCTATGCGCGGCCCAGCCATGCCTATTGGGACCTCTCGCCGGGGATCGATTTCGAGACCCGGCTGATCGCCAAGAGCAACGTCGCCAGCGCGCTGGAGCAGGAACTGAGCAAGCCCGGCTATCGCTGCGCGCCGATCAACCTGGGCGCCAATACCGACCCCTACCAGCCGCTGGAACGCGAACGCCGCCTGACCCGCCAGGTGCTGGAGGTGCTGCTGCGCTTCCGTCATCCGCTGACCATCGTCACCAAGGGCTCGCTGATCCTTCGCGACCTCGACCTGCTGCGCGAACTGGCCGAGCAGAACCTGGTGGCGGTGATGATCAGCCTGACCACCCTCGACGACGAGCTCAAGCGCATTCTCGAACCGCGCGCGGCGGCGCCCTCGGCGCGGCTGCGGGCGATCCGCACGCTCAGCGGCAACGGCATCCCGGTGGGCGTGCTCTGCTCGCCGATGATCCCGATGGTCAACGACATGGAGCTGGAGCGCCTGCTCCAGGCGGCGCGGGACGCCGGCGCGCGCAGCGCCGCGTACATGCTCCTGCGCCTGCCGCGCGAAGTTGGCCCGCTGTTCGAGGAATGGCTGGCGGCGCACTACCCGCAACGCGCCGAGCATGTGATGAGCCTGGTCCGCCAATGCCGTGGCGGTGAGGTCTACGACAGCCGCTTCGGCCACCGCTTTCGTGGCCAGGGACCGTTCGCCGACCTGCTGGCGCAGCGTTTCGCGGTGGCGATGAAGCGCCTCGGGCTGGACCGCCGCGAGGGCTTCGGGCTGGATTGCAGCCGGTTCGCCGTGCCGGGGGCGCAGATGGCGTTGTTCTAGCGTTTTCCTTGCGGTGCAGCATTTCGTATAGGGCGGAGTAGCGGCGGAGCGTGCCGGTGGCGGTATCCGCCCTGCGGGGAGAACCGCTGCCGCCGGGGAAGCCGGAAACGTCGGAAGCAGCCGTCCCGGCGAACGCTCGACCTTCAGGCCGGTCGGGTCAGCGCGCCAGCCCCCTCAACGAAACGGCGACCCGAAGGTCGCCGTCGCGTTCGTGCCGGTAACGAGGCCAATCAGGCCTTGGCGCAGCTCGGCGGCGCCCAGTCGCCCATGTCCGGGCTGTTGCAGACTTCCCGGATCATGCCCTGGCCCTGGGAGGCCACCTTGTTGCCTTCGCTTTGCGCGTCCTGGGCCTTGCGGATGGTCTGCTCGGTGGCGACCGCTTCCTTCGGCACCTTGGGATTGCTGCCGGTCTTGGGCTTGTTGCCGCCTTTCGTAGTGCTGGCGCGGTTCTCGGCCTCGGCGACCTTGGTCACCTCGGCGCGCGGTACGCCGACCTGCTGCAGGTCTTTCTCGTAGGCCTGGGTGTAGTTGCTGATGTTCTCGCCGGCACGGCCGTTGGCGGCGACCAGCAGGGCGTTGGTCTCTTGCAGGCCGCTGACGATCTCGGCCAGGCGCTTGCGCCCTTCGGCTTCGTTGATCGACTTGTTCTTGCGGCCGTCGAGCAGAGCCTTGAACTGGCTCTGGTAGCAGCTTTGCGCCGACTTGGCGTAGGCCACGCTACGGTTGATCTCGACGGTGCTGCGGTCGACGTCGGTACCGTAGGAGCCGATGCGCGCGCGGTCGTCGCTGATCTGCTTCTGTTTCTCCATGTAGTAGCCCGCCGCGCCGCCGGCCAGGGCGCCGCCTGCGGCAGCGAGGGCGGCATTGCGGCCGCGGTTCTCGTCGCTGGCCAGGCCGCCGGCCAGGCCGCCCAGGAGGCCGCCGGTAATGGCGCCGGTGATGGCCGAATTGCGCACCGCGTTATCGGTGCTGCGCAGGTGCGACACCGGCTCGTAGCAGGACGGGTAGTATTCCGCGCGGGTGGTCTGGGCGACCGAGCCGACGCCGCTGCTGGCGCAGCCGCTGAGCAGCACGCCGCTGGCGGTCAACAGGCAGAGCGCGTAGCGCGCCGAGGTGATCAAACGGTTTTCGCTGGGTTGGCTCATTGCATCTCACTCCTGGTTTGATGAACCGCCCGGCTGCCGAGAGGGGCCGGACGGAACTCCTTCAACGCCCGCTGGACGCGAGCAATTCCTTCAATACCGCCTCCGGCTCGGCCCGGTGCTGCTGGCGATAATCTCCGACGTGTTTGACGAACAGGGTCGCGCGCTTGACCAGGCTCTTGCCCAGAACCGGGTTGCGATTGAGTTCTTCCTGGATGCGCTGGAACTGCGCCTGGATCACCGCGTCGGTGTAACGGGTGCCGGTGGCGAGGTTGTCGATGTAGATGGCCAATGCGCCATCGAGGGCGCTGCGCCCGTTGGCGATGGCGCCGGCATAGAGCTGGGCGGTCGCCTGATCCCTGGCTGCCACGGCTTTCTCCCTGTCCTTCTTGAGGTTGGTCAGGCGTATGTTGTAGTTGTTGATCGTCTCGGCGACCAGTGCCGCCGACTGTATCAGGTTTCCGGCGGCCTCTTCGCGCTGCCGGGCGATCAACGAAACGTTACGCTTGAGTTCCTCGTTTATCTGGGCCAACTGCGCCTGCATCTGCGGGTCGCGGGTGGCGGCAATGATTCCGTCCAATTGCTTGGTGGGATCTTGAGCGTCATCGATGGCATCGGTCAATGCCGCTAGTCGGCCTTCCTTCTGCCATTGGGCGAACAGCTCGGGATAGCGCGAGCGCGGCGCGGACAGCGCGCCGATGGCGACACGGAAACCGGTGGTCTCGTTGCGCTGTTCGCTGCCGTCGGCGGCGAACAGCGGGTATTCGCGGCGCATCCCGGTGAATAGAGTCATCTCGCCTTCGAGATAGTTCCCGCCCTTCACCACGAAACCGCCATATGTGCCCTGCCGGCGACCGGCGTGGACCAGTTGGAAGGACTCCTGGACCATCTCCGCGGCATTGCCGATCACGTCGAACAGGCCCAGCGGGTTCGGCCGCTTCATCCCTACCGGCAACAGTCGCGCGGCCTGGCCGGTGCCGCCGGCGACCTGGTTGTACACCGCCCAGTCGCCCAGCGGGCCTTCCTGGTCGCTGCCCTCGACCTTGCGCGGGAACAGCCGGCCTTCCAGCTCCTGGCGGCTGACCGCCTGGCCGCCGCGCGCGGCGAACTCCCACTCGACCTCGGTGGGCAGGCGGACGAAGCCGATGCCGCCGTCCTCGGGATTCTTGCCGCGGCCGCTGACCGGCAGCAGTTCCGGGTGGTTCTTCAGCAGCCAGGCGCTGTACACCGCGCCGAAGCGTTCGGCGTCGAAGCGCGAGAGGTTGACCTTGGGCAGCCGCGCGGCCATCCCGTCCGGCACGTCGCAGGCCGGCGCCTCGCCCTGGCCGGAGAGCGCGGCCGCCTGGCTCATCACCGCGGCATACTGGCGGGCGGTCACCTCGTACTTGCCGATGAAGTACAGCATCGGCTTCAGCGGGGTGCCGGCGGCAGGCTTCGGCAGGCTGGCGGAGAGCTTCTGCTGCCAGGCCGGTGCCAGGTCGGCGAGGCTGAACTGGCCGTTCACGTAGTCGCGCCGGTAGCCGGAGATGAACGACTGCTGGTAGCCCGCCTCGCCTTCGTTGAAGGCGTAGCCGAGGTTGACCTCGCGATCGTCGAGGGCGCCTTCGGCGAGTACGTAGACATGCCGGAAGACCATCTCGCCGCCACACGGCAGCGGCAGGGCGACGTCGTCGGCCAGCGGCTTGGGATTGTCCGGCGAGTCGCCTTCGGCCCAGGCCGGCGCGGCAAATGCCAGGCAGGCGCCGAGGGCGAGCGGAAGAATGGCTTTCTCAAACATCGCGTAATCCCTCTGCGGCTTCGATCCGCGCCGCGCGCCAGCCGCCGCTGGCGGCGGCCAGGACGCTGCACAGCAGCGTGGCGAGCAGCGCCGTCAGGTAGTGGCTGGGCAGCAGGCGGCAGACGAACTCGCCGCTCTGGTTGTCGAACAGGTGGTTCAGCGCGCCGGCCGTGGCGGCGTACAGCAGCCCGGCGAGGAACAGGCCGAAGACGGCGCTGAACAGCGCCAGGAGCATGACGAAGCCGACCAGCGCGGCGGTCGGGAAGCCCAGCAGACGCAGCACCGCCAGGGCGCGGCGCTTGCGTTCGACGGCGGCCAGGCTGCTGGCGGCGATGGCGGCGAAGGCACCGCCGATGGCCAGCGCGGCGACGATCCAGAACACCAGGCCGAGGTTGCGGCTGAGGCTGCGTACCTGGGCGATGGCCTCGGCCTGGGTGGCGACCTCCACGCCGCTCGCGACGAAGTGCCGGCGCAGCCCTTCCACCGCGTCGAGGTCGCGAGCGTACAGGCGGAAGCCTGGGTAGATGCGTGCGCGCGGTGTCTCGCCGGCCTTCCCCGGCCAGCCGTAGGCGGACACCGCGCGGCCGTCGCGATAGTCCTCGGCGGCTTCCAGCAGGGCCAGCGGGGCGAACAGCGCGTCGCGGGCGAAACGCTCCTGTGGCAGCACTGCGAGCACTTCCAGCTCCAGGCGCTGGCTCTGTGCCTGGCCATCCATGCGCCGGCCGATGCGCGCGACGATGCGCTCGCCAGGCTGGGCGCCGAGTTTTTCCGCGGCGCCGTGGCTGAGCACCACGCGGGTCGGCCGGTCGGGTTGCGGCAGGCCGGCCAGCAGCGGGTCGCCGGCGGCGCTGGGAATCATCTCGACGCTCAGGGCGGTCTCGCCGCCGCCGCTGAGGTCGGCGGTGGCGGCGATCTGCCGGGTGCGCGGCACGGCGAAGGCGACGTCCACGCGTGCGGCCAGGGCGGCGATGTCCTCGGCACGGTAGCGGGCGCCGCCGACCGGAATGATCTCGCGCACCGAAGGCGCGCGCTCCAGCCGCTCGGTGAGGGTGCCGACCAGGCCGTACTTGAGGCCGAACAGCACCAGCAGCGGGGTGATCACCGCCGCCAGGGCGAAGATCGCGCAGAGCGACAGGCGCGCCTCGCCGCGATAGTCGGCCCAGGCCAGCGAGAGCAGCAGGCCGGCGCGCATCAGCCAACTTCCTCGAGGCAGGCGCCGACGCTGTCGTCGGCCTCGCGTTGCCAGCGGATGGCCAGGACTTCCAGGCCCGCGGCGCGGGCCAGGCGCTCGTCGTGGGTGGCGACCACGGTGCAGGCGCCGCGCTCGCGGGCCTGCTCCACCAGCAGGCGCATCACCCGTTCGGCGTTCAAGGGGTCGAGCGCCGCGGTCGGCTCGTCGGCCAGCAACAGGCGCGGCGCATGCACCAGGGCGCGGGCGATGGCGACCCGCTGGCGCTGGCCGACCGACAGCGCCGCCGGTTTCTTGTCCAGCTGGTCGCCGATTTCCAGCCGCTCGGCCAGCGCCTGCACGCGCTCGGCGGATGGGGCGCCGAGCAACGCGCAGGGTAGACCGATGTTGCGCCGCACATCGAGGAACTCGAGCAACCCGCCGCTTTGCAGCACATAGCCGCAGTGCTGCCGGCGCAGCGCCGCCAAGCGGTCCTGGCAGCCGTCGCGCCAGAGCGCGGCGATGTCCTGCGGGCGTTCCCCGGCGAGGAATTCGAAGCGCCCGCCAGGGTCTGGCGCCAGGGCCAGCGCCAGCAGGTCGAGCAGGGTGCTCTTGCCGCAGCCGCTGGGGCCGACGATGGCCAGCTGGCGACCCGCGCGCAATTCCAGCGCCGGCACCCGCAGGCGGTAGCGCTGGTGGCCGGCGCCGTGGCTGCGGGCGACCTCGTGCAGGCGCAGGATCATGGCAGCGTCGACAGCGGCACGCGGTACAGCGCGTCGCCGGCGTCGGCGTCGCCGAACCGGACCCAGTTGGCGACGTCGTTGTGGAAGGTTTCGTAGAGGCGGATCTTCGACTCCAGTTCGTCGATGAAGTCCTGCTGTTCGGCGACGCTCAGCGACAGCCAGAGGTCCTGGGTCATGTTCAGCGACTTGCTGCGGTACGGCAGGCCTTCCAGGTATTCGCCGAGCACGCCGCTCTGCGCCAGGTTGCTGCCCTTCACCAACTGCGCCGGGTCTCGACTCATGTAGGCGCTGGCGCTGGCGATTTCCTGGAAGAAGTCCTTGGGCGAGGTCTGGGTGCGCTTGGCCGCGTCGACGATCAGTTTCAGCGACTGTTGCAGTTCGTTGAGTTGCAGCTTGCTCAGCAGCACGCAGACCTGGAACGCCGGCAGCGCCGGGTTGGTCAGGTCACGGTCGGCGGTCCAGGCGGTGACGACCTGCGGCGCGCGCACCGGGTCGCGGCGACCGAGGAATTCCATCTGCATGGCGTAGCCGATGGCCGCCGACTTGCTCGCCACGCTTGGCGCGGCGTCGAAGCGCGGCGCCTGCGGCTTGCGGTTGCCGGCGTCGTGGACCAGGTCGGCGAACACCGTGCCGATCTCCTTCACCGTGTTGCCGAAGGCGTTCACCTCGCCGCCGGCCACCGGGATGTAGAGGTCGGCGATCTTCGGGTTGGCGTCGGCGGTGAGGCTGCGGTACTGCTGCTCGGCGTAGCCGTGGTTGTTCTTCCCGGCCGGGGTGCGCAGGTGCAGGGCGTAGATCTTCACGCCCTTGCGCAGCGCCGCCTGGCGGACCTCGGCCTCGTTCATCTGGGTGCGCCCGAGCGGGTCGTTCTTGCGCAGCGCGCCGGCGTCGGTGACCAGCAGCACCACGCGCCCGGCGTAGGGCGACCAGTCCATTTCGTCGACCGCCTGCATGATCCCGGCGAAGGCGTCTTCGTTGAACGAGTGGCTGGAGACGTCGGTGGCGCGCACCTGGCTGCTCAACTCGGCGAAGCGCTGCGCGTCGTTGCCCGGTTGCAGCGGCACCAGGGTCTTGCTGACGTATTCCAGGCCGGGGGTCTTGTCGGTGTTGTTGCGGAAGCCGACCAGGCCGAAGCTGACCTTGTCCAGGTCGCCGCGCTCGCCGATCTGCCGCTGCAGGCCGTCGATCACCTCGCGCACGCGATCGATGTAGGGCTGCATCGACACCGAGGTGTCCACCACCAGGACGATGCCGGTGCGGAAGGTGTCGCTCGCCGCGCCGCTGGCGCCGCCCTGCCCGGCCTGGCCCGGCGCCTGGGGGGCCGCGGCGCTGCCGCCGGGGTCGATCGAGGCGACCTCCAGCAACTGTGCCGGCTGGCCGTCGGCGTCGAAGCTTTCCTTCGAGTCGAAGATCGGCAGCAGGTAGAACTGGTCCTGGGGGATCGCCCGGTCGTTGGGCTCGACCGCGACCACCTGCGGATCGCCCTTGTGGTCCACCGCCTGGGTCAGGGTGTCGCGCGCTGCGCGGGTATCGCCGAGCAGGCGTTCGACCTGCTCGGCGCTGTTGAGGAACATTACCGGTGCGCGGCCGGAGCGTTCGGTGAACTTCAGCACCAGGCTCTGCTTCCAGTCGCTCACCGCGCTGGCCGGCAGCCAGCCGTCGCCCTCGCCGTTGCTGGAGGCGCCGACGCGCAGCCAGGGGCTGCCGCCGACCTGCTTGCGGGCGTACACGTAGAGCACCGAGAAGGCCGGCACCGCGCCGGCCCTGGGCGGGCCGCCAGCCTCGGCGGAGATGGCCGCGCCGGGTTTGGTCAGGACGCGCTGGAACAGCGTCTTCTTGCCTGGCATCAGCAGCGGACGCTCGCCGCCGTCCTGTTCGGCATCGGCCACCGGGGTCTGCTGCTGCGGCTTGTCCGCCGGCGTCTGTCCCAGCGGCGCTGGATCGGCAGCGCTCGGCGCATCGCCCGAGCCCAGCAGCCACCAGGCGCCGCCGCCGATCGCCAGGAGCACGGCGGCCGCGGCGGCGGCGATCAGCGGCGTGCGGCTGCCGCCGGCACGCGGCTTCGCCGGCGGCAGCGGAGGCGGCGGGGGCGATGGTGGTTTCACCGCTTGCGACGGCGGAGGCGGGGGTGGCGTGGCGCCGCCGGCGCTGGGCGTGACCGGCGGCAACTGGATCGACACCGGTTGCAGGCCGCCGAGGTCGGCGGGCGGCAGGGCCGCGGGTTCGGCCGGCGGCGGGTTGCTCGCTCGCGGCGAGCCCTGCGGCGTCGCCAGCGGACGGATCTGGGTGGCTTCCAGCGCGCTCGGCGCCAGGCGGTCGAGGGCGGCGATCAGCGCGCCGGCGGTGGGGAAGCGCTCGGTCGGGTCCTTGGCCAGCAGCTGGCGGAGGATGTCCTGGTAGCGGCCCTGCTCGATCGGCAATTCCGGCAGTGGCTCGGTGAGGTGGGCCAGGGCGGTGGAGAGCGAATCCTTGCCGTTGTAGGGCAGCTTGCCGGTGAGGATCTCGTAGAGCACCACGCCCAGCGCATAGAGGTCGGCGCGGCCGTCGATCTCCTGCCCGCGGGCCTGCTCCGGGCTCATGTAGCTGGGGGTGCCGACGGCGAAGCCGACCTGGGTGAACTGGGTATTGTCCTCGATCGACTTGGCGATGCCGAAGTCCGAGAGCACCGCGGTGCCGTCGGCGCGGAACAGGATATTGGCCGGCTTCACGTCGCGATGCACCAGGCCCTGGGAGTGCGCGTAGCCGAGCGCGGCGGCCACCTGCCGTACGTAGACCAGGCCCAGCTCGGGATCGAGGCCTTGCTGGATGCGCTCCTTGAGCGTGCCGTTGGGCAGGTATTCCATGGCCATGTAGTAGCAACTGCCGACGTTGCCGATGTCGTGGATGGTCACCGTGTTCGGGTGCGACAGCCGCGCCAGGGTCCGACCTTCGCGCAGGAAGCGTTCGGCGAAGCTCGGGTCGGCGGCCAGCGCCGCGGCCATCACCTTCAGTGCCACCTTGCGCTGAAGCGAGCGCTGGGTGGCCAGGTAGACCGTGGCCATGGCGCCTTCGCCCAGCTCGCGTTCGATGTCGAATCCCGGAAGTTCTATGTCCATGTCCGTCTCAGAAGGCCCTGACCACCAGGGCCGTGATGTTGTCCGGGGCGCCGCGGGTCAGGCCCAGGTGGACCAGGCTGCGGACCACCGCATAGGGATCGCTGTGGCTGAGCACGTCGCGCAGTTCGCTGTCGTCGGCGGTCTTGTTGAGGCCGTCGCTGCAGAGCAGGAAGCTGTCGCCGGGCAGCACGTGCAGCCCGGCTTCCGACAATTCCAGCTGCTCGTGCACGCCAACCGCGCGGGTGACCACGTTGGCGCGCGGATGGTGGCGCGCCTCTTCCTCGCTGATCAATGCGTTGTCGAGCAGCTCCTGGACGTAGCTGTGGTCCCGCGAGATGGCCTCCAGCACGCCGCCGCGCAGGCGGTACAGGCGGCTGTCGCCGGCCCACAGGCAGCTCGCCTGGTTGCCGCGCGCGGCGAGCAGTACCAGGGTGCTGCCCATCACGCTGACGCCACGCAGGCCGGCTTCCTGGCGAACCCGCTCGTTGACCTGGGCGAGGCCGGTGCGCAACGCGCCGACATAGGCCGGTAGCGAGGAGGCCGCCGGGATGCGCCGCAGGGTATCGACGATCAGGCTGCTGACGAAGTCGCCGGCGGCGTGGCCGCCCATGCCGTCGGCGACCACCCAGAGTCCCGACTCGGGGGCGTCGAGACTAGCGTCTTCGTTGACCTTGCGGACCATGCCGACGTGGCTGTAGCTGGCCGACCTGTAGTAGCTGACTGAGTTGGGCACCATCAGTTGTCCTTAACCGGGTATGCCGGGAAAGAGCGGGATCACCTCGCCCTCTCCGGTGAGGAATCGTCCGAACGCCGGCGCCGGCGGCAGGCCCTGGTAGCGCATCAGGCCGGCGGAGATCCGTGCCGAGCCGCGTCCCCACCAGTGGCTGGCGCCGTCGCAGGCGTGCTGGGCCAGCGCGGCGAGGCGCTGCGCCGGGGTCACCGCTTCGCTGCGCAGCAGGTTGCCGCTGATCAGCGATTGTTCGATGCGCGGTCCGCAGGGAGGTGGCGGGAGCTGCGCCACCGCCTGCTCGAAGGCCTCGACCTTGGCCTCCGGTTCGAGGGTGGAGAGCAGCAGGCTCTCGACCTGCTCGAACCAGCCGTCGTCGCCGCCGACCAGCCCGCCGAGGTCGGTGTTCGCCGGCAGCAGGCAGGCGACGGTCAGCGGGAAATAGCGACCGACCCGGTCGATGCTCGGCATCACCACTCCGGTCACCGCTTCGCCGCCGAGCAGGCCGGGGGCGATGGCGAAGCGCCACAGCGGGCTGGTCAGGTAGGCGTCGAGCCAGGCCGCGCCGAGTTCGTCCTGGCTGGCGCGCATGCCGCTGGCCAGCCAGGCGTCCCAGGGTTCGACGAAGGTGTTCGGCAGGCCGCGGCTGACGAAATCGCCGCGGCCGGCCAGCTTGCCGTAGAAACCGACGCTGTTCAAAGGCGCTCCGGGAGGCTGAAGCCGGACACGACCCGGCTCTTGAAGGGGTTGAAGGCGCTGCTGGCGCGCAGCTCGCAGGCGATGCTGGAGCCGTCGATGCGCAGCCGCAGGGTGAAGCGGTCCGGCGAGTTGCCGCGTTCCAGGTCCGACTGGTCGAGCAGGCGGAACCAGGCCCAGGGGCCCTCCAGGGTCAGGCCGGAACGGCCGCTGCTGGGCGGCGGCGTCACGGTCAGGCGGACCACGCCGAGGCCGTTGGCGCTCGGCCACTGCATCGCCACCGGGCGGCTGGGGCCGTGGTCGTAGGTCAGCTGCTGGCCGTCGAGGTCGAGGATGAACTGGCTGATCGCCGCGTCCATGGTCACCGGCTTGAGCTCGAAGCGCACCGTCGGTTGCATGCCGCCGGAGCGGAAGAAGGCGTCGCGGATCGCCGCTGCGCGCTGGAAGGTGTGCAGCACGCCGGGGTTGATGCCGAGCTTCTGCGCCGCGCCGGGCTGCCAGCGCCAGGTGCTGGCGGAGGTGTCGACGTAGGGTTGCAGGTACTGGCGGAAGTAGCTGTCCATCACCCCGCCGGCACCGAAGAAGTGGCCGAAGTCCTCCAGGGTGGCGTCGCGCGAACTGCCGGCGGCGATCGGGTAGCGCCCGGCCAGGGACTGCCGGTAGACGCTGACCACGTCGCTGATCCAGGCCGCGTTGAGCTGGTTGCGCACGCTGCCCATCATGCTGCTGGTGGTGGAGTTGACCACGTTCTTCACCAGGCCCTGGACCACCGGCGGCTGGCGCTCGGCGCTGAGGGCCACGCGCGAGGCGGCGGCGGCCACCTGGTTCTTGGCGTCGCCGAGCAGCGAGTCGCCGCTGGCTCCGGCCATGGCGCTGACCTGCACGTAGAGCGCGTTCATGTCCTCCAGCAGGCTGTCGATCGGCGCCGGCTCGTTGCCGCCCTCGCCCTTGCTGACCAGGCTATTGAGTTCGGCGAAGTGGGCGCTGATCGGGTCGCTGTCGACTTGCCGCGGCTGTTCGCGGGTGCCCTCTTCCTCCTGGCCGACCAGCGAGCCGAGGCGCTGCTTGAGCTTGTCCACGGTGCCGTCGGCGGCCTTCTTCACTTGCGCGGCGACCAGCCGGTCGCCCTTCTGCAGGTCGGTCTCGCGGGCCACCGCCTCGAGCAGCTTGCGGAACGGCGAGGTCGGCCCGGAGAGAATGCGCAGCACGTCGGCGGCCTGGGTGACATTGGTGATCGGCACCACGGTGAGGTCGGCGAGCAGGTCGTCCCACTGCCGCAGGTAGTCCTGGAAATACAGGCGACGCACGTCGAGGGCCAGGTTGGCGGCGTCGCCGGCATCGTTCAGGTCGCGCCCGAGCACCCACTGTTCCTCGGCGATGGTGCCGGCCTGGCTGAGGCTGGCGGTGAGGAACACCTCGCGATAGCCGCGGTAGGTGAAGAAGCCGCTGAGCGGGTCGGTGAGCGGCTTGCCGCTCTTGCGCGCGAACACCAGCGGCGCGTCGCGGCCGGCGGCGTCGCTGATGCGGAAGTCGGGCACGTCCTTGGGCAGCCTCTGCCGCTTGACCCGGTCGTAGACCCGCTGCGCCACCGGCAGTTGCTGCAACTGGCGGCGCAGGTCCTCGACCAGGTCCTGGTCCAGGCGCGCCGACGGCGGCCGCCGTTCGAGCAACGCGTCGAGGTGCGCGTGCAGCGCCTGGCGCTGTTCCGGCGAGAGGTCGCGCGGCAGGTTGCGTTCCCAGTCGAGGCTGATCCAGGCCTTGATGAAGTCGGCGTCGTAATGGTCCGGACTGCCGAGCATCAGGTAGGCCTTCAGGCCCTCGTAGAGGAAATCGCTGCTGCCGCCGGAGCGCAACTGTTCCTCGATGCGGGTCACCAGGCGCGGGGCGAACACCGCGATCAGCAGCTTGCGGTAGACGCTGGCGGACTCCTCGCCGAGCATGTCGCCCTGGTACAGCCCATAGCCTTCGGCCCAGCTCGGCGCGTCGCCGGCGAGGTTCTGCACCGCGTTGAGCTGTGGCAGTACGGCCAGGACGTCGCGCTGGGCCGGGCTCAGCGACTCGATGCCGCGCGCCAGCGGGTCGACGCGCTGGTCGACCGCGGCGATGTAGCTCTGGTTGGCGCGGTAGCTGGCGATCCATACCGCCGTCACCGCCAGCACCACCAGCGCGGTGGCGCTCAGCGCGCCGATGGTCAGCCACTTGCGGCGGCGCTCGACCTTCGGGTTGGTGCCGACCAGGCCGCGTTCGCCGAACGCCACTTCGCGGAACAGCCGCTCGATGAAATAGCTGCGCCCGGTTCCGGTCTGCCGCGCCAGGTGCTGGCGATCGAGGTTCATCGACTGCGCCATGCTGCCGATCAGGCGGTCGATCGGACTGCCTTCCTGGGTTCCGCTGGTGAAGTACAGGCCGCGCAACAGCGGGCGTTCCTCGTAGGGGTTGGGCTTGAACACGCCGTTGAGGAACTCGCCGAGGCATTCGCGCAGGGCGGCGAATTGCTGCGGGAAGCCGTAGACCAGGTCGCGCCGCGCCGGGTCGCGCTCCTGCTGCAGGCGTTCCACCAGGCGCGCGGTGAGACGCTGTTCGAGCAGGGCGAATTCGCTGTCGAACACCGCCAGCGGGCCTTCCGCGCTCTTGCCGTCGTCGAGGGCGAAGGTCATCCCCCAGACCTGCGCGCGTTCCTCGCGGTTCAGGCTGTCGAAGAACTCCATGAAGCCCGGCACCAGGTCGAACTTGGTCAGCATCACGTAGATCGGGAAGCGTACCCCGAGCTGCTGGTACAGCTCCTGGATGCGCGTGCGGATCGCCTGGGCATGGGCGGCGCGCTCGGCGTCGCTGCCCAGCAGCAGGTCGGAAAGGCTGATGGCGATGAACGCGCCATCGATGGGGCGGCGCTTGCGCTGGGTCTTGAGCAGGTCGAGGAAGCCCAGCCAGGCGGCCTTGTCCACCTGGGCGTGGCTGTCCTGGGTGGTATAGCGGCCGGCGGTGTCCAGCAGCACCGCTTCGTCGGTGAACCACCAGTCGCAGTTGCGCGTGCCGCCGACCCCGCGGATCGCCCCGGCGCCCATTTGCGCGGCGAGCGGGAAGTCCAGGCCGGAATTCATCAGCGCGGTGGTCTTGCCCGAACCGGGCGGGCCGATGATCACGTACCAGGGCAGCTCGTACAGGTTGCGCCGCTCGCTGCCGCCCAGCTTGGCCCGCTTGAGCAGGGCCAGGGCCTCGTCCATGCGTTGCTTGAGGGTCGCCAGTTCTTCGGCGGTGGCGACGCTGGCGGCGTCCGGCGCGCTGACCTCGGCGAGACTCTGCATGACCTTCGCCGCGTTGCGCCGGGCCTGCACGATGCGCAGCACGCGGAAGCCGATCCAGACCAGGAACAGCAGGACGATCAGCACCCAGCGGCTGGTCGCCGAGACCAGCGGTTCGTAGTTGCCCAGGCGCAGCAGCGGGCCGAGGAACCAGATGATCAGGCTCAGGGCGAGCAGGCCGAGCACCGGCACCACCCAGCGCGCGAAGAAGTTGAGGAAGCCTTTCATTGCGCGCCCTCCGCGAATACGGTGATTTCCACCCGGCGGTTGCGTGCGCGGCCTTCGGCGCTGGCGTTGGTCGCCACCGGCTCGGTGTCGCTGCGCCCTTCGGCGGTGAAGCGGCCGGCGTCGCCGGTGGTCGCGCCGAGCAGGTCGGCGACCTCCTGGGCGCGGGCCTGGGACAGTTTCCAGTTGGACGGATAGCGCAGCGTGGCGATCGGCCGGTTGTCACTATGGCCGGTGACCAGCACCTGGCCCTTGACCTTGCGCAGGGCGTCGGCGATGCGCAGCAGCAGCGGCTGGAACTCGTCGCGCACGCTGGCGCTGGCGCTGGCGAACAGCTCGTCGCCGCGGATGGTCACCACCGAGCGGTCGACGGCGTCCTCCACCGCCACCCGCTGGGCCTTGATGTCGTCGGCGAGGAAGCGCGCCAGGCGCGGCCGCTCGATCACCCGCGGCTGCACCGCCGGGCGGTCGATGGCCTGCACCGGGATCTCGCCGATGGCGTGGATGCGCTTGAACACCGGCTCGGCGTCGGCGGCCAGTTTCATCCGCAGGCCGAACAGCAGGGCCAGCAGCAGGGCCAGGCCGATGGCGATACCGACCCACGGCGGCAGGTATTGCGAAAGGCGGTCGCGCATCACACTGAGGCCGCGCCAGTGCGGCGACAGTTCGTGCTCGTACTCGCCGCGGGTGCTACGGATCACCGCCGCGGTGCGCTCGCGCAGCGCCTCCAGTTGACTGCGGCCGTCGTGCATGACCCGGTAGCGGCCTTCGAAGCCGAGGCTGGTGCACAGGTACAGCAGCTCCAGCAGATGCAGGCGCTGGTGCGGGTTCTGCAGGCAGTGTTCGAGCAACTGGAAGACCTTCTCGCCGCCCCAGGCCTCGTTGTGCAGGGTGATCAGCAGGCTTTGCTTGCCCCAGTCGCTGGTGCTGCCCCACGGTGTGCTGAGCACCGCTTCGTCGAGGGCGGTGCAGAGCACGTAGCGCGCCAGCATCACTTCGTCCGGCGCCACGCCGGCCTGGCGTGCCTTCTCCTCGAACTGGCGCAGGTAGCCGAGCAGTTGCGCGCGCAGGCTGGCCGGCGCCGGATGGGCGATGGTGTTGCGCAGGCGGGTGAGCATCGCCAGCAGCGGGCCGGCGGCCTGCTCCAGCGGGTTGAGGCCGTCGCCGCGGCCGCTCAGCGGCGCCAGGCTGGCCATCGGCGGCGGCGTGTAGGGATCGCCGCCGCGGGGGCCGCCGGCCGGTTCCGGGGCGCGGCCGCCGGGACGCGGCATGATCATGGTGCGGTCGTCGGGCGGGCTTCCGTTGCCGCCGCCGGCCGGGGTGCCGAAGGGATCGTCGATGGGAGGCATCGTTGCTTATCCTCGAATGGCCCAGAAGGCCAGGTTCAGCCCGGGGAACTGGCCGGCGATGTGGAAGGCGAAGCCGCCGGAGTGCGTCAGCTGCTTCCAATGCGCGCTGCCGCGGTCCAGTTCGAAATAGGTGGAGCCGGCGTGGTAGGGGATCTGCCGCGGCGCCACCGGCATCGGCAGCAGGCCGATACCCGGCAGCTGCAGGTTGACCAGGTCGCGGATGTGCTCCACCGAGCCGACCTTGGCCTGCTGCGGGAAGTGCCCGCGCAGGCTCTCGCCGGGGACGTCGGCGCGCACCACCAGGACGAAGCTGGCGTTGTCGATCAGGCTGCGGTCGCTGAGCATCGCGACGTGCACGCCGTAGGCCTTCTCGACGATCGGGATGGCGATCGCCTTGGCGTCGATCACCGTCGCCAGCGCCTGGCGCAGGGCGAGCATCACCGGGGCGAAGCTGGCGGCCAGGTCGTCGTGGTTGTACACCGGGTACTCCTCGGGACGCCGCTGGCTGGCGGTGAAGGTGCAGAACTCGCCGGCCAGGGCCACCAGTTCGCGGTACAGCTCCTGGGGGTGCAGCGGGCGCACGCGGGACAGGTGACCGGTGAGGGCCTCGGCGCGGTTGACCAGTTGCAGCAGCAGGAAGTCGGCGATTTCCGAGGCGCCCCCGGCGCTGGATGCCACCACCCGCCCGGCGAGGGCTTCGCCGCGCTGGTGGAGCAGGCCCAGCAGCTCCTTGGCGAAGGACGCCAGGGGCGGCGCGGCGGCGATGTCGAGCACCGGCGGCAGGTAGTCCTCGTCCAGGCTCAGGGCCTGGTCCGCACGCTTCTCGCGGACCCGCGCGACGCCCACCGCGGCGTATTCGCCGAGGCCGTCGCGCTCGGTCAGCAGGCGGAACGCCTGGCTGCCCAGGGCCACCGGTGCGCGGCTCTCGAAGGCGGCATTGTCGTCGCGCACTTCCTGCACCTGGCTGACGTAGCGGGCGCCGCCGAGGGCCTCGCCCTCCTCCACCGTGTCGCGGGTGCCGACCCGCTTCAGCGGCAGGCCGAGGTAGACGATGCCGTCGCGCAGGCTTTCCTCGACATTCAGCGGCGCCGGCGCCGGATCGTCGGCGGGGATGTTGAACGGCGTGCCATCCGGCAGCACGCCGCGGGCGCTGACGATGGCCAGCTTGCCCTGGGTCAGCAGGGCATCGTCCAGCTTCAGCTCGGAAAAGCCCCAGCCGCCCGCCAGGAGCGAGCGGCAGCGGCCATCCACCAGGGTTTCCAGGTAGCGGTCGTGCTGCTGGAAATGCTGTGGCCGCAGGAACATGCCTTCGGACCACACCACGCGGTTATTCCAGGACATAGGGACTCCGAAGGTTCAGGGCGCGGGACGCGCGACGATGCCGATGGCCTGCGCGCCGAGCGTGATGTCGAGATGGCTGGTGCGTTGCCCCGGCACGTCGAGGACCTGGCGCCAGGTGGCGCGGTCGAGGTCGCGGTAGGCGGCGACGAAGCCGAGCTGGCGGGTCTGCTCGTCGAGCGTGCGTTCGATGCGCCGTTCCTCGCCCGGACGCAGGAGGAACTCGTCCTGCTCCACCAGGTCGCCGCCGAGGGTCGACTGGGCGTTGTCGGTGAGGGCGAAGTAGTCGGCGCGGCCGAACGCGGTGTCTTTCTTCAGCTCGTACAGCCGCAGGCGCAGCGGCGCCGCCTGGCCGGCGGCGGACGGGTTGAGGTTCGGTGCGGCGTGGAGCCAGATCACCACCCGGGTCGGCGGGGTTTCCGGCGGGCTGGACGAACAGGCGGCGAGCAGCAGCCCGAACAGCGCGACGATCAGTTTCTGCATGGTGTCGTCCTCATTGACGTTGTTTCTCCTGGTGTTCGTTGGCGTCAGGAACGCCGTAGTCGAGCGCTGTGTTCCTCGTAGGCGCGGCTGAATTCGCGGCCGAAAAGCTCCTGGAAGTCGTCCTCCGCCTCGCGCAGGATCTTCGCGTACAGCTCGGTGAAACTGTCCCAGTTCTGTGCCTGGCGGGCTCCCGGCAGCAGGCCTGAAAGCCCGGCCGGCTTGCCGAAGCGGGCTTCCAGCGCGGCCGGTTCGAAGCGCGCCAGCAGGTGGCGGATGGCGGCCTGCACGCCGGCCATCACCGCCAGCTGGTGCGCCTTGAGGTCTTCGAAGCTGTCGGCCACCGCGCGATCCGGCGCCATGAACGCCTGGTTGTCGCGGCGCAGCAGGAGCAGCATGGCTTCGTCGACGTTCGGCGCGAACTTCAGCGGGTTGTTCTGCACCGGCTGGATCATGGTCTGCGCCATGCGGAACTCGCCCTTCAGGCTGGCCCGTGCGCGCAGCACGTCCACCAGTCCTTCCACCAGGCCGCGATAGCTGCGGCCGATGGCTTCCATCTGCGCTTCGGCGCCGGCCGGGTCGACCTTCAACTGGGTCATGCCGGCGCCGCGCAGGAACGCCTGCAGCAGGTCGCCGCCGGCCGTCGCGGCGGCGCTTGCCGGCGGCGTCGGCGCCTCCACGCTCGCTGGCTGTGGCTGTGGCTGTGGCTGTGGCTGTGGCTGTTGGGTGATCCCTGGGTCGGCGAAGGGCATCGCCAGCGGCGTCGGTTCGGCCGTCGGCAGCGGCTGGGCGACGGGCGTGGCGCTTGGCGCGGGCGTGTTGCCGAGCAGTTCGGCGAACGGGTCCCAGTCGGCCGGAATCAGCGGTGCGCCGCCAGTGGGCGGTGGCGCCGGGGTGGTCGCGGGGGGCGGCGGGATCACCGGTTCCGGCGGGCGGAAGTCGTGCTGTTCGGCCGGTACATGGTCCGGACGCGGCGCCGCGCCGGGCGGCGGCGGGGTGAGGAAGTCGAACAGGTCGGGCTTGGTGTCCAGCGGCGAGCCGCCCTGGAAATGCGCCGTCACCGCGGGGTGCGGGGTGGGCGCCGGTTCGGCGAAGGCAGGCGCCGATCCGGCGGCCTGCCGGCTCATCAGGGCGTCGAAGCTGGTGAACGGATCGGTCTGCGGATTGCCGCTGCCGGGCAGGGCGATGTCATGGCCGAGCTGGACGAGGATGTCGTATTCGCCGAGGCGGACGGTCTCGCCGTCCTGCAGCGGCTCGCTGTTGCCGCGGCGCAGGCGGTGCCCGGCATTGACCAGCAGCACGCCGTTGGTGCTGGTGTCGGTGAGGTAGTACACCCCGTCGCGGTTGAGGATGGTGCAGTGGCGGCTGGAGACCAGGCGCTCCGGGTCCGGCAGGACCCAGTCGTTGTCCGGGCCCCGACCGATGGTCAGCTGTCCCTGGTCCAGTACCTTTTCCGAACACTGACCGGGGGTCAGCTTGTGGTAGCTGGTGATGGTCAATCGCAGCGGCATTGCTACTCCTTGCATTGCCAGCGCCCGGCTCTTCCAGGCGCTCACCCCCGTGCCCGAGGGATTTCGGTTCGCATCCAGGCTGGCCCGACGGCTTTCCGGCGTTTCGTCGCCTCGGGAAGACACCTCGGGTGGTACCGGATTATAAAAGACTAATCCTACGTCTTTTAAAGATTTGTCCGATCTGCGGTGTCATGCAACTAGTGGCGTTGTGCCTTCCTTGACAAGCCTTGCGGCATGCCACAAGAATTTTGCCAACCTTTCGAGTCATCCGATATTCATCAATGGCTCCCACAAGATCCGACGGAGTGGATCTTACAAGCGAAGGTGAGGGCCGCGCAGCGGCTCCGATGATAGGGAGATCGTCACCGTGCTGGATGTACCCGTTTTGCTGGCTGCCGTATCCCCGGACTCGCCCTGTGGCGACGATCTGGAGTACGACGCCGCGTTCCTCGAACTCGAACGCATCGCCCAGGGCCAACCCGAGCGCCAGATGGGCGATGCCGTGCTGCCCGCCGAACCGCCGGAGTGGCCGCGCGTACGCGCGCTGGCCAGCGAACTGTTCGGCCGTAGCAAGGACCTGCGGGTAGCCAACCTGCTGCTGCAGAGCAATGTCGCCCTCGACGGCCTGGACGGGCTCGCCGACGGCCTGCTGTTGGTCCGCGAGCTGCTCGGCCAGTACTGGGACGGCGTCTATCCGCTGCTCGACGCCGATGACGACAACGACCCCACCTTCCGTATCAACGCCCTCACCGGCCTGGTCGCCGAACCGCTGCTGCAACTGGTCTGGGCGATCCCGCTGGTGCGCTCGCGGGCGTTCGGCCCGGTCAACCTGCGCGCCGCGCTGAACGCCGCCGGGCTGCAACGCTTCGCCAGCGAGACCCTGAGTCCCGAGCAGATCGCCGGCGCCTTCGCCGATGCCGACGCCGATGCGCTGGCCGCCACCCGGCGCGCCCTGGAGGGCGCCCAGGAACATGCCCTGGCCATCGAGAGCGGCGTCGCCGAACGGGTCGGCTCGGCCCAGGGCCTCGACCTCGGTCCCCTTCGTCAACTGCTGCGCCAGGCCCTCCAGGTGTTCGACCTGTACGGCCCGCAGGGCGCCGGCGAGCCCTTGGCGCCGGGCGCCGAAGCGGCCGCCGACGAGCAGGGGGGCGCCGCGCCTGTCGCAGTCGTCGCCGCGCCGGCACCGCGTGCCAGTGGCGAGATCGCCAACCGCGAAGACGTCCTGCGCCAGCTCGACCGCCTGCTCGAGTATTACGTTCGCCACGAGCCGTCGAGCCCGGTGCCGGTGTTGCTCAAGCGCGCCAAGACGCTGGTGACGGCCGACTTCGCCGAAATCGTGAGGAATCTCATCCCCGATGGGATTTCCCAGTTCGAAACCCTGCGAGGCCCGGAAAGCGAGTAACGCCTAGCGGCCGTCCGGGCCAACGCTGCAAGCCGCCGGGGCGATTCCGACGGCGCTAACAACCGCC
This sequence comes from Pseudomonas sp. HMSC066A08, assembly GCF_001813025.1. Lineage (NCBI taxonomy): Bacteria > Pseudomonadati > Pseudomonadota > Gammaproteobacteria > Pseudomonadales > Pseudomonadaceae > Pseudomonas > Pseudomonas sp. HMSC066A08. The sequence goes on from NZ_KV811339.1 coordinate 31,902, forward strand.
GTCGCGCGAGGGAGAAACAAGATGGGAAGCACTACCAGCAGTCAGAAGTTCATCGCCAGGAACCGGGCGCCACGCGTGCAGATCGAGTACGACGTGGAACTGTACGGTGCCGAGAAGAAGGTCCAGCTGCCCTTCGTCATGGGCGTCATGGCCGACCTCGCCGGCAAGCCCGCCGAACCCCAGGCGGCGGTCGCCGACCGCAAGTTCCTGGAGATCGACGTGGACAACTTCGATGCCCGGCTCAAGGCGATGAAGCCGCGGGTGGCCTTCAACGTACCGAACGTGCTGACCGGCGAAGGCAACCTGAGCCTGGACATCACCTTCGAGAGCATGGACGACTTCAGCCCCGCCGCGGTGGCGCGCAAGGTCGATTCGCTGAACAAGCTGCTCGAGGCGCGTACCCAACTGGCCAACCTGCTGACCTACATGGACGGCAAGACCGGCGCCGAGGAAATGATCATGAAGGCGATCAAGGACCCGGCCCTGCTTCAGGCCCTGGCCAGCGCGCCGAAGCCCAAAGACGACGAGCCGCAGGCGTAAGAGGATTCCAGCATGGCCGAATTGAGCACCGAGAACCTGGCCCAGGGCCAGACCACCACCGAGCAGACCAGTGAGTTCGCCAGCCTGCTGCTGCAGGAGTTCAAGCCCAAGACCGAGCGCGCCCGCGAAGCGGTGGAGACCGCCGTGCGGACCCTCGCCGAGCATGCCCTGGAGCAGACCAGCCTGATCTCCAACGACGCGATCAAGTCGATCGAGTCGATCATCGCGGCGATCGACGCCAAGCTCACCGCGCAGGTCAACCTGATCATGCACCACGCCGACTTCCAGCAACTGGAAAGCGCCTGGCGCGGCCTGCACTACCTGGTCAACAACACCGAGACCGACGAGCAACTGAAGATCCGCGTGCTGAACATCTCCAAGCCGGAGCTGCACAAGACCCTGAAGAAATTCAAGGGCACCACCTGGGACCAGAGCCCGATCTTCAAGAAGCTCTACGAAGAGGAATACGGCCAGTTCGGCGGCGAGCCCTATGGCTGCCTGGTCGGCGACTACTACTTCGACCAGTCGCCGCCGGACGTCGAACTGCTCGGCGAGATGGCGAAGATCTCCGCCGCCATGCACGCGCCGTTCATCTCCGCCGCCTCGCCGACGGTGATGGGCATGGGCTCCTGGCAGGAACTGTCCAACCCGCGCGACCTGACCAAGATCTTCACCACCCCGGAATACGCCGGCTGGCGTTCGCTGCGCGAGTCCGAGGACTCCCGCTACATCGGCCTGACCATGCCGCGCTTCCTGGCGCGCCTGCCCTACGGGGCGAAGACCGATCCGGTAGAAGAGTTCGCCTTCGAGGAAGAAACCGACGGCGCCGACAGCAGCAAGTACGCCTGGGCCAACTCGGCCTACGCGATGGCGGTCAACATCAACCGCTCCTTCAAGCTCTACGGCTGGTGCTCGCGAATCCGCGGCGTCGAGTCCGGCGGCGAGGTGCAGGGCCTGCCGGCGCACACCTTCCCCACCGACGACGGCGGCGTGGACATGAAGTGCCCGACCGAGATCGCCATTTCCGACCGCCGCGAGGCGGAGCTGGCGAAGAACGGCTTCATGCCGCTGCTGCACAAGAAGAACACCGACTTCGCCGCCTTCATCGGCGCGCAGTCGCTGCAGAAACCCGCCGAGTACGACGATCCGGACGCCACCGCCAACGCCAACCTGGCGGCGCGCCTGCCCTACCTGTTCGCCACCTGCCGCTTCGCCCATTACCTGAAGTGCATCGTTCGCGACAAGATCGGTTCCTTCAAGGAGAAGGACGAGATGCAGCGCTGGCTGCAGGACTGGATCCTCAACTACGTCGACGGCGACCCGGCCCACTCCACCGAGACCACCAAGGCCCAGCACCCGCTGGCGGCGGCCGAAGTGGTGGTGGAGGAAGTCGAAGGCAATCCGGGTTACTACAACTCGAAGTTCTTCCTTCGCCCGCACTACCAGCTCGAGGGACTGACGGTATCGCTACGCCTGGTATCCAAGCTGCCTTCGGCCAAAGAGGCCTGAGGCATTCAACGACAGCGCCTGCCATGGTGGCGGGCGCTTGCATAGCGTAGTGGCGCGAGCCACACGGGAGGAAAGATGGCTGTTGATATGTTCATCAAGATCGGCGACGTCAAGGGTGAGTCCAAGGACAAGACTCACGCCGAGGAAATCGACGTGCTGGCATGGAGCTGGGGCATGTCCCAGTCCGGGTCGATGCACATGGGCGGTGGCGGCGGCGCCGGCAAGGTCAACGTGCAGGACCTGTCGTTCACCAAGTACATCGACAAGTCCACGCCCAACCTGATGATGGCCTGCTCCAGCGGCAAGCACTATCCGCAGGCGAAGCTGACCATCCGCAAGGCCGGTGGCGAGAACCAGGTCGAGTACCTGATCATCACCCTGAAGGAAGTCCTGGTGTCCTCGGTGAGCACCGGCGGCAGCGGTGGCGAGGATCGCCTGACCGAGAACGTGACCCTGAACTTCGCCCAGGTCCAGGTCGACTACCAGCCGCAGAAGGCGGATGGCGCGAAGGACGGCGGTCCGGTCAAGTACGGCTGGAACATCCGCCAGAACGTACAGGCCTGATGAGCCGGCTGCCGGTCATGGCGTGGCCAGGCCATGCCGTGGCCGGTGCGAGCGCCCGCCATGCCGGGTGCCTAAGGCGCGCGCGGCGCGCCGCGGACCTCGTCCGCCCGACCTCCTGCCGGAGGTACTGAATTCCACCGGGTCGTCCGTCGCGTCCGCCGGGCGCCATGGCCGACCCTTCATTCGCATCCGGGCGCCTGGGCTCCCGGCTACAGGGAAGTATCGCGATGATCGCCGAAGAACTGTTGCGCGCCGGGCGCCTGGACGATGCCTTGAAAGCCTTGCAGGAACAGGTGCGCAGCCAGCCGTCGAACGCTACCCTGCGGATCTTCCTGTTCCAGCTGCTGGCCGTGATGGGCCAGTGGGCGCGGGCGCAGAACCAGCTCAAGGTGGTCGGCGAACTGGATGCCTCGGCGCTGCCGATGGTACAGACCTACTCCACCGCCATCGACTGCGAGGCGCTGCGCCGCGAGGTGTTCGCCGGGCGCCTGACGCCGGTGATCCTCGGCCAGCCGGCGGAATGGATCGCGCCGCTGTTGCAGGCCCTGAGCCTGGACGCCGAAGGCCATGGCGAGGCCGCCCAGGCCCTGCGCGAGCAGGCCTTCGATGCCGCGCCGGCGGTGCCCGGGCGGATCGGCGAAGCGCCGTTCGCCTGGCTGGCGGATGCCGACACGCGCCTCGGCCCGGTACTCGAGGTGATCGTCAACGGTCGCTATGCCTGGTTGCCGATGAGCAACCTGCGCAGCCTCAAGGTCGAGGCGCCGAGCGACCTGCGCGACCTGGTCTGGCTGCCGGCCGAACTGACCCTGGCCAACGGCGGCGCCACCGTCGCGCTGCTGCCGGCGCGCTACGCGGAAACCGTCGAGCACGGCGACGACGCCGCGCGCCTGGGGCGCAAGACCGAATGGCTGGACAGCGGCCTGCCGCTCGGCCAGCGGCTGTTCGTCACCGATGCCGGCGAGACCGCGCTGTTCGACCTGCGTGAGCTGGACTTCGAGCCGACGGACGCCTGACATGGCCGAACTGACCCTCCAGGAGCGCCTGCAGCCGTCGCTGCTCGACCGCCTCACCGACGACGAGCCGGGCAACCTCAAGGAAGCCGCGGAGCGCCGGGTGCTGACCCTGAGCCAGTTGAAGGCCTCGGTGCTGCGCGACCTGGCGTGGCTGTTCAACACCACCTCGCTGTTCGACCACGGCCCCGCCGCACGGATGCCGGCCGGCAACTCGGTGCTCAACTACGGGCTGCCGGCGCTGGCCGGGCACACCGCGTCGAGTGTCGACGTGCATGCCATCGAGGCGCTGCTCACCGAGACCATCGCCACCTTCGAGCCGCGCATCATCCGTTCTTCGTTGCGGGTGCGCGCGCAACTGCTGCCCGGCGAGATGGACCACAACGCCCTGAGCTTCGAGATCGAAGGCGATCTCTGGGCCGAACCGGCGCCGCTGCGCCTGCTGCTGACCACCAACCTGGATCTGGAGACCGGCCACGTGCGCGTCGCCCAGGGCGAGCGGAGGCGTACATGAACCCGCGCCTGCTCGAGTACTACAACCAGGAGTTGCAACACATCCGCGAAAGCGCCGCGGAGTTCGCCGAGGAGTTCCCGAAGATCGCCGGGCGCCTGTCGCTGTCCGGCTTCGAGTGCGCCGACCCCTACGTCGAGCGCCTGCTGGAAGGCTTCGCCTATCTCACCGCGCGGGTCCAGCTGAAGCTCGACGCGGAGTACCCGACCTTCACCCACAACCTGCTGGAAATCGCCTACCCGCACTACCTGGCGCCGACCCCGTCGATGACCGTGGTGCAGTTGCGCCCGGACCCCAACGAAGGCGCCCTGAGCAGCGGCTTCAGCGTCGAGCGCGGGGCCTCCCTGCGCGGCCAGCTCGGCCCCGATGACCAGACCGCCTGCGAATACCGCACCGCCCACCCGGTGACCCTGTGGCCGCTGGAAGTGGCCCAAGCCGACTACTTCGGCAATCCCGCCGCGGTGCTCGGCCGCCTCGCCGCCAGCGAGCCGCGGGCCAAGGCCGGCCTGCGCATCCGCCTGCGCAGCGGCGCCGGCATCCCGTTCGACAGCCTGTCGCTGGACGCCCTGCCGCTCTACCTGCACGGCGCCGACGAACAACCCTACCGCCTCTACGAACAATTGCTCGGCAACGCCTGCGCGGTGTTCGTCCGCGCCCCGGACAATGCCTGGGTCGAACGCCTGCCGACGAGCAGCCTGCGTGCGCGCGGCTTCGACGACGAGGACGCGTTGCTGCCGGTGGTGCCGCGGGCGTTCCAGGGCTACCGCCTGCTGCAGGAATACTTCGCCCTGCCGGCGCGCTTCCTGTTCGTCGAGTTCTCCGGCCTGAACCGCGCCCTGCGTCGATGCCACGGCGAGGAGCTGGAACTGGTCGTGCTGTTCGGCAAGCACGACCAGCGCCTGGAGGGCACGGTGGACGCGGAGCAACTGGTGCCGTTCTGCACCCCGGCGATCAACCTGTTCCCGCGCCGCTGCGACCGCATCCACCTGTCCGACCGGGTCAACGAGCATCACGTGATCGTCGACCGCACCCGTCCGCTGGATTTCGAGGTGCATTCGCTGCAACAGGTGAGCGGCCACGGCAGCGGTCCGGAGCAACCCTTCCAACCGTTCTACGCGGTGCGCGATCCCGCGCGCTACGGCCGCGAGCAGGCCTACTTCAGCGTGCGCCGCGAACCGCGCGTGCTGTCCAGCAAGCAGCGGCGCAAGGGCCCGCGCTCGACCTATGTCGGCAGCGAGACCTTCGTCGCCCTGGTCGACGCCAACCAGGCACCCTATCGCCACGACCTGCGCCAGCTCGGCGTCGCCGCGCTGTGCACCAACCGCGACCTGCCGCTGTTCATGCCGATCGGCGCGCACAAGAGCGATTTCACCCTGGAGGACAGCGCCCCGGTCATGCAGGTGCGCTGCCTCGCCGGACCGAGCCGGCCGCGCGCCAGCCGTGCACACGATGCCAGCGCCTGGCGGCTGATCAGCCAACTGTCGCTGAACTACCTGTCGCTGGCCGAGCGCGGCCAGGGCGCCGCCGCCCTGCGCGAGCTGCTGCGGCTCTACGGCGACAGCGGCGATCCGGCGCTGCAGCTGCAGATCGAGGGCCTGCGCGAGGTCAGCAGCAAGCCCTGCACGCGGCGCCTGCCGATGCCCGGGCCGATCGTCTTCGGCCGTGGCCTGGAGATCACCCTGGACTTCGACGAGAACGCGTTCCGCGGCACCGGGGTGTTCCTTCTCGGCGCCGTGTTCGAGCGCTTCCTGGCACGCTACGTGTCGATCAATAGCTTTACCGAGACGGTGCTGCGCACCGGCGAACGGGGCGAGGTGATGAGATGGCAGGCGAAGCCGGGCAGCCGTCCGAATCTCTGAACCTGCTCGCCGGGATGGCGGCGGCGCCCTGGGACTACGACTTCTTCCAGGCGCTGCGGCGCATCGAGTGCGAGTCGCCGCAATTGCCGCGCCTCGGTCATTCGGTGCGGCTGGCGGACGACCCGCTGCGCCTCGGGCAGAAGCCCGACTGTACCTTCGCGCCCTCGACCCTGGCCTCGGTGGGCCAGGCCGGCGCCGCTGCGGTGCCGCGCCTGGACCAGTTCTTCTTCGGCCTCACCGGCCCCAACGGGCCGCTGCCGCTGCACCTCACCGAATACGCCCGGGAACGCCAGCGCAACGTCAACGACGCGACCTTCAAGCGCTTCATGGACGTCTTCCATCACCGCCTGCTGACCCTGTTCTACCGGGCCTGGGCGGAGGCGCGGCCGGAGATCAGCCACGACCGGATCGACGACGACTACTGGTCGGCGCGCCTCGCCGCGCTGTCCGGGCGCGGCATGCCGAGCCTGCGGGGGCGCGAGCCGCTGGCGGACACCGCACGCTACTACTACACCGGCCACCTCGCCGCGCAGACCCGCTACCCGGACGGCCTGCGGGTGATCCTCGCGGAGTATTTCGAGGTCCCGGTGGCGGTCGAGGAATACGTCGGCCAGTGGCTGGAGCTGCCCGAGCGCAGCCGCCTCGGCGTCGACTCGACGAGCCTGGGCATGGACGTCTGCCTGGGCACCCACGTCTGGGACCGCCAGCACAAGTTCCGCCTGCGCCTGGGTCCGCTGGACCTCGATCAATACCAGCGCTTCCTGCCCGACGGCGACCACTTCGTCGAGCTGGCCGCCTGGGTCGCCGAATACCTGGGCGAGGAGCTGGACTGGGACGTCAACCTGGTCCTGCAACGCCACGAAGTACCCCCGCTGGGCCTGCAGGGCGGCGGGCGGCTCGGTTTCAACACCTGGCTGGGCGATCCCGGCCAGGACGCCAGGGATCTACTGCTGGCCCGCCAGTACGCCACTGCGCGGCCGCACGAGCACAAGGAGAAGGAACATGAGTGAGATCAGTCGCGTTGCGCTGTTCGGCAAGCTGAACAGCCTGGCCTACAAGGCCATCGAGGCCGCCACGGTATTCTGCAAGCTGCGCGGCAATCCCTATGTCGAGCTGGTGCACTGGTTCCACCAGATCCTCCAGTTGCCGGACTCGGACCTGCACCAGATCGTCCGCCAGTCCGGGATCGACCCGGCGCGCCTGGCCAAGGACCTGACCGAGGCCCTCGACCGCCTGCCGCGCGGCTCGACCTCGATCACCGACCTGTCCTCCCATGTCGAGGAGGCGGTGGAGCGCGGCTGGGTCTACGGCAGCCTGATGTTCGGCGAGAGCCAGGTGCGCACCGGCTACCTGGTGATCGGCATCCTCAAGACGCCGAGCCTGCGCCATGCCCTCACCGGGCTGTCGGCGGAATTCGCCAAGCTCAAGGTCGAGGCGCTCACCGAGCGCTTCGACGAGTACGTCGGCGCCTCGCCGGAGAACGGCCTGTCGGCCAGCGACGGCTTCAACGCCGGCGCCGCCCCGGGCGAGGCCAGCGGCGCCATGGCGCCGAGCGCGATGGGCAAGCAGGAGGCGCTCAAGCGCTTTACCGTGGACCTCACCGAGCAGGCCCGCAGCGGCAAGCTCGACCCCATCGTCGGGCGTGACGAGGAGATCCGCCAGTTGGTGGACATCCTCATGCGCCGCCGGCAGAACAACCCGATCCTCACCGGCGAGGCCGGCGTCGGCAAGACCGCGGTGGTGGAAGGCTTCGCCCTGCGCATCGTCGCCGGCGACGTCCCGCCGGCGCTGAAGGACGTCGAACTGCGCGCCCTCGACGTCGGCCTGCTGCAGGCCGGGGCGAGCATGAAGGGCGAGTTCGAGCAGCGCCTGCGCCAGGTGATCGAAGACGTGCAGAGTTCCGAGAAGCCGATCATCCTGTTCATCGACGAAGCCCACACCCTGGTCGGCGCCGGTGGCGCGGCCGGCACCGGCGACGCCGCCAACCTGCTCAAGCCGGCCCTGGC
>NZ_KV811339.1:40000-42586 GCF_001813025.1 Pseudomonas sp. HMSC066A08
CGCCAACCTGCTCAAGCCGGCCCTGGCGCGCGGCACCCTGCGCACCGTGGCGGCGACCACCTGGGCCGAGTACAAGAAGCACATCGAGAAGGACCCGGCGCTGACCCGGCGTTTCCAGGTGGTGCAGGTGGACGAGCCGTCCGAGCACAAGGCCATCCTGATGATGCGCGGTGTCGCGTCGACCATGGAGAAGCACCACCAGGTGCAGATCCTCGACGAGGCGCTGGAGGCGGCGGTCCGGCTGTCGCACCGCTACATCCCGGCGCGCCAGCTGCCGGACAAGTCGGTGAGCCTGCTGGATACCGCTTGCGCGCGCACCGCCATCAGCCTGCACGCGGTGCCGGCCGAGGTCGACGATAGCCGCCGGCGCATCGAGGCGCTGGAAACCGAGCTGGCGATCATCCGCCGCGAGAGCGCCATCGGCGTCGCCACCGCCGAACGCCAGCGCAACGTCGAGACCCTGCTGGCCGAGGAGCGTGAGCGCCTGGCCGCCCTGGAGCAGCGCTGGGCCGAGGAAAAACGCCTGGTCGACGAACTGCTGGAGACCCGCGCCCGCCTGCGCGCCGCCGCCGAAGCGGTGGACGCCGGCGGTGCGCCGCTGGGCGAGGGCGAGGCGCGTCTCGACGAGGAGCAGCGCCAGGCGCTGCATGCGCGGCTGGCGGAGCTACAGGCGCAACTGAGCGCGTTGCAGGGCGAAGAGCCGCTGATCCTGCCGACCGTGGACTACCAGGCGGTGGCCTCGGTGGTCGCCGACTGGACCGGCATCCCGGTCGGCCGCATGGCGCGCAACGAGATCGAGACCGTGCTCAACCTCGACCGGCACCTGAAGAAGCGCATCATCGGCCAGGACCACGCGCTGGAGATGATCGCCAAGCGCATCCAGACTTCTCGCGCCGGCCTCGACAACCCGAGCAAGCCGATCGGCGTGTTCATGCTCGCCGGCACCTCCGGGGTGGGCAAGACCGAGACCGCGCTGGCCCTGGCCGAGGCCATGTACGGCGGCGAGCAGAACGTCATCACCATCAACATGAGCGAGTTCCAGGAAGCCCACACCGTCTCCACCCTCAAGGGCGCCCCGCCCGGCTACATCGGCTACGGCGAGGGCGGCGTGCTGACCGAGGCGGTGCGTCGCAAGCCCTATAGCGTGGTGCTGCTGGATGAAGTGGAGAAGGCCCACCCGGATGTCCACGAGATCTTCTTCCAGGTCTTCGACAAGGGCGTGATGGAGGACGGCGAAGGCCGGGTGATCGACTTCAAGAACACCCTGATCCTGCTCACCACCAACGCCGGCACCGAGATGATCGCCAGCCTCTGCGCCGATCCGGAACTGATGCCCGAGCCGGAAGCCATCGCCAAGTCGCTGCGCGAACCGCTGCTGAAGATCTTCCCGCCGGCGCTGCTCGGCCGCCTGGTGACCATCCCCTACTACCCGCTCAGCGACGACATGCTCAAGGCCATCTCGCGCCTGCAACTGGGGCGGATCAAGAAGCGCGTGGAGGCGACCCACAAGGTGCCGTTCGAGTTCGACGAGGGCGTCGTCGAGCTGATCGTCTCGCGTTGCACCGAGACCGAGAGCGGCGGCCGGATGATCGACGCGATCCTCACCAACACGCTGTTGCCGGACATGAGCCGCGAGTTCCTCACCCGCATGCTCGAAGGCAAGCCGTTGGCCGGGGTACGTATCAGTAGCCGCGACAACCAGTTCCACTACGACTTCGCCGAGGCCGAGTGACAACCGGCGATACGCAGAGCAGTAGAAGGAACCGTCGATGGGATTGATGCAACTGACCCGCCTGGTCCAGGTGGATTGCCCGCTGGGGGCGGACGTGCTGCTGTTGCAGCGCATGGAGGGACGCGAGGAACTGGGACGGCTGTTCGCCTACGAGCTGCACCTGGTATCGGAAAACCCCAACCTGCCGCTGGAACAGTTGCTCGGCAAGCCGATGAGCCTGTCGCTGGAGCTGCCCGGCGGCAGCCGGCGCTTCTTTCACGGCATCGTCGCGCGCTGTAGCCAGGTGGCCGGGCACGGCCAGTTCGCCGGCTACCAGGTCACCCTGCGGCCCTGGCCGTGGCTGCTGACGCGCACCTCGGACTGCCGCATCTTCCAGAACCAGAGCGTGCCGGAGATCATCAAGCAGGTATTCCGCGACCTCGGCTTCTCGGACTTCGAGGATGCCCTCACGCGCCCCTACCGCGAGTGGGAATACTGCGTGCAGTACCGCGAGACCAGCTTCGACTTCATCAGCCGGCTGATGGAACAGGAAGGCATCTACTACTGGTTCCGCCATGAGCAGAAGCGTCACATCCTGGTGCTCTCCGACGCCTACGGCGCGCATCGCAGCCCGGGTGGCTACGCCAGCGTGCCGTACTACCCGCCGACCCTCGGCCATCGCGAGCGCGACCACTTCTTCGACTGGCAGATGGCACGCGAGGTCCAGCCCGGTTCGCTGACCCTCAACGACTACGACTTCCAGCGCCCCGGCGCGCGCCTGGAGGTGCGTTCGAACATCGCCCGGCCGCACGCGGCGGCCGACTACCCGCTGTACGACTATCCCGGCGAATACGTGCAGAGCCAGGACGGCGAGC
>NZ_KV811339.1:42686-43202 GCF_001813025.1 Pseudomonas sp. HMSC066A08
ACGTGCAGAGCCAGGACGGCGAGCAGTACGCGCGCAACCGCATCGAGGCGATCCAGGCGCAGCACGAGCGCGTGCGCCTGCGCGGCGTGGTGCGCGGGATCGGCGCCGGGCACCTGTTCCGCCTGAGCGGCTATCCGCGCGATGACCAGAACCGCGAGTACCTGGTGGTCGGCGCCGAATACCGGGTGGTCCAGGAACTCTACGAAACCGGCAGCGGCGGCGCCGGCTCGCAGTTCGAGAGCGAGCTGGACTGCATCGACGCCAGCCAGTCGTTCCGTCTCCTGCCGCAGACTCCGGTACCGGTGGTGCGAGGTCCGCAGACCGCGGTGGTGGTCGGACCCAAGGGCGAGGAGATCTGGACCGACCAGTACGGCCGGGTCAAGGTGCACTTCCACTGGGACCGCCACGACCAGTCGAACGAGAACAGCTCCTGCTGGATTCGCGTGTCCCAGGCCTGGGCCGGGAAGAACTGGGGTTCGATGCAGATCCCGCGGATCGGCCAGGAAGTGATCGTCA
>NZ_KV811340.1:0-25370 GCF_001813025.1 Pseudomonas sp. HMSC066A08
GCAATGACCTGACCATCACCAAGGCGCTGCTCAACGTATTCGCCGATGCCAAGAGTAAGCAGGTGGGCACCGCCGACCCGGCGCTGACCTATCAGGTTTCCGGCCTGAAGAATGGCGACAGCGCCGGTCAGGTGCTCGCCGGCGGGCTCGGTCGGGTGGGCGGCGAAGCCGTCGGCCAGTACGACATTCTCCAGGGTGGACTCGCCCTCACCAGCGGCAACTACCAGCTCAACTACCAGGGCAACCTGCTGAGCATCCTGCCGCTGCCGGTCACGCCGGGCGACCTGGGACAACTGGCAGCACTCTCCGATTTGCGCGAACTGCAGAAGGGGCGCGATCCGGATACCCCCGGGGATGCGGTCTACCGGACCACCACGCTGGAAAACCCGTTCCTCGAAAACCCGTTCCTGCGCGCCTACGCTCTGGGGATGGACGTCAGCGATCCTAACCTGCTGCCGGCTACCGCCGCGGGTCCGGCGGAGGACGCTAGCACCAAGCGGGTGGGGCAGTTCACCGATCGTCCGCTCAGGGCAGAGGCCGAGAGTGGGACGGGTTGCTCGAACCAGAGCTACCTGGCCGACTACTGGAGCTGCTTCAACAAGCCTCTGAATTTCTAACCCTTTTCGCAATGCGCACTATCGTCCCCGGGCGGTAGTGCGTCATCTGCCCGAGGTGAATGATGAAACCTTCGCAATGGACGCTTCGCTGGGTGACGCTCTGTGGCTGCGGGATGCTGGCAGCTTCCGCCGCCGCCGTGGAGTTGCCAGGGACTGTACAGCCATCCCAGCTCGATGAACGCTTCAAGCCACGCAGCGAGCCGCAGGCCAAGCCCGAGGCGCCGCCGGTGGTGCCCAAGCAGGTCGCGCCGCAAGGCAGCGAACAGATCCGCTTCGAATTGCGCGAGATACGCATCGAAGGCAACACCCGCTATGACAAGGCGGTGCTCGAGTCCTATTACCAGCATATGCTCGGCAAGCAGGTGTCCCTGGCCGAACTGGTCGACCTGGCCAACCGCCTCACCGCCAAGTACCGCCAGGACGGCTACCTGTTGACCCAGGTAGTGGTGCCGGAGCAGAGCATCGAGGGCGGCAAGGTACGCCTGCAGGTGATCGAGGGTTACCTCGAACACGTGCAGATCAAGGGAACCGTCGATGGGCCGCGGGTGCGGGTGGAGGAACTGCTCGCACCGCTGACCGAAAAGCGTCCGCTGGATGCCGATACCCTGGAGCGTGGCCTGTTGCTGGTCGGCGACCTGCCGGGGGTCAACGTGCAGAGCGTGCTCAGCCCGGGTCAGGCGCTGGGCTCGTCGAACCTCGACGTGGCCTTGCAGCAGCAGCGATACGAAGGCTTCGTCAGCCTCGACAACCGCGGCTCGCACTACACCGACCCGACCACCCTGGCCTTCGGCGCCACCGAGTTCTCCCGCCTGGGCTTCTACGAGCAGATCGACGTGCTCGGCGCGATCTCGCCGTTCAGCGATGCCACCCGCTACATCCAGTTGCGCGGCACGCTGCCGCTGGGCGGCATGTTCGCCGGCGATACCCTGCAGATCATGGGTTCCTATTCGAAGGTCAACCCGGACATCCCGGACTCGGTATTCCCCTTCGACAGCGTCAGCAAGAGCACCGAAGGCAGCATTTCCTACAACCATCCCTTCATCCGCTCGCGCTCGCAGAACCTGAGCGGCGGTCTGGCGTTGCAGTGGAAGGATACCGAGACCCGCCTGCGCGACTTCGCCAGCGACGCCTCGAACCCCGGTCGTGACCATGTGCGGGTGTTCCAGCAACGCCTGACCTATGACTGGGTCGACCGCTGGATGGGCATCAACCTGGCGGAGGTGCGCAACAACATCGGCCTGGACATGTGGGGCGCGACCAAGAAGGACGATGAACGTCGTTCCCGCGAAGTGGCCGACGGACGTTTCGTCTATCTCAACGGCAACATCGGGCGCCTGCAGGGGCTCGGCGGCCCCTGGTCGGTGTATGGCGAGTTGCAATGGCAGTACAGCTTCGACCCGTTGCTGCCGAGCGAGCGCTTCGGCGTCGGTGGCAGCGGGATCGGTCGCGGCTTCGCCCCGGGCAACATCACCGGTGACCGTGGCTTCGCCCTGAAGCTCGAACCGCGCTATGGCCAGGCGGTGGGCTACAGCTGGCTGCGCAGCTACCAGGCCTACGCTTTCTACGACTGGGGCAAGACCTACAACCTCGACGTGGACGATGACGAGCAGCAGAAGCTCGGCTCGATCGGTGCCGGGGTGCGCTTCAACCTCACCGACCAGTTGTCGTTCAACCCGGAGATTGCCCGCCAGGTCATCGGCGAGCCAGCCGACCAGCGCGATGGGAAGCGCGAGACGCGGGTCCTGTTCAACGTGGTGGCGCGCTTCTGAACCCTGCCAGCCTCCGTTCCGGAGGCTACTGACGGAGCCCCTCTCCGGTTCTGCGGAGAGGGAGGTCCGTGCTCAATTCCGAGTGTTTTTCTCAAACTTTCGATTTCTTCGATTTTTCATATCGATGCCGTCAATCCGTGCCAAGGCTGGTTGGAGAGGCGTATTCTTGCTGTAACTACTGTACTAGAGCGGTTATTCGCACTATTTCAAACGTCGATGAATACTATTGGCGCGCTTCGTTTTCCAATCGAGTTTCCCGAACAGAGAATGGCCCCACGTAACGAATACCTGGAGCCACTGCCATGAAACGCCCGCTGATCCTCGCCATCGCCCTTGCCACCCTGACCGCCAATGCCGCCTTTGCCGCACCGCGGGTCGAATCCATAGCCCTGCGCGGTGCCCAACAACTGATCGCCTCCGACGGTTCCGACCGTACCCTCGAACGCCTGCGCAAGACCCAGGCGCCGCGCGTCCAGGAAGAACGCCGGGTCGCCGAAAGCGGCAGCGAGCAGACCATCGATCGCTTGCACCGCGACATGACCAGCCGCGAGGCGCGCCTGGCCGAGAACGGTAGCGAACAGACCGTCGATCGCCTGCATCGGGAGATGCAGCGCCCCGCCTGATAGCGCGGATCACGCCGCAAGGTGCGAGAAAAGCCCGGCTCGATGCCGGGCTTTCTTATTGCCGAGAAGGAACGGTTTCCATGGCGACGGCGGAGGTAGGGGCTCAGTGCAGGCGGTCGCGCTGCGCGAGGCTGGGGAACAGTTTCATCCATGCTCCGGTGACGACCAGGGTGCCGATACCGCCGAGGACCACTGCCGGTACCGTGCCGAACCAGTGTGCGGTGAGCCCGGACTCGAACTCGCCGAGCTGGTTCGAGGCGCCGATGAACAGGCCGTTCACCGCGCTGACCCGGCCGCGCATCTCGTCGGGGGTCTCGAGCTGCACGAAGGCGCCGCGGATGACCATGCTGACCATGTCCGCGGCGCCGAGTACCACCAGCACGCCGAGGGACAGCCAGAACGATTTCGACAGGCCGAAGGCGATGGTTGCCAGGCCGAAGATGCCCACGGAGAGGAACATGATCCGCCCGACGTTGCGTTCGATGCTGAAGTGCGCCAGCCAGAACGACATCGCCAGGGCGCCCACCGCTGGAGCCGAGCGCAGCAGGCCGAGGCCCCAGGGTCCGGTGAGCAGGATGTCCTTGGCGAACACCGGGAGCAGGGCGGTGGCGCCGCCGAGGAGCACGGCGAACAGGTCGAGGGAGATCGCCCCGAAGATGTCCGGCCGGCTGCGGATGAAACGGATGCCGGCGAGCAGCGAGTCGAGGGTGGCCTTGCCCTGGGTGAGCGGCTGGTTGCGTACCGGCAGGCTGAGTGTCAGGGCGCAGGCGAGGACGTAGAGAGCCGCGGTCGGCACGTAGACCCAGGAGGCACCGAACGCATAGAGCAGGCCGCCGAGGGCCGGGGCGGCAATGGTCGCCGCCTGCATCGCCGAAGCCGAAGCGGCCACCGCGCGCGGGAACAGCCCGGCCGGTACCAGGTTCGGCAGCAGCGCCTGGGTGGTCGGCATTTCGAAGGCGCGGGCGGTACCGAGGGCGAAGGCGAGGACGAAGATCATGTTGCGGGTGATCTCTCCCGAAGCCGCGCCGAGCACCAGTGCCACCGCCACCAGGGCCTGGCCGACCTGACAGAGGGCGGCGATCCTGCGCCGGTCGTAGCGATCCGCAACATGCCCGGTGTGGAGCATGAACAGCACCCGCGGGAGGAATTCGACCAGGCCTACCAGACCCAGGTCGAGGACATTGCCGGTCAGTTCGTAGATGTGCCAGCCGATGGCCACGGTGAGCATCTGGAAGCCGCTGGCGGTGCAGACGCGGGCTAGCCAGAAGGCGAGGAAGGGGCGATGGCGGAGCAGGGAACTGGGTTGGCTGGACATGCTGGGGTCGGGCGTTTCGAGAGGAGGGCGGAGAGTAACATGCGGTTACCTCTTGGCTGTTGCCATTGCCGAAATCGAAGATTCAGAGAAGCGTACGAAAAGGTTGGAGCCGGCCTGGCAGGCGACCAAAGTCGAGTGTCCATGGGGCCTTCCAGCGGTAGACGGGACTTTTCCTCGGGTGCGACTTGTCGCTAAAATTAACTCCTGAGTCAGGTTTTTCCGCCTGCGTGCTCCATCTCGTCCGTTCGGACGAGCTGTTCAAGCCTGAATAACGACATGGGTGGGAACCGTACCACCCAGAGGAACTTGCATGTCCAACCGTGATATATCCCGGCGCGCCTTTCTCCAGGGCGGGTTGATCGCCGGCGTGGGTGTCACCCTGGCGCCGCTCGGCAGCCAGGCGTTCGCTGCCTTGTTCGAGAACCAGGTGACCGTTTCCGCCCAGCGCTGGATGGCGGGCAACGGCCAAGTCCGTTTCCGTAACGACGCCTTGTCCAAGGTCTGCGGCAACAAGGTGTTCGCCCGCGATATCCGCGCCAGGGACATGCCCGGCTGGCCGCAGCAGCAAGGCCACGCCATGTTGCTGAAGACCGTTCGCGCCGACCGCATCTACGAAGGCCACGACCTTTCCTGGCTGGGCGCCGAGTTGCAGCCGGACCGTATCGTCACCGCTGCCGACCTGGAGAAGGACGGCATCGTCTTCCCCGAGGCGCATTCGCCCGATCCGCTCCTGCCGCCGGGCAAGGTGCCGATGTTCATCGGCCATCCGGTGGCGATCCTGATCTGGAACGACTTCGAGCGCTTCCGCCGGGCCAAGCTCAAGCTCAAGTTCAACGACAAGGCGATCCGCTATGGCGCCCAGGCCCCGCTGTACCAGGGCGATCCCTACGGCAGCTATCGCTTCGTCCGGGTCGGCGGCAAGACGCCCTACGAGGACGACGAGTTCTCCAGCCTGAAGGACTCGATGCTGTTCCCCACCATCCTCAACCGCAAACCGGTCTGGACCCGCGAGCCGAAGCTGCACGGCGACCTCACCGAGCAGGGGCTGTTCCATGCCAAGCGCATGGCCGAGCAACTGGAAAACCCGCCGCAGGACTGGCTGGTCTTCGACGAGCGCTACAAGACCCCATCGATCGAGCCGGCGGCACTGGAGCCGGACAACGGCAACGGCTGGTACGACGCGGCGAGCAAGACCTTGCACTTCGTGGTCGCCACCCAGTGCCCGTTCGAAGTCGCCTACGAAAGCGTGCACATGATCAAGCCATCGCGCTTCGCCCTGGAGAAGCTCAACATCCATCCGGGCTATACCGTCGGCTACGGCTCCAAGGACAACAACATCTTCGTCTTCTATGCCGCGCTCGCCGCGCTGTATGGCGAGGGTGTGCCGGTGCGCCTGGCCAATGACCGCTACGAGCAGTTCCAGAGCGGCATCAAGCGCCACCCGTTCGACATCCGCTACCAACTGGCGGTAGACAGGAACGACCTCGGCTTCCGCATCTTCCGCGCCGACATGAGCGCCGACGGCGGCGGTCGCGCCAACTACAGTGCCTCGGTGGCGGCGGTGGGCGCCACCGCCGCGCAGTCGATCTACTACATGCCGCAGAACGACCTGGCGGTCACCGCCTATCATTCGCGCGGCGTGGAGGCCGGCTCGATGCGCGGCTACGGTACCCTGCAGACCATGGCCGCGACCGAGATGATGGTCGACGAGATCGCTGGCCGGCTGGGCGTCGACGCCATCGACCTGCGTCGTCGCAACGCCCTGCGCTCGGGCATGAAGAACACCCAGGGCGCGGTCCCGGCCGGTGCCCTGCGCCTGCACGAGATCCTCGACAAGGCCGCTGCCCACGAGGTCTGGAAGGACCGCGACGCGCGCAAGAAGCGCTTCGACGCGGAGGACCCGGACAATTGGTATGGGGTCGGCTTCGCCATTTGCCAGAAGGACTTCGGCACCGGCGCCGAGGCGCCGATGGCGAGCATCGAGTTCAGCGCCGACGGGCGCATCAGCCTGCGCCACATCGGCACCGAGATCGGTACCGGAATGTCCACCTCGCAGGCCTTCGTGGTCGGCGACTTCCTCGGCCGTCCGGCGGACGAGGTGAAGACCGCCGAGACCGAATGGCCCGAGCTGCGGCTCACCACCAAGGGCAATCCCTACCTGATGAGCCAGGCCGAGCAGGACGCCGCGCTACGCGATCCGCGCTGGGTCGGCAAGCTGGCCTCGCCGTCGTCGGCGACCAACTCGGCGTTCTATTTCAGCCACGCCACCCGCGAAGCCGCGCGCGTGCTGTTCAACCACGGCCTGTGGCCGGCGGCCCTGGAGCTGTGGCGCAGCGGTCCGTTCGGCGGCCAGGCCAATCCCTATGTGGTGCGCCGCGAAAACGCGGTATGGGTCGACGGCCAGTTGACCGGCAACGGCCTGGCGCCGATTCCCTTCGCCGAGCTGGCGAAGAAGGCCCACGAGATGGGGCTGGTCACCGGCGTCAGCGTCCACGGCTTCAACCGCTGGAGCTGGGCCGAGGCGGACTTCGTCATCGATGGCGTGCGCGAACGCCTGCCGCTCGACGCCATGGCGGTGAAGTACGGCGACGGCGCGCCGGGAGTGAAGAAGGCGATGATGAACAGCGCCGGCTTCCACCTGCTCGACCGGCAGAATCCGGCTTATCCGGCGACCCAGCTGAACAACGCGATGGTCACCTACTACAGCCCGGTGGCGACCCTGGTCGAGCTGAAGGTGAACAAGGGCAGCGGCGAGGTGCAGGTGCTCGACCACCATTCCTGGATCGAGTGCGGCCGGGTGCTGGTGCCGGAGCTGGTCAAGGGCCAGCTGGAGGGTGGCATCGCCATGGGTATCGGCCATGCCTTGCTGGAGGAAATGCCGCTCTACGAGGGCGGCCCCGCGGAAGGGGATTGGAACTTCAACCGCTACCGGTTGCCGCGGGCGAAGGACGTGGCGGTGTGGAGCCAGACGGTGGAGATCCTCCCGCCGCTGTCGCCGACCGATCCGGCCAAGGGCATCGCCGAGGTGGTGATGATCCCGGTGGTCGGCGCCATCGCCAACGCCGTGGCGCACGCCACCGGCAAGCGCGTCCGCGACCTGCCCATCACTCCCGCCCGCATCAAGGAGGCCCTCCATGGCTAACCGCAAGCTCCAGATGACCCTCAACGGTCAAGCCGTCGGTCCGGTGGAGGTCGCCGAAGACCTGCCGATGATCGACTACCTGCACGAATACCAGAACCTCACCGGCTCGCGCCTGGGCTGTGGTCAGGGCATCTGCCATGCCTGCGTGGTGATCGTCGACAATCCGGACGGCACCAGCGAGGAAGTGCGCACCTGCATCACCGGCGCGCACTACTTCGACGGCAAGAAGGTTCGCACCATCGAGGGCCATGCCCAGCGCGACGAGAACGGTGACATCCGCGAGCTGAACCCGATCCAGCAGAAGTTCGTCGACCAGTTCGCCTTCCAGTGCAGCTATTGCGCGCCGGGCTTCGTCAACGCCGCCACCGTGCTGGTGGAAAAAGCCCAGCGCCAGCCGATCAAACGCAGCGAGCTGGAGCAGGCGATCGAGGACAGCCTCGGCCATCACATCTGCCGTTGCACCGGCTACGTGCGCTACTACAGCGCCACCCGCGACGTACTCGACGAACTCGGCCTGGTCAAGGAGGCTTGAGGATGAAGCGGACCCTTTCCGGCCTCGCCCTGGCGCTGGCCGCGCTGTCGCCGTTCCTGGCCTCCGCCGCCGGCGCCGACGCGGCGCTGGTCAAGCGCGGCGAATACCTCGCCCGCGCCGCCGACTGCATGGCCTGCCATACCGCCGAGGGCGGCGCGCCGTTTGCCGGCGGGCTGCCGATCCAGTCGCCGTTCGGCACCATCTACGGCACCAACATCACCCCGGACAAGGAACACGGCATCGGCGCCTACAGCGCCGACGAGTTCTTCGCCGCTCTCACCGAGGGCAAGCGCAAGGACGGCGCCTACCTCTATCCGGCGATGCCCTACACCTCCTACCACCTGATCGAGCGCGAGGATGCCGACGCCATCTACGCCTACCTGATGGCCCAGGAGCCGATCGCCCGGCCGGCGCCGCAGACCAGCCTGAGCTTCCCGTTCAACGTGCGCATGGGCCTGGCCGGCTGGAACCTGCTCTACGGCAAGAGCGTGCGCTTGCAGCCGGAGGAAGGGCGCAGCGAGGCCTGGAAGCGCGGGCAGTACATGGTCGAGGTGCTCGGCCACTGCGGCGAGTGCCATACCCCGCGCAACCTGGCCGGCGCCCTGGAGCAGGACAAGCGCCTGAGCGGCGGCCTGCTCAACGGCTACCTGGCGCCCAGCCTGCTGCCCGGCGACCTTGCCGCGCGCGGTTGGACCCAGCCGGACCTGGCGAGCTTCCTCAAGCACGGCATGAGCGCCCAGGGCAGCATGTTCAACGAGATGTTCCCGGTGGTGCACCACAGCACCCAGCACCTCGACGACGGCGACCTGGCGGCCATGGCCAGCTACCTGCTCGGCGACCAGCCGCCGCCGGCCAAGGTGGTCCAGGCGCTGCCCGAGGCGCAGCTGAACGACAGCGGCAAGCGCGGTCGCCAGCAGTACCTCAACGTCTGCGCCGGCTGCCACGGCGGCGAAGGCGAGGGCAAGCCGCATATCGCGGTGGCGATGAACGGCAACACTACCCTGCGCCTGCAAGACCCGCGTAATCTGTTGCGAGTGATCGAAGACGGCATCGTCGAACAGCAGTTCACCGGCTTCGAACGCATGCAACCGATGCCCGGCTTCGCCGGGAAACTCGACGACGAGCAACTCACGGACCTGCTCAACTACCTGCGCCAGACCTGGGGCGGATTGCCCGGTGACCTCGGTCCCCAACAGGTCGCGCAATTGAAGACGGAGAGCGCTTCGGCGCATACCGTCAAGGTGAAGTGAATCGTGCAACACCTCGATCTACAGGTGGTCCGCAAGGCGCTGAAGTGGTCCGTGGGCGGCGAACGGGTGTGGTTCTGTACCGTGCTCACGACCTACGGCTCGGCGCCCCGCGCGCCCGGCTCGCTGCTGGCGGTGAACGCCAGCGGTGAATGGATCGGCTCGCTGTCCGGCGGCTGCGTCGAGGATGATTTCCTCGAGCGGGTCGCCGCCGGCGGTTTCCCCGATCCCTCGGTGATCGTGCGCTACGGCGAGGGTGACGACCCGAACTCGAACATCCGCCTGCCCTGCGGCGGCATTCTCGACGTACTGGTGGAAAACCTGGCGCCGGACTGCGACGTCCAGGCCCATCTGCGCGAGCTGGAGTCGGCGTTGCTCGGCCAGCGCCGCCTGCTCCGCGAGGTCGAGCTGGGTAGCGGCGCGCGCAGCCTGCGCGACGACTCCAGCCATGGTCCCCGGGTGGAGCGCGACGGCGAGTGCGTGCGCTTGCGCGTCGGCGCCGCCCAGCGCCTGCTGCTGGCCGGCTATTCCAGCGTCGCCCATGCCTGCGCCGAGTTCGGCAAGGGCATGGGCTTCGAGGTGATCCTCTGCGACCCGCGCGAAGAAGCCTTGCGCGGCGTGGTGCTGGAGGGCATCGAGATCCGTCGCGAGCTGCCCTCGCTGTTCATCGCCGACGGCGGTTGCCACGCCGATACGGCGGTGGTGGCCTTGACCCACGATCCGAAGATCGACGACCTGGCGATGCTCGAGGCGGTGCGTACCGAAGCCTTCTATATCGGCGTGATGGGATCGCGGGCGACCTCGGAGAAACGCTTCGAGCGCCTGCGGCGCATCGGCGGCCTGGGCGATGCCGAACTGGCGCGGATCCACGCGCCGATCGGCCTCAACCTGGGCAGCAAGACGCCGGCGGAAATCGCCCTGGCGGTGCTGGCGGACATTCTCCGCATCCGCAACGGCATTCCGCGCGAGCGGCTCTGATGGTCGCTGCCGACGAGGTGCTGTGCCTGGTCCTGGCGGCCGGGCAGGGGCGCCGCTTCGGCAGCGACAAGCGCCTGGCGCGCCTGGCTGATGGCAGGACCCTGCTGGCGGCCAGCGTGGCGCGGGCGCGCGAGGCGTTCGCCGAGGTACGGGTGGTGGTGCGTGCCGGAGACACCCCGGCGAGTCTGGGCCTGCCGGCGCAGCAGCGGCTTGTCCACAGCCTCGATGCATCGTTGGGCATGGGCCACAGCCTGGCCGCCGGCGTCGCGGCGGCGAGGAACAGCCCGGCCCGGGCCATCGCCGTCCTGCTCGGTGACATGCCCTGGATCGCCGCCGATACCCTCGAGCGTCTGGCCGCGATGGCCACTCCCGAAGCCATCGTGTTTCCCCTGTACGACGGCCAGCGCGGCCATCCGGTGCTGTTCGGCCGCGCTTTCTGGGACGCGCTTGCGCAACTGGACGGCGACCAGGGTGCGCGCCGCGTGTTGCAGGCCCATCGTCCGGCCTGGTGCGAGGTGCCGTGCGACGATCCGGGCGTACTCCGCGACGTGGACACCCCGGCGGCGCTCGACTGACTATTTTCCCGCTTTCAGGATCACGAACTTCGGATTCGCCGCGACCTGCTCGACCCCGCGGAACAGCCGCTTGAGCTTGGCGTGGTAGCCCAGGTGGCGGTTGCCGACGATCCACAGTTCGCCGCCCGCCGCCAGGGCATCGCGAGCCTGGAGAAACATGCGCCAGGCGAGGAAGTCGCCGACCACCTGCTGCTGGTGGAACGGCGGGTTGCACAGGACCAGCTCCAGCGAGCCCGCCGCCTGGCCGGCCAGGCCATCGTCGGCGCGGAACGTCGCCGGCCGCTCGCCCAGCGCCGCTCGCCAGTTTTCCCGTGCCGACTGTACGGCCATGTACGATTCATCCACCAGGGTCAGGTCGGCCTGCGGGTTGAGCAGCGCGTAGGCGATGCCGAGCACCCCGTTGCCGCAGCCCAGGTCGGCGGCGCGTAGCGCGCCGAGGCTGCGCGGCAGGTGCGGGAGGAAGGCGCGGGTGCCGATGTCGAGACCTTCTCGGCAGAATACGTTGGCGTGGTTGAGCAGCGTCAGCGGCGGCTGCTCCAGGCGATAGCGGGTCGGATAGGGCGAGCGCGGCTGCGGGCGCTCCGTTGCCTCGGCGATCAGCAGGCGGGCCTTCTTCACCGCCAGCGAAGCGTGCATCGGGCCGATGTAGCGTTCCAGCAGGTCGCCGGCGGCGCGCGGCAAGTGCTTGACCATCCCCGCGGCGACGACCTGCGCGCCCGGTGCCAGTTGGCCGTGCAGGCGGATCAGTTGCTCCTCCAGCAACGCGAGGGTCTTCGGCACCTTGACCAGCACGTGATCGAAGGGCCCCACGGCGGTTTCGCTGGCCGGGACGAAGCGCACCGAGCCCAGGTCGAGGCCGTTGCGCGCGAGGTTCTTGCGCAGGGCAAGGAAGCCCAGGTGCGAATCGCCGCTGCTGGTGACCTGAACGTGCGGCGCCAGGCTCGCGGCGAGGGCGCCGAAGGCGTCGTTGAGGACCAGCACCCGGCATTGCGCCGTCACGCCCCGTTCGTGCAACTGGTTGAGCAGGTATTCGTCGGCGGCGTCGAACGCCTGGAGGGGCTCGCCGTCCTGCTCGGGCTGGCGGACCAGGTCGAGCTGGGCGAAGGGTGTGGCGAATAGAGGCATCGGCTTCCCGGCGGGGCGAATCCCGCTCGTCAATTAACAATCTGTCGAAACTGAGAGCTGGTTGGAGTTCTCCAGCTTGTGCGGCACACGGATATGCCGAAAAATTCTTTACCCGGCTCTGGTTAGTCGTTTCCTTACCGACGAGTCATCCAGCCGGGCACGCCAATAATAACCGGGCTAGGGCTTCGATAGCGCCTGTCATGACCCGGTAGCGCCTGGACGGGCGCCTTCGCCACTTCGAGCGGCGACCGTCACCCAACCCGTTTTCCGAACGAGACCCGTGCGAGCCGTCGCGGGGCTCGTCGTTGCCATCGCACAGGTACATCGATGTTCAAGCCGTTTGTCGGTGTGGCGCTCGCCGCACTGTTCGCCGTTTCCGCCGTCGCCCATGCCGAGGACGCCGGCCCGATCGTGATCAAGTTCTCCCATGTGGTCTCCGACGACACGCCCAAGGGCAAGGGGGCGCTGTTGTTCAAGAAGCTTGCCGAGGAGCGTCTGCCGGGCAAGGTCAAGGTCGAGGTCTACCCCAACTCGACGCTGTTCGGCGACGCCGACGAGATCGAGGCCCTGCGCGCCAACAAGGTGCAGATGCTGGCCACCTCGCTGTCCAAGTTCGAGCCCTATACCAAGCAACTCCAGGTGTTCGACCTGCCGTTCCTGTTCGATGACCTGGAGGCCCTGAAGCGTTTCCAGAAGCGCGACAAGAGCCGCGAACTGCTGCGCTCCATGGCCAAGCACGGTATCTATGGCCTGGCCTACTGGAACAACGGCATGAAGCAGCTTTCCGCCACTCGCGAACTGCACCGGCCGGACGATGCCAAGGGCCTGGTCTTCCGTATCCAGCCGTCGTCGGTGCTGGAAGCGCAGTTCGCCATGCTCGGCGCCACCGCCAAGCAGTTGTCCTACGCCGAGACCCTCAAGGCCATGCAGGCCGGCAGCGTGCAGGGCACCGAAAACACCTGGTCGAACCTCGCCGGACAGAAGATCGACAGCGTGCAGCCGTACATCACCGAGACCAATCATGGTGCGCTCAGCTACATGCTGATCACCAGCTCGGCGTTCTGGACCAGCATCCCTTACCAGACCCGCACCGAACTGGAGAGCATCGTCGACGAGGTCACCCTGGTGGTGAACAAGGAAGCCGAAGCGCTCAACCAGAAGGAGCGCGAGCACCTGCTGGCCGCCGGCAAGAGCCGCCTGGTCAGCCTCAGCGCGGAAGAGCACGAGGCCTGGCGCAACGCCATGAAGCCGCTGTGGAAGAACTACGAGGCGCAGATCGGTAGTGACGTGTTGCGCGCGGCCCAGGTGGTCAACCGCAAGCGCTGACCGGCCGCTGGCTATTCCCCTCAGCGGGGATAGCCACAAGCCTTGCGGGTGTTTCTGCCGGGTGCTTTGCGGGACACTAGGGGAGTATCGGTATCCGGAGCGGACCATGACCGCCAGCGAAGAGAAATTCACCCGCCAGACGCTGCTCGACGTGCAGCCTCTGACTCCCAACCTGTTCACCCTGCGTACCAGCCGCGACGCGGGATTCCGGTTCCGAGCCGGGCAATTCGCCCGGCTCGGCGTGTACAAGCCCAGCGGCAGTATCGTCTGGCGCGCCTACTCGATGGTTTCGGCGCCTCATGACGAATTCCTCGACTTCTTTTCCATCGTCGTCCCGGACGGCGAGTTCACCAGCGAACTCAGCCGCCTGCGCGAGGGCGACCAGTTGCTGGTCGATCGCCAGGCCTTCGGCTTCCTCACCCTCGACCGCTTCGTGGATGGTCGTGACCTTTGGCTGCTGGCCACCGGTACCGGTGTGGCGCCGTTCGTCTCGATCCTGCAGGACTTCGAGGTCTGGGAGCGCTTCGAAAGCATCAAGCTGGTCTACAGCGTGCGCGAGAGCAAGGAGCTGGCCTACCGCGAGCTGATCGCCGGCCTCGCCGAGCGCGAATACCTGGCCGAGCATGCCCACAAGCTTCAATTCATCCCGGTGGTGACCCGCGAGCAGGTACCCGGTTGCCTGAACGGACGTATCACCACGCTGATCGAGAACGGCGATCTGGAGCGTGCCGCCGATCTGGAACTGACCCCGGAGCATTCGCGGGTGATGCTCTGCGGCAACCCGCAGATGATCGAGGACACCCGCGCCGTGCTGAAGGCCCGCGGCATGAACCTCAGTCTGACCCGGCGTCCGGGACAGGTGGCGGTGGAGAACTACTGGTAGGTGCGTGCCCGCGGAGTAGCGGCGGATAACACTGCCGCCCGGCGTGTTGTCCGGAAATGAAAAAGGGCCCGTTCGGGCCCTTTTTCATTGTTCCGCCGATGCGATCACGACTTGTTCTGCTGGGCTTTCAGCAGATCGCGGATCTCGGTCAGCAGGGTTTCCTCGGCACTCGGCACTGGCGGTTCGGACGGCGCGACGGCTTCTTCGCGCTTGAGGCGGTTGATCGCCTTGACCCCCATGAAGATGGCGAAGGCCACGATGACGAAGTCGAGTACGGTCTGAATGAACTTGCCATAGGCCAGCACCACCGCCGGCACGTCGCCTTCGGCGGCCTTCAACGTTATCGCCAGGTCGGAGAAGTCGACTCCGCCGATCAGCAGTCCGATCGGCGGCATGATCACATCGCCCACGAAGGACGAGACGATCTTGCCGAAGGCTGCGCCGATGATGATACCGACAGCCATATCCACGACATTGCCCTTGACGGCAAAGGCTTTGAATTCACTCAGAAGACCCATGGGTTCACTCCCTGTATTTCGCTAATAGGTAAAGGCAGTCTAATTCAGCCTTCGGCAAGTTGCTCAGGCTGGAAGACTGGTGTTTTGGTTCCCCCCGGCAACGCGAAAATTCGCAAGGCATACGTTTGCGTCGGGTCTTGTGGGGAGAAACGAAGTTTAGAGGAAAAACATTACACTCATGTCGATTTTCAGGAATTCGCCAAGAAAGAAGACAAAGCAACTTCGGCAACTTGGAATTGCGCCATGCAGATGCCGGAAGTTGAAGTTGGAGTGGCGAGGTTCTCCGACCTAACTTCGCAGGCAAATAACGAAGGTGAACTCGTTTACCGGCGGGCGGACTGGGAGTGCCTGGTGCACCAGCGCGGCGCTCTTCGGCTGGCGTTTTTTTTATTTCTTTTTGCGATTCATGGGGCGCATTGATATTCCTAATCGGCGTGGTGAGGTTTTTCAATTTAGCGTCGCCGGCGGCACTCCTTACCTTGGTCGGGCGCAACAAGACGCCTGACAAGCCATTAGGAGCTCTTCCATGACCCCTTCCCTGAACGCCTTCCGTCCCGGCCGCCTGCTGGTGGCGGCAAGCCTGACCGCCAGCCTCCTGTCGCTGTCCGTGCAGGCCGCGACCCTGACCCGTGACAACGGTGCGCCAGTGGGCGATAACCAGAACTCGCAGACCGCCGGGCCCAACGGTTCGGTGCTGCTGCAGGACGTGCAACTGCTGCAGAAACTGCAACGTTTCGACCGCGAGCGTATTCCCGAACGCGTGGTGCATGCCCGCGGCACCGGCGCCCATGGCGAGTTCGTCGCCAGCGCCGATATCAGCGACCTGAGCATGGCCAAGGTCTTCCGCAAGGGCGAGAGGACCCCGGTATTCGTGCGCTTCTCCGCGGTGGTGCACGGCAACCACTCCCCGGAAACCCTGCGCGATCCGCGCGGTTTCGCCACCAAGTTCTATACCGCCGACGGCAATTGGGACCTGGTGGGCAACAACTTCCCGACCTTCTTCATCCGCGATGCGATCAAATTCCCGGACATGGTCCATGCCTTCAAGCCGGACCCGCGCAGCAACCTCGACGACGACTCGCGACGCTTCGATTTCTTCTCCCACGTGCCGGAAGCGACCCGCACCCTGACCCTGCTGTATTCCAACGAGGGCACCCCGGCCAGCTACCGGGAAATGGACGGCAACAGCGTGCATGCCTACAAGCTGGTCAACGCCAGGGGCGAAGTGCACTACGTGAAATTCCACTGGAAGAGCCTGCAGGGCCAGAAGAACCTCGATCCGAAACAGGTGGCGGAAGTCCAGGGCCGCGACTACAGCCACATGACCAATGACCTGGTGAACGCGATCCGGAAGGGCGACTTCCCGAAATGGGACCTGTACATCCAGGTGCTCAAGCCCGAGGACCTGGCGAAATTCGACTTCGATCCGCTGGACGCGACCAAGATCTGGCCGGGCATTCCCGAGCGCAAGATCGGCCAGATGGTGCTGAACCGCAACGTCGACAACTTCTTCCAGGAAACCGAACAGGTCGCCATGGCGCCGTCGAACCTGGTGCCGGGCATCGAGCCCTCCGAGGATCGTCTGCTCCAGGGGCGGCTGTTCGCCTACGCCGACACCCAGATGTACCGGGTCGGCGCCAACGGCCTGGGCCTGCCGGTCAACCGCCCGCGCAGCGAGGTCAATACCGTCAACCAGGACGGCGCGCTGAACGCCGGACACAGTACCAGCGGGGTGAACTACCAGCCGAGCCGGCTCGATCCGCGCGAGGAGCAGGCCAGCGCCCGCTACGTGCGGACCCCGCTGAGTGGCACCACCCAGCAGGCGAAGATCCAGCGCGAGCAGAACTTCAAGCAGACCGGCGAGCTGTTCCGCTCCTACGGCAAGAAGGACCAGGCCGACCTGATCGCCAGTCTCGGCGGGGCGTTGGCGATCACCGACGACGAGAGCAAGTACATCATGCTTTCCTACTTCTACAAGGCTGACAGCGACTACGGCACGGGCCTGGCCAAGGTGGCCGGGGCCGATCTGCAACGCGTTCGGCAACTGGCGGCGAAGCTCCAGGATTGATCGCAACCGGGGCGGCCATCCAGGCCGCCCTTCCTTTATCGGTTTGGCGGGAGATGACGACGATGCGAGGTTGGATCCTGGCAGGCTTGCTGCTCGCGGCGTTGGTCGCGCAGGCTGGCGAGATGCATGCGGTCGAGGTCGAAGCGCGGTTGCGCGACTACTTCTTCGATGCCGCCCGACGCGGCGACCAGGCCATGCTCAAGGAATTCGTCGAGGCCGGCTTCGACCTCGATGTGCAGGATGCCAAGGGCTATACCGCGCTGATCCTGGCCGCCTACCACGGCCATGGCGGAGCGGTGGAGCAATTGCTGGAGGCCGGTGCCGACCCCTGCGTCCAGGATGCGCGCGGCAACACCGCCTTGATGGGCGCCATCTTCAAGGGCGAGGTCCGCATCGCCCGGCGCCTGATCGGCGCGCAATGCAGCCCCGACCAGCGCAACGGCGCAGGGCAGACCGCGGCCATGTATGCGGCGCTGTTCAAGCGCGAGGAACTGCTCCAGGCGCTGTCGGCGCGCGGTGCCGACCTTGGCGCCCGCGATGCGCTGGGCAACAGCGTGGAAAGCCTGCGACGCGGCGAACTGAACGGCACTGCGGCGGCGAAGTGATCGGGGGCAATGTTCGGAGGAGGCCTGCTGGGCTAGTCTGGAGGTGTCGTATACAACGTCAGAGGAGGTCCGTCATGCCGCTCGAGCAACATCCGCTTTCCCGGGAGTTTCCGGATTTTCATGCCGAACTGAAGCAACTTCATGGCAACGACGCCCACTTCACTCGCCTGGCGGCGGACTATGAGAGCCTCGACAAGCGCATCTACGAGGTCGAGGGCGGTCGCGAACCCCTCGACGACCTGGCGCTGCAGGGGTTGAAGCAGCAGCGGGTGCAACTCAAGGACGAAATCGCCGAGAGGCTGAGGAAGGCCAACGGAAAAGGCCATTGATTCATTCACGACAACGGTATGAAAAAGGGCGCCTCCGGCGCCCTTTTTCATGTGGGCATGCTCAGAAGGCGCCGCCGAAACGGAAACTCTGTCCGACCGCGACGAAACCCAGGCCCACCAGGGTGATCGCGGCGATGTGCCAGCCCAGCTTCGGCAGGCTCTCGGCGTCCAGGTTCGGGATCAGGCGCAGGCGCGCATGCACGCCCAGGGCGGCGGTCGCCGCCAGGAGCAGCAGCTTGAGCTGCAGGGCACGGGCCACCGGCGTGGCGCCGAACCAGTGGTCGAACGGCAGCCACAGGCTGGCCAGCCACAGGCCGCTGACCACCTGCAGC
Organism: Pseudomonas sp. HMSC066A08; assembly: GCF_001813025.1. Classification (NCBI taxonomy): domain Bacteria; kingdom Pseudomonadati; phylum Pseudomonadota; class Gammaproteobacteria; order Pseudomonadales; family Pseudomonadaceae; genus Pseudomonas; species Pseudomonas sp. HMSC066A08. Next base: position 17,985 of record NZ_KV811340.1, read on the forward strand.
AGCAGGGCGGGGATGCCGATCCGTTCGTAGACCTGCTCGAAGGCGCGGATCGCCTGGGGATCACGGCGGCGCAGGGCGCCGGGGAGGATGCCGAGGGCCAGGACCAGGTGGCCGCCGACCCAGATCGCGGCGCCCAGCAGGTGCAGGAACAGCAGTGTGCGCATGGAAGTCTCCTTGTCCGGCCATCAGTGTCGCGCGAAGCGCGGTCGATCGAGGCTGATCGGAATCAAGCCAGCGGCTATCATCTGCGCTTTGCCCGCGAGAGGAGTTCCCATGGCCAAGGCCAAGCGCATGTACGGCTGCACCGAGTGTGGCGCGACCTTCCCGAAATGGGCCGGCCAGTGCGCGGACTGCGGGGCCTGGAACACCCTGGTGGAGACCGTCGTCGAGGCCGCGCCGAGCGGCTCCGGGCGCGGCGGCTGGGCCGGCCAGCAGGCCAACCTGAAGACCCTGGCAGAGGTCAGCGTCGAGGAGATGCCGCGCTTCACGACCGGTTCCACCGAACTGGACCGGGTTCTCGGCGGCGGCCTGGTGGATGGTTCGGTGGTGCTGATCGGCGGCGATCCCGGCATCGGCAAGTCGACCATTCTCCTGCAGACCCTTTGCAACCTGGCCAGCCGCGTTCCGGCGCTGTACGTCACCGGCGAGGAATCCCAGCAGCAGGTGGCGATGCGCGCGCGGCGCCTGTCGTTGCCGGAAGACAAGCTCAAGGTGATGACCGAGACCAGCATCGAGACCATCATCGCCACCGCGCGCCAGGAGCAGCCGCGGGTGATGGTGATCGACTCGATCCAGACCATCTTCACCGAGCAGTTGCAATCGGCGCCGGGCGGCGTCGCCCAGGTCCGCGAGAGCGCCGCGATGCTGGTGCGCTATGCCAAGCAGAGCGGCACGGCGATCTTCCTGGTCGGCCACGTGACCAAGGAAGGCGCCCTGGCCGGCCCGCGGGTGCTCGAACACATGGTCGACACCGTACTGTATTTCGAGGGCGAGTCAGACGGCCGCCTGCGCCTGCTGCGGGCGGTGAAGAACCGCTTCGGCGCGGTCAACGAACTGGGAGTGTTCGGCATGACCGACAAAGGCCTGAAGGAAGTGAGCAACCCTTCGGCGATCTTCCTCACGCGGGCCCAGGAAGCGGTGCCCGGCAGCGTGGTGATGGCCACCTGGGAAGGCTCGCGGCCGATGCTGGTGGAGGTCCAGGCGCTGGTCGACACCAGTCACCTGGCGAATCCGCGGCGGGTGACCCTGGGCCTCGACCAGAACCGCCTGGCGATGCTGCTGGCGGTGCTGCACCGGCACGGCGGTATCCCGACCTACGACCAGGACGTGTTCCTCAACGTGGTGGGTGGGGTCAAGGTGCTGGAAACCGCCTCCGACCTGGCGTTGATGGCGGCGGTGATGTCCAGCCTGCGCAACCGCCCGCTGCCGCACGACCTGCTGGTGTTCGGCGAGGTCGGGCTGTCCGGCGAGGTGCGTCCGGTGCCGAGCGGCCAGGAGCGCCTGAAGGAAGCCGACAAGCATGGTTTCAAGCGTGCCATCGTCCCCCTCGGCAACGCGCCGAAGGAGGCGCCGGCGGGATTGCAGGTGATCGCCGTGACGCGCCTCGAGCAGGCCCTGGACGCCCTCTTCGAATGATCCGCCTCAGTCGTCGTGGGCGCTGACCAGCAGGGCCAGCTCGCGCTCGAGGAGTTCCTCGTCGCCCAGGTTCAGTTCCACCAGGCGGCGCAGGTGGCTGATGGAGTCGAGGTCGATGTGCTGGCATTCGAAGCCGAGCAGGCCGTCGCGAGCCCAGGCCAGGCTGATCTCCATGCGGATCAGTACATCCAGGCCCAGGTACAGGCGGGCCTCGAAGGGCCGTTGCGGGTCGCCGTTCCAGTCCTGCGGCTGGCCGACCAGGATGCCGTGCAGGGAGACGTCGTGGAGCAAGACCTCCCAGCGCCGTTCGCCCTGGAGGATCTCGCTGTCGGCGTCGAAGGCGATCCGGTGGAAACGTCGACGTTCGTCGTGCTGGTCACTCATGTCGCGATCCCTCGGTGCGCGCTGCTGGATACCACTATAGCCAAGCCATGCCGGCGGGGAAGTGGCGGAATTCGATCGGCGGTGCCGTCCGTCCCCGCCTGTGCGGCTGGATCGGCGGCATGTGTCCGAGTTTGACAGTTCGTCAAGTCTCGCCAAAGCTGCTAAAGCGTTTTTCTCCAAAATACAACTGCGGAGCGCAGACATGGACAAGCGACTTTTGAGCAAGGGGTTGGTTCTGGGGCTGCTGAGCCTGGGCAGCATGACGGCACACGCCGATGCGGCAGGCGGTAATGGCTGTGGTTGGGGCAACATGGTGTTCGAGGGGCAGCGCGGCCTGTTCCCGCACCTGCTGGCCACCACCACCAACGGTACTTCGGGCAACGCTACCTTCGGCATGACCTCCGGGACCAACGGTTGCAACACCAATGCACGCCTGGGCTACGGCGGCCGCTCGATCTTCGCCATGAACGGGATGCTCGACAACATCGCCGAGGACATGGCCAAGGGCCAGGGCGAAGCGCTCGACGCCTATGCCGTGCTGCTCGGCGTGGAAGCCAAGGACCGGGCGCACTTCGCCCAGGTCACCCAGCAGCACTTCGGCGAGATCTTCGCGAGCAAGGATGCGACGGGCGAACAGGTCCTGAGCAACACCCTGGCGGTGATGAGTCGCGACGGCACCCTGGCGCGCTACGCCAAGCAACCGGCCTGAGAGCTCAGGCCCAGGAGGAAAGAGCCCGCTACGGCGGGCTTTTTCGTGTGCGTGTCCTGTCCGCCGGAGGTTGCCGCCTTCGTTGCCACGGCCGACGAACGGCTTGGGCATGCGGAGTTTTTCCAGGGGCTTTCCTACGGAGAGGGCAAGGCCGCGCCGAAGCGTTTTCGCCTGGCCGGCCCTTGTCGGCCATGGACTTTTCCGGCGGATTCCTGCGACATTGCGCCTACCGCCATCGTGCGGTAACCGCTCTAGACTAAGGTCGTATGACCCCTGGTCGGTTCGCGGCTAGAATTTTCGCTGCAGAACTGCGCCCTCCATCTGTCGGAAGCCAAACACTATGAACAATAACAATAGCCTGCTACGTCACCTCGCCTGGCTGGTGGTGGCGATCGTGGGCGCCGCGGCCCTGGGCGTCGTCGCCCTGCGTCGTGGCGAAGCGATCAACGCCTTGTGGATCGTGGTGGCGGCGGTGGCCATCTACCTGGTCGCCTACCGTTACTACAGCCTGTTCATCGCCAGCAAGGTGATGCAACTGGACCCCAACCGCGCCACTCCCGCGGTACTCAACAACGATGGCCTGGACTACGTCCCGACCAACAAGCACATCCTCTTCGGCCACCACTTCGCCGCCATCGCCGGCGCCGGTCCGCTGGTCGGTCCGGTCCTTGCCGCGCAGATGGGCTACCTGCCCGGCACCCTCTGGCTGATCGCCGGCGTAGTCCTCGCCGGCGCGGTGCAGGACTTCATGGTCCTGTTCATCTCCAGCCGTCGCAACGGCCGCTCGCTGGGCGAGCTGGTGCGCGAGGAAATGGGCCAGGTGGCCGGGACCATCGCGCTGTTCGGCGCCTTCCTGATCATGATCATCATCCTCGCGGTGCTCGCGCTGATCGTGGTGAAGGCTCTGGCCGACAGCCCCTGGGGCATGTTCACCGTCCTCGCGACCATTCCCATCGCGCTGTTCATGGGTGTCTACATGCGCTTCATCCGCCCCGGCCGGATCGGCGAGATCTCGATCATCGGGGTGTTCCTCCTGCTCGGTTCGATCTGGCTCGGCGGGCAGGTCGCGGCCAGTCCGGAATGGGCGCCGCATTTCACCTTCAGTGGAATCCAGATCACCTGGATGCTGATCGGCTACGGCGCCGTCGCCTCGGTACTGCCGGTGTGGCTGCTGCTGGCGCCGCGCGACTACCTGTCGACCTTCCTCAAGATAGGCACCATCATCGGCCTGGCGATCGGCATCCTGATCGTCATGCCGGAACTGAAGATGCCGGCCCTGACCCAGTTCACCGACGGCACCGGCCCGGTCTGGAAAGGCAGCCTGTTCCCGTTCCTGTTCATTACCATCGCCTGCGGCGCGGTGTCCGGCTTCCACGCGCTGATCTCCTCGGGAACCACGCCGAAGCTGCTCAACCGCGAGCCCGACGCCCGCTACATCGGCTACGGCGGCATGCTGATGGAGTCCTTCGTAGCGATCATGGCGATGGTCGCCGCCTCGGTGATCGAGCCGGGCATCTACTTCGCCATGAACAGCCCGCCGGCGGTGGTCGGCGCCGACGTCAACGCGGTGGCCGCGACCGTCAGCAGTTGGGGCTTCGCCATCACGCCGGAGCAACTCACCCAGACTGCCCAGGATATCGGCGAGACCACCATCCTGGCCCGTGCCGGCGGCGCGCCGACCCTGGCGGTGGGGATCGCGCACATCCTCCACCAGGTGCTGCCGGGTGAGAACACCATGGCCTTCTGGTACCACTTCGCGATCCTCTTCGAGGCCTTGTTCATCCTCACCGCGGTGGACGCCGGCACCCGTGCCGGGCGCTTCATGCTGCAGGACCTGCTGGGCAACTTCGTGCCGGCGCTGAAGAAGACCGAGTCGTGGACCGCCAACATCATCGGCACCGGCGGCTGCGTGGCGCTGTGGGGCTGGCTGCTGTACCAGGGCGTGGTCGACCCGCTGGGCGGGATCAATACCCTGTGGCCGCTGTTCGGCATTTCCAACCAGATGCTCGCCGGCATCGCGCTGATGCTCGCCACCGTGGTCCTGATCAAGATGAAGCGCCAGCAGTATGTCTGGGTCACCATCCTGCCGGCGGCCTGGTTGCTGATCTGCACCACCACCGCGGGCCTGATCAAGATCTTCGACAGCAACCCGGCGGTCGGCTTCGTCGCTCTTGGCGAGAAGTACGCCACCGCGCTGGATGCCGGCCAGGTGCTGGCGCCGGCCAAGGATATCGGCCAGATGCAGCACGTGGTGCTGAACGCCTACATCAACGCCGGTCTGACCGTGCTGTTCCTGCTGGTGGTGTTCAGCGTACTGTTCTACGCCATCAAGGTCGGCATCGCGGCCTGGGGCAAGAGCGAGCGGACCGACAAGGAAACCCCGTTCGAGCCCATCCCCGACGCATGACCGGCCGCGCTCCCCGGTTCGCCGGGGAGCCTTGACGAGGAACTCGCCATGTTCAACGACCTCAGCCGCATGGGCAAATACCTGGGCCAGGCCGCCCGGATGCTGGTCGGCATGCCCGACTACGACACCTATGTCGAGCACATGCGCAACAAGCACCCGGACAAGCCGGTGATGACCTACGAGGAGTTCTTCCGCGAGCGCCAGGAGGCGCGCTACGGTGGCGGCAAGGGTCGGCCGATCCGCTGCTGCTGAATCCCCATCCTTCCGCGGGCCACGTCTGACGTGGCCCGCGTCTTTTCTGGAAGTTGCGCATGTCCGAAGTAGCCAACGACAAACACGCCCCGATCCCCGTCACCGTGCTCACCGGTTTCCTCGGCGCCGGCAAGACCACCCTGCTCAAGTACCTGCTGCAGGCCGAGCACGGCATGAAGATCGCGGTGATCGAGAACGAGTACAGCGAGACACCGATCGACGGCCAGTTGCTCGGCGTCGAGCCGGTGCAGGTGATGACGCTGTCCAACGGCTGTGTCTGCTGCTCGATCAACACCGACCTGGAAAAGGCCCTGTTCCTCCTGCTGGAGCGCCGCGACAACGGCGAGATCGACTTCGACCGCCTGGTGATCGAGTGCACCGGCCTGGCCGATCCGGCGCCGGTGGCGCAGACCTTCTTCGCCGACGAGGAACTCTGCCAGCGCTACGTGCTGGACGGCATCATCACCCTGGTGGACGCCGCCAACGCCGAGCGTCACCTGCAGGAAACCATCGCCCAGGCCCAGGTCGGCTTTGCCGACCGCATCCTGGTGAGCAAGACCGACCTGGTCGACGCCGCCACCTTCGAGGCCCTGGGCCAGCGCCTGCAACGGATCAACCGGCGGGCGCTGGTGCATGTGGTCGAGCACGGCCGCATCGACCTGGCGCACCTGCTCGACGTACGTGGCTTCAACCTCAACGCCGACCTCGGTCCGGGCATCGGCCTGCGCTCGCTGCGAGCGGTGGCGGCCAAGGACAGCCGCGATCGCATCGGCACCCTGGTACTGCGCAGCGACACGCCGCTCGATCTCGAAAGGCTGAGCGAGTTCATGGACGACCTGTTGCAGTGGCATGGCAATTCCCTGCTGCGCTACAAGGGCGTGCTGAACATCGCCGACGAGCCGCGTCGCCTGGTGTTCCAGGGCGTGCTGCGACTCTACGGCTTCGACTGGGATAGCGAGTGGCGGGACGACGAGGCGCGCGAGAGCGTGATCGTGTTCATCGGCGACAACCTGCCGGAGGACAGTATCCGCGAGGGCTTCGAACGCATCGTCGAAGGCCGCTGAGGCGCATCGACGTCAAAGGAGCGTGGAAATGGACAGGGAGGCATTGATCGGCGCCTGGCGGGACTGTATCCGTGGCGCGGACAAATCCTGGGTGCTGTTCGCCCAGGGCACTTGCGTGATCCTCATGCAGCCGGAGCCGGACCTCGCGGCCCAGGCGCGGGCATTGCTGGCCGAGTGGGGAGCGGTACAGGTCGGCACGCCGGCGGGCGACTTCGGCGTGATCACCCTGGACAACGGCCGCGGCTGGGTGGTGACCGGGCATCACCCGGACATCCTTACCTTCGTCCCTCGCGAGGAACTGGAGGAGGACGCCGGCGAACTGCTCGTCGGCATGCACGGCCGCTCCCGGCGGGGCGAGGATGCCGAGGCCTTGGCGGTGATCCATGTCGAGGACCGGCGATAACGCTACCCGGCGCCTCCTCTCTCGGAGGAAATGAAAAAGCCCGGCATTTGCCGGGCTCTTTCGTCTTGCCTTGTCGCTTAGTTGCCGTAGACCGGGAACTTGGCGCAGATCGCCTTGACCTTCTCGCGTACGCCGTCGACCACGGACTCGTCGCCCATGTTCTCGAGGATGTCGCAGATCCAGCCGGCCAGCTCGCGGCATTCGGCTTCCTTGAAGCCGCGGGTGGTCACGGCCGGGGTACCGATGCGCAGGCCGGAGGTGACGAACGGCGAGCGCGGGTCGTTCGGGACCGAGTTCTTGTTCACGGTGATGAACGCGCGGCCGAGGGCGGCGTCGGCGTCTTTGCCGGTGATGTCCTGCTTGATCAGGGAGAGCAGGAACAGGTGGTTCTGGGTGCCGCCGGAAACCACGTCGAAACCGCGGTCGAGGAAGACCTGGGCCATGCTCTGGGCGTTCTTCAGGACCTGCTGCTGGTAGGTCTTGAACTCCGGCTGCAGGGCTTCCTTGAAGCACACCGCCTTGGCCGCGATCA
>NZ_KV811341.1:0-2459 GCF_001813025.1 Pseudomonas sp. HMSC066A08
GCCCTGCAATTCCTCCGTGAACTGGTGCGGGCGAGGTAGCCATGGCCGAGAGCGAGAGTGGGCAGGACAAGACAGAGGAACCCACGGAGAAACGCCGCCGCGAGGCGCGCGAGAAAGGGCAGTTGCCGCGTTCGCGGGAGTTGAACACCCTGGCCATCCTCATGGCCGGCGCCGGCGGCCTGCTGATCTACGGCGCCGACCTGGCGGGCGCCCTGTTGCGCCTGATGCGCAGCAATTTCGAGCTGTCCCGGGAAACCGCGATGAATACCGAGAGCATGCTGCAATTGCTCGGCGCTTCGGCCTACCTGGCTGCCCAGGGGCTGTGGCCGATCCTGCTGATGCTGCTGGTGGCGGCGATCGTCGGGCCGATCGCCCTCGGCGGCTGGCTGTTCTCGATGGACGCCCTGCAACCCAAGTTCAGCCGGCTCAACCCGCTGTCGGGACTGAAACGGATGTTTTCCGCCAAGTCGCTGCTCGAACTGAGCAAGGCGCTGATCAAGTTCCTGGTGGTGCTGGCGGTGGCACTGCTGGTGCTCTCCGCCGACCGCGACGCCCTTCTGGCCCTGGCGCACCAGCCGCTCGAGCAGGCGATCCTGCACAGCGTGCGGGTGGTCGGCTGGAGCGCCTTCTGGATGGCCTGCAGCCTGCTGCTGATCGCCGCGGTGGACGTGCCCTACCAGATCTGGGACAACCGCCAGAAGCTGCTGATGACCAAGCAGGAAGTCCGCGACGAATACAAGGACTCCGAGGGCAAGCCCGAGGTCAAGTCGAAGATCCGCCAGATGCAGCGCGAGATGGCGCAGAGACGGATGATGGCGGCGGTGCCGGAGGCCGACGTGGTGATCACCAACCCGACCCACTTCGCCGTGGCCCTGAAGTACGACCCGGCGGGTGGCGGGGCGCCACTGCTGCTGGCCAAGGGCAACGATTTCCTGGCCCTGAAGATCCGCGAGGTGGCCCAGGAGCACAAGGTGATGGTCATGGAATCGCCGGCGCTGGCGCGAGCGGTGTACTACTCCACCGAGCTGGACCAGGAAATTCCCGCCGGGCTCTATCTCGCCGTGGCCCAGGTGCTGGCCTATGTCTACCAGCTCAAGCAGTACCAGGCCGGCAAGGGCAAGCGGCCGAGCCCGTTGAAGGACCTGCCGATCCCGCCGGACCTGCGTCGCGATGAGTGACCGGGCTGGAGCTACGCGCCGCGCTGTGGCAGCCTTGGCCGATACCCGCTCGGGATGAGAGCTTTGCCGTTCATGGATCGAACCTTGTCTGATCGTACTTTCCCGCCTGTCCTCCTGTTGCTCGCCCTGGCCTGGCTGCTGCCCTGGATGCCTGCGCACGCCGAAGCGCCGGCGGAATGGGTCGCCTTGCCCCTGTCGGAGCGGGTGGTGGATGCCACCCACACGCTGGACGAGGCGACGCGCCAACGCCTGGTGGAGAAGCTCGAGGCGCTGGAGCGGCGACGCGGTGCGCAGATCGCGGTGGTGATGCTGCCGACTACCGGTACCCTCGATATCGAAGCCTTCTCCGTCAAGCTGTTCCAGGCCTGGAAGCTCGGCCGCAAGGCGGTCGACGACGGTCTGCTGCTGGTGGTGGCCAAGGATGACCGGCGCATGCGCATCGAGGTCGGCTACGGCCTGGAGGGTGCGGTGCCCGACGTGCTCGCCGGACGGATCATTCGCGAGCGGATGGCCCCGGCATTTCGCGAGGGCGACTACGCCGGCGGGATCGAGGCCGCGGTGGACGAGCTGATCCGCCTGGTCGACGGAGAAACGCTGCCGGCGGCCGCGTCGTCGTCGGGTGCGCCGGAAGTCTCGCTGGGGGAATTGCCGGCGGAAGCCTGGGCGCTGCTGGTCGCCTTCATCTACGGATCGTTGGCCGGAGTGCTGTTGAGTGCCCGGGCGCTGCGCTGGCCCTGGCTGCTCGGCGGGGCGCTGCTCTGCTGGCTGCTGGGCACGCTGGCCGGCGCTTCCGGCGAGTGGATGAGCGTGCTGCTGGTCGCGCCGCTGTGCATGCTGGTCGGCGGCGCGACCTTCGGCGCGCTGTGGACGGTGCGCCCGGCCTTCTACCTGGTGATCGGCGTACTGGTCTATGTAGCCCTGCTCGGGGTGGCGGCGCATTGGTTCAGCGCGGTGTCCTTCATCTACGGCCTGCTGTGGCCGGCCGGGGTGCTGATGCTGGCGGTTCTCTGCTGGTCGAACTACCGCCTGATGCGCTCGCTGTGGCGCGAGCGGCGGAAAAGTTTCCACCGCCGACTGTGGGCGTTGCTGGCGGCCTACCTGTTGCTCGGATTGCTGTCCGGTGGCCTGGACGCACCGATGGTCTGGCTGGCCCTGCTACCGTTCCAGCTCATGCTGGGTCTGCTGGTGTTCGGCCAGGTACGCCTGGGTGGGGGTGGTGGAGGCTCGTCGGGAAGCTCCGGCGGCGGTTCCTCCTCTTCCTCCTCTTCCTCCTCTTCCTCC
>NZ_KV811341.1:2559-107133 GCF_001813025.1 Pseudomonas sp. HMSC066A08
CCTCCTCTTCCTCCTCTTCCTCCTCTTCCTCCTCGTCGTCCGGCGGCTTTTCCGGGGGCGGTGGTTCCAGCGGCGGAGGCGGTGCCTCCGGCAGTTGGTAATGGGTTCCCGTTCATTTCATTCGGAGACAAGGATGTCTGCAATCACGCGTTATCTCGCCATGCTTCGCCTGTTCGGCATGCTGCTCTGCGCCGCCGCGATGCCGTCCGTAGCCACTGCGACGGTGCCGGTCACCGCCGCGGTGGCAGCGTCCGATGTCGAGGAGGAGGCCGTGGAGGCATCGGCGGTCGGCGTCGAGGCCGAGGCAGCGCGCGATGCGGGCTACGAGTCCGCGGAGGTTCCGGCGCTGGCGCGGCGGGTGACCGACCTTACCGCGACCCTCGGCTCCGCCGAGCGTGCCCGCCTGGAAGCTTCCCTGGCCGCACTGGAGGCCCGGAAGGGAGCCCAGGTGGCGATCCTGATGGTGCCCAGCACCTATCCGGACAGCATCGAGGCCTACGCGACGCGGGTCTTCGAGGCGTGGAAGCTGGGGCGCAAGGGGATCGATGACGGCGTCCTGGTGCTGGTGGCGAAGGACGACCGGCGCATGCGCATCGAAGTCGGCTATGGCCTGGAAGGAGCGATCACCGACATCGATGCCGGACGGATCATCCGCGAATACATGACCCCTGCGTTCCGTCAGCAAGACTACGCCGGCGGTCTGGAAGCGGCGGCACAGCGCCTGGTGCGACTGATCGACGGCGAGGCGTTGCCGCCGCCGCCGCGCGACCCGCTGGAGCCCGGCGCGGTACGGCAGACCCTGGCTATCGCATTCCTGCTCGGCGCTCTCGGCGGGGTGGCGCTGCTGGTACGTCCGCGTGCCTGGTACTGGACCCTGGGTGCGGTAGTGGCGCTCGCTGCGGCGCTGGCGCTGGGGCGGCACTGGCCGGCAGGGGCGATGGTGGCGCTGGCGGAGATGGTGGCGGTCCTGGGCGTCGGCTTCGGCGCCTTGCTCAAGTATTCGCGCGGTGCCCGCTGGTTCTTCGCCATTCTTGTGCTCTATGCGCTGGGGTTGTTCTGGGCCTACGGCCGTTATGGCCTGCCGGTGCTCCATTACGGATTGGCCGTGCCGCTTTCGCTGGGGCTGACCCTGCTGATGCTGGCCGGTGCCTGGCAGGGGCTGCGCAGAGGGCGGCGCTGGGCCTACCTGCCGGGCCTGCTCGGCCTGCTGCTGACCCTGGCCCTGGAGTGCCTGCTGTTGCTGGTGGACGACCCGCTGAACAGCATCGAGGCGCTGATCATCCTGCCCGCCGCTTGCCTGCCGCTGCTCATCGGTTGCAATTTCAGCGCCGGCGGCTCGGGGGGAGGGCGTCGGCGCGGCGGCGATTACGCTAGCTCATCGGGTTCCTCGTCTTCCTCGTCGTCGAGTTCGTCCAGTTCGTCTTCGGACTCGTTCTCCGGCGGCGGAGGCTCGAGTGGCGGCGGTGGCGCCTCCGGTAGTTGGTGATTGGCGAAAACCCTTTTTCAATCAATGAATTGAAAAGTTGGAACGGTTCCTGCAATGACCCGTCCGACGCGCATTCCGGCGTCAAAAGTTTGTTCGGCGCCCAGCTACGGGCGCCATACGCAGGGCAGGGGAGTCGAGAGTGGATCGCACGCAACTGATCAGCAATGTGCGCAGCAACCTGGCGGGACTGGGGCGCGGCAGCCTCGGCGTGCCGGTCCTGCTGCTGGCCATGCTGGCGATGATGACCCTGCCGATCCCGCCATTCCTGCTGGACGTGCTGTTCACCTTCAACATCGCCCTGTCCATCGTCGTCCTGCTGGTCTGCGTGTATGCCCTGCGGCCGCTGGACTTCGCCGTGTTCCCGACCATCCTGCTGGTGGCGACCCTGTTGCGCCTGGCGCTGAACGTTGCCTCGACCCGCGTGGTGCTGCTCCACGGCCACGACGGCCATGGCGCCGCGGGCAAGGTGATCCAGGCCTTCGGCGAAGTGGTGATCGGCGGCAACTACGTGGTCGGGGTGGTGGTGTTCGCGATCCTCATGATCATCAACTTCGTGGTGGTGACCAAGGGCGCCGGGCGGATTTCCGAAGTCAGCGCGCGCTTCACCCTGGATGCCATGCCCGGCAAGCAGATGGCCATCGACGCCGACCTCAACGCCGGCCTGATCGAGCAGGAGGAAGCCAAGAAGCGCCGCAGCGAGGTGGCCCAGGAGGCCGACTTCTACGGTTCGATGGACGGTGCCAGCAAGTTCGTCCGCGGCGACGCCATCGCCGGCCTGCTGATTCTCTTCATCAACCTGATCGGCGGCGTCGCCATCGGCATGATCCAGCATTCGATGTCCTTCGGCGACGCCGGCAAGGTCTACGCCCTGCTGACCATCGGTGACGGCCTGGTGGCACAACTGCCGTCGCTGCTGCTGTCGACTGCGGCGGCGATCATGGTGACGCGGGTCTCCAGTTCCGAGGACATGGGCCAGCAGGTCAACCGGCAGATGTTCGCCTCGCCCAAGGCGCTGGCGATTTCCGCGGCGATCCTGATCGCGATGGGCGCCGTGCCGGGCATGCCGCACGTTTCCTTCATCGGCCTCGGCGCCCTGGCCGGTGCTGCCGCCTACTGGATCTGGCACCGGCAGAACAAGGCCAAGCAGGTCGCCGAGCAGGAGGTGCAGCGCCAGCAGGAGCTGCTACCGGCGCAGCGCGCCCAGGAGGTCAAGGAGCTGGGTTGGGACGACGTCACCCCGGTGGACATGGTCGGCCTGGAAGTCGGCTACCGGCTGATCCCGCTGGTCGACCGCAACCAGGGCGGGCAACTGCTGGCGCGGATCAAGGGCGTACGCAAGAAGCTGTCCCAGGAGCTGGGCTTCCTGATGCCCTCGGTGCACATCCGCGACAACCTCGACCTGCTGCCCAACGCCTACCGCCTGACCCTGATGGGGGTCAGCGTGGCCGAAGCGGAGATCTATCCCGATCGCGAGCTGGCGATCAACCCCGGCCAGGTATTCGGCAGCCTCAACGGCATCGCCGGCAAGGACCCGGCCTTCGGCCTGGAAGCGGTATGGATAGAGCCCGGCCAGCGCGACCAGGCGCAGTCGCTGGGCTACACCGTGGTGGATGCGAGCACTGTGGTCGCCACCCACCTGAACCAGGTGCTGCACAAGCACGCCCACGAGCTGCTGGGCCATGAAGAAGTGCAGCAGCTCCTGCAATTGCTCGCCCGCAGCTCGCCGAAGCTGGCGGAAGAGCTGGTGCCGGGGCTGATTTCCCTGTCCACCCTGCTCAAGGTCCTGCAGGCGCTGCTCCAGGAGCAGGTGCCGGTGCGCGACATCCGTACCATCGCCGAGGCCATCGCCAACGTCGCTCCGCGGAGTCAAGATCCCGGCGCGATGGTCGCCGCGGTTCGCGTCGCGTTGTCCCGCGCAATCGTGCAAAGCATTGTCGGGCTTGAGCCGGAGCTGCCTGTGATCACGCTCGAACCGAGGTTGGAACAGATTTTGCTGAACAGCATGCAGAAGGCCGGACAAGGCTCCGAGGACGGCATGTTGCTGGAGCCGGGGATGGCCGAGAAGCTGCAACGCTCGCTGATCGAGAGCGCGCAACGCCAGGAAATGCTCGGTAAGCCGGCGATCCTGCTGGTTGCCGGACCGATCCGCGCGATGATGTCGCGCTTCGCGCGGATGGCGGTGCCCAGCATGCATGTGCTGGCCTACCAGGAAATCCCGGACAACAAGCAAGTCACCATCGTCGCGACGGTGGGACAGAACTGAACGAGGGCTGCGCCGGCTCCAGGGCCGGCACACCGGGCAACCTGAGGTTGCCGGCAAGACTACTGAACTGAGGGGTTCGGGCAATGCAAGTCAAACGCTTCTTCGCCGCCGATATGCGCCAGGCCATGAAACTGGTCCGCGACGAACTGGGTCCGGACGCCGCGATTCTCGGCAACCGCCGGGTCGCCGGCGGCATCGAGCTGACCGCGGCGCTGGATTACCAGGCCCCGCCGGCGCCGAGCAAGCCCAACCCGGCGCTGGAAGTGGAGCTGCGCAAGACCCAGGCGCGGATCGCCGAGGCGCGCGCCGAGTTGACGGCGCGTCCGGCGGAAAACCAGCGCAAGGACCGTCAATTGTTCGCCGAGGAGAAGCCGGCGCGTCCGTCCCTGGCCGAGTCCATGGCGGCGGCGCAGGCCAAGCCCCAGGCGGGCGGCCAGACTCTCGAGGCAATGCGTTTCGAACTGAACGGCCTGCGCGAGCTGATCGAGGTACAACTGGGTTCCATCGCCTGGGGCCAGTTGCAGCACCAGCGTCCGCAGCAGGCCAACCTCTGGCGGCGCCTGCAGCGCATGGGCTTGCCGGCGGAGCTGAGCAAGCCGTTGCTGGAGCGGGTCGCCGCGGTGGGCGATACGCGCCAGGCCTGGCGCATGCTGTTGGCGCACCTGTCGCGTGCCGTGCAGACCCCCGAGCAGGACCCGCTCGACGCGGGCGGCGTACTGGCCCTGGTCGGCCCGGCAGGCGCCGGCAAGACCACCACCCTGGCGAAGATGGCCGCGCGCTACGTCCTCAAGTACGGCGCCCAGAGCCTGGCGCTGGTGAGCATGGACAGCTACCGGATCGGTGCCCAGGAGCAGATCAAGACCCTCGGCCGGATCCTCAACGTACCGGTGACCCTGGTCGATCCCGGTCAGTCGCTGATCCAGGCCCTGGCGCCGCTGGCGCGCAAGCGCATGGTGCTGATCGATACCGCCGGCCTGCCGGCCAGCGACCCGGCATTGCGCATGCAGCTCGAGGCACTGGCGTCGCCGAGCCTGAATGTGAAGAATTACCTGGTGATGGCCACCACCAGCCAGAGCCAGGTGCTCAAGTCGGCCTACCAGACCTATCGGCACTGCGGGCTGGCGGGTTGCATCCTGACTAAGCTGGACGAGGCGGGCAGCCTCGGTGAATCGATGGCGCTGGCTATCGCCCAGCGTCTCCCGGTAGCCTATCTGGCGGATGGGCCGCGGATTCCGGACGACCTGCAGGTGGCGCGCAGTCACCAACTGGTCAGCCGGGCGGTGAGCCTGCAGGCACCGGAAGAGCCCAGCGAGGACGCCATGGCCGAGATGTTCGCCGGGCTCTACCAGCAACCGGCGCGGCGTGCCGGCTGAGGACGTGGGAAGAACCGCGCGTGGCGCGGGTGACGGAAGCGAAGGTGGCTTCCGCCGGGCCGGGAGCGATGGCGCATCGTTCCCGCCAATACCGGAGAGCGCTGGAAGGGCGTTCCGGGAAGACGACAACACAAGGTATGAAGCAGATGGGTAGCATGCATCCCGTACAGGTGATCGCAGTAACTGGCGGCAAGGGCGGCGTCGGCAAGACCAATGTGTCGGTGAACCTGGCACTGGCTCTGGCCGATCTCGGCCGTCGCGTCATGCTGCTGGATGCCGACCTCGGCCTGGCCAACGTCGACGTCCTGCTGGGACTCACGCCCAAGCGCACCCTGGCCGACGTGATCGAGGGACGCTGCGAACTGCGCGATGTCCTCCTCCTCGGTCCCGGTGGCGTGCGCATCGTTCCCGCGGCCTCCGGCACGCAGAGCATGGTGCACCTCTCGCCGATGCAGCATGCGGGGCTGATCCAGGCGTTCAGCGATATCAGCGACAACCTCGATGTCCTGGTCGTCGACACTGCCGCCGGGATCGGCGATTCGGTGGTCAGTTTCGTCCGCGCCGCGCAGGAGGTGCTGCTGGTCGTCTGCGACGAGCCGACCTCGATCACCGATGCCTACGCCCTGATCAAGCTGCTCAACCGCGACCACGGCATGACCCGCTTCCGGGTCCTGGCCAACATGGCCCACAGCCCGCAGGAAGGACGCAACCTGTTCGCCAAACTGACCAAGGTCACTGACCGTTTCCTCGACGTCGCACTACAGTATGTAGGTGTCATCCCTTACGACGAGTCGGTACGCAAGGCCGTGCAGAAACAGCGAGCCGTATACGAGGCATTCCCCCGCTCGAAGGCGTCCCTGGCCTTCAAGGCGGTCGCGCAGAAGGTCGATAGCTGGCCGCTGCCGGCCAACCCGCGCGGGCACCTGGAGTTCTTCGTCGAACGACTGGTCCAACACCCCGCGACAGGTTCGGCCGTATGACAGCGGCCTCTGGAGTGCGTATGTATAGCAAGGCGCAAGCGCAGAACTCCCAGGAGCAACTGATCCAGCGTTACGCACCACTGGTCAAGCGCATCGCCTATCACCTGCTCGGCCGCCTGCCGGCCAGCGTGCAGGTGGAGGACCTGATGCAGGCCGGCATGATCGGCCTGCTCGAGGCCGCGAAGAAATACGACGCCGGCAAGGGCGCCAGCTTCGAGACCTATGCCGGCATCCGCATCCGCGGGGCCATGCTCGACGAGGTCCGCAAGGGCGACTGGGCGCCGCGTTCGGTGCACCGCAACACGCGCATGGTGACCGACGCGATCCGCGCGATCGAGGCGAGAACCGGACGCGACGCTAAAGATCACGAAGTTGCTGCCGAACTCCAATTGAGCCTCGAAGATTACTACGGCATCCTCAGCGACACGCAGGGTAGCCGCCTGTACAGCTTCGACGACCTGTTGCAGGACGGCGAACATGGATTGCCGGAAGACACCAGCCTCAGCCACAACGAACCGATCCACGGCCTGCTCGACGAACGTTTCCAGGCGGCCCTGGCGGATGCCATCGCCAAGCTGCCGGAGCGCGAGCGCCTGGTGCTGGCGTTGTATTACGACGAGGAACTCAACCTCAAGGAGATCGGCGAGGTACTGGGCGTCAGCGAATCGCGGGTCAGCCAGTTGCACAGCCAGTGCGCCGCGCGTTTGCGCGCGCGCCTGGCCGATTGGCGGTCGGCCTGAACCGGCCTCGACCGCAGCTTGTAACCGTTAACGCAAAAGAATGTGTGGCGCGTCCCCTGGGGCGCGCTCTGGTCTGTACGGAGGTTTACTTGGACAAGAACATGAAAATTCTCATCGTGGACGACTTTTCCACGATGAGACGCATCATCAAGAACCTCTTGCGGGACTTGGGCTTCACCAATACCGCCGAGGCCGACGACGGCACCACGGCGCTGCCGATGCTGCACAGCGGCAATTTCGACTTTCTCGTCACCGACTGGAACATGCCGGGCATGACCGGCATCGATCTGCTGCGCGCGGTTCGCGCCGACGAGCGCCTCAAGCACCTGCCGGTGCTGATGGTCACCGCCGAGGCCAAGCGCGACCAGATCATCGAAGCGGCCCAGGCCGGGGTCAACGGCTATGTGGTCAAACCCTTCACCGCTCAGGTCCTGAAGGAAAAGATCGAGAAGATTTTCGAGCGGGTCAACGGCTGAAGCCGGCCAAGAGGGTGTCATGGTGCTTGGTAACGATTCCACGGGCGACGAATTCGAATCGACCCTGAAAAAACATGCGCGCGAACTGGTGGACTGTCTCGAACGGGGGCACTTCCAGCAGGCGGTGCAATTGATCCAGGAGCTCAGCCAGGCCAGGGACCGTGGCCTCTACCAGGAAGTGGGCAAGCTGACCCGCGAACTGCACAACGCCATCGTCGATTTCCAGATCGACCCGCATTCCCCCCACGCGCAGGAAATGTCGCAGATCGCCGATGCCACCGATCGTCTTTCCTACGTGGTGGAAATGACCGAGAAGGCCGCCAACCGGACCATGGACCTGGTGGAGCAGAGCGCCCCGCTGGTCAACCAGTTGGGCGACGATTCGCGGGAGCTGCACCAGGAGTGGCAACGCTTCATGCGCCGGGAAATCGACGCTGACGGCTTCCGCGAGCTGGCCAAGCGCATCGAACAGTTCCTCATGCGCAGCGGCGAGAACGCCGGCCAGTTGTCCTCGCAGCTCAATGACATCCTGCTGGCGCAGGATTACCAGGACCTGACCGGCCAGGTGATCAAGCGTGTCACCAAGCTGGTCACCGAGGTCGAGAGCAACCTCGTGAAGCTGGTCTGGATGGCCGGCCAGGTGGACCGTTACGCCGGGATCGAGCACGACCACGTGAGCATGCGCCACCAGGCCGCGCTGGAGCGTTCGGCCAAGGGCGAGGGGCCGCAGGTCGCCGCGGAAAAACGAGAGGATGTGGTGTCTGGGCAGGATGACGTGGACGATCTGCTGTCCAGCCTGGGTTTCTGACCCGCCCGGCTCAAGACTGCGGCATCGCTGCCGTTAAGTAAGCATTGAACGCTGGCATCCGCGGGCTGCCGGCACAGCCTTCGTCATGCCGGTGATCCCGGCGGGCGGGCTGAAGTCGGTCCGGAAGCGCCGGGCCGGTATTTCCGGCAGGACAGCGGTCCTGCCGATCCTTTCGAGTAACACGTCTCTGGGAGCAGCCGAATGAGCTTCGACGCCGATGAAGAAATCCTCCAGGACTTCCTGGTTGAGGCCGGCGAGATTCTCGAGCAATTGTCCGAGCAACTGGTCGAGCTGGAGAGCCGGCCGGACGACATGGACCTGCTCAATGCCATTTTCCGTGGGTTCCATACGGTCAAGGGCGGTGCCGGCTTCCTCCAGCTGAACGCGCTGGTGGAATGCTGCCACATTGCGGAAAACGTCTTCGATATCCTGCGCAAGGGCGAGCGGCGCGTCAGCTCCGAACTGATGGATGTGGTGCTGCAGGCGCTGGATACGGTCAACGCGATGTTCGATCAGGTGCGCGAGCAGTCCGAACCGACCCCGGCGACGCCCGAGCTGCTGGCGGCCCTTGCCCGCCTGGCCGAGCCCGAGGGCGCCGCGCCCGCGGAACCTGTGCAAGCGTCGCCGGCGGCCGTTCCGCCAGCCGAGCCTGCGCCGCCGCCGGAAGCGCCCGCGCAGAGTGCCTCCAGCGATATCACCGACGACGAGTTCGAGCAGTTGCTGGATGCTCTGCAGGGCGACGAAGCGCCGGCCTCCGCCGTTGCAGAAGCGCCCGCGGCTCCCGCTGGCGACGAGATCAGCGACGCCGAGTTCGAGGCGTTGCTCGACCAGTTGCACGGCAAGGGCAAGTTCGTCCCGCCGGCGGTCTCGGCCGAGCCTGCGCAAGTTCCCGCCGAGGCGGTCGAGCCGGCCGGGGCTGCCGCTGGTGACGATATCAGCGACGACGAGTTCGAGGCGCTGCTCGACGAGCTGCACGGCAAGGGCAAGTTCGGCGATGTCCCGGAAGCCGCCGGCACACCCGCCGCACCGGCTGCCGCGGCTCCAGCGGCTGCGCCGGCGGAGCAGGGCAAGGCGCCGGCCGCTGCGGGCGGCGATGAGATCAGCGACGACGAGTTCGAGTCGCTGCTCGACGAATTGCACGGCAAGGGCAAGTTCAACGGCGCCTCCGAGGCCGTGGCGGCCGCTGCGGCGGTAGCCAAGAACATCGCGGCGAAGAGTCCCGCGGCGAAACCGGTCGCTCCGGCCAAGGCCGCCGCCGCGCGTCCGGCGGCGCCCGACAGGCCGGCGGCGAGCGAAGCGGAGACCACCGTGCGGGTGGATACGGCGCGTCTCGACGAGATCATGAACATGGTCGGCGAGCTGGTGCTGGTGCGTAACCGCCTGGTGCGCCTGGGCCTGAACAGTGGCGACGAGGCCATGGCCAAGGCCGTGGCCAACCTCGACGTGGTCACCGGCGACCTGCAGATGTCGGTGATGAAGACCCGCATGCAGCCGATCAAGAAGGTCTTCGGCCGCTTCCCGCGCCTGGTCCGCGACCTGGCACGGAACATGAAGAAAGAGATCAACCTGGAGCTGGTGGGCGAAGAGACCGACCTCGACAAGAACCTGGTCGAGGCCCTCGCCGATCCGCTGGTGCACCTGGTGCGCAACGCCGTCGACCACGGCATCGAGAGTCCGGAGGAGCGCGAGGCCGCCGGCAAGCCGCGGGTCGGCCAGGTGGTGCTGTCGGCGGAGCAGGAGGGTGACCACATCCTCCTGATGATCACCGACGACGGCAAGGGCATGGACGCCGAGGTGTTGCGCAACAAGGCGGTGGAGAAGGGCCTGCTGGAGCGCGATGCGGCGGACCGCCTGACCGACCTGGAGTGCTACAACCTGATCTTCGCCCCGGGTTTCTCGACCAAGACCGAGATTTCCGATGTGTCCGGCCGCGGCGTCGGCATGGACGTGGTGAAGACCAAGATTTCCCAGCTCAACGGCACGGTCAACGTGTTCTCGCAGAAGGGGTCCGGCTCGAAGATCGTCATCAAGGTGCCGCTGACCCTGGCGATCATGCCTACCCTTATGGTGATGCTGGGCAGCCAGGCGTTCGCCTTCCCGCTGGTCAACGTCAACGAAATCTTCCATCTTGACCTGTCGCGCACCAATGTCGTGGATGGCCAGGAAGTGGTGATCGTCCGTGACAAGGCCTTGCCACTGTTCTATCTCAAGCGCTGGCTGGTGCCGAGTGCGGCCCACGAAGAGCAGGGTGAGGGGCACGTGGTGATCCTGTCGGTCGGCACCCAGCGCATCGGTTTCGTCGTCGACCAGTTGGTGGGACAAGAAGAAGTGGTGATCAAGCCACTCGGCAAGATGTTGCAGGGCACCCCCGGCATGGCGGGCGCCACCATCACCGGGGACGGGCGCATCGCCCTGATCCTCGATGTGCCGAGCATGCTCAAGCGTTACGCACGGCGCATCTGACGCCGCGTATGGGTTTCCGGCGGCGCAGGAGCGTCGCCCTCTGAGGAGTAGCTATGGCAGTCAAAGTCCTGGTGGTGGACGATTCGGGGTTCTTCCGCCGCCGTGTCTCGGAGATTCTCTCCGCCGATGGACAGATCCAGGTGGTCGGCACCGCCACCAATGGCCGCGAGGCCATCGAGCAGGCGCTGGCCCTGAGACCCGATGTGATCACCATGGATTACGAGATGCCACTGATGGACGGCATCACCGCGGTGCGCAACATCATGCAGCGTTGCCCGACCCCGGTCCTGATGTTCTCCTCGCTGACCCACGAGGGCGCGCGGGTGACCCTGGATGCGCTGGACGCCGGAGCGGTCGACTACCTGCCGAAGAATTTCGAGGACATCTCGCGCAACCCGGACAAGGTCCGCCAGTTGCTCTGCGAGAAGGTCCTGACCATCGCCCGTAGCAATCGTCGCTCGATCAGCCTGCCGCCGCTGCCTTCGGCCACCTCGTCCAGCCATGCGCCGGCGTCGTCCTCCAGCGTCGGCGCGAGCGCGCGCGCCGGTGCCGGCGCTTCGCCGGCCCCGGCGTCGACCTCGGCGGCGCCGAAGCGCAAGGCCTACCGGCTGGTCGCGATCGGTACCTCCACCGGTGGACCGGTTGCCCTGCAGCGGGTGCTGACCCAGTTGCCGGCCAACTTCCCGGCGCCGCTGGTACTGATCCAGCACATGCCGGCGGCCTTCACCAAGGCCTTCGCCGAGCGCCTCGACAAGCTGTGCCGGATCAACGTCAAGGAGGCAGAGGACGGCGACATCCTGCGTCCCGGCCTGGCGCTGCTGGCGCCGGGCGGCAAGCAGATGATGGTCGACGGCCGCGGCACCGTGCGCATCCTCCCCGGCGACGAACGCCTGAACTACAAGCCCTGCGTCGACGTGACCTTCGGCTCGGCGGCCAAGGCCTACAACGACAAGGTCCTGGCGGTGGTCCTCACCGGCATGGGCGCCGACGGACGCGAGGGTGCGCGCCTGCTCAAGCAGGGCGGCAGCCAGGTGTGGGCGCAGGACGAGGCCAGTTGCGTGATCTACGGGATGCCGATGGCCGTGGTCAAGGCCAACCTGGCGGACGCGGTGTACGGGCTCGATGACATCGGCCGGCACCTGGTCGAGGCGTGCCAGTAAGCGTGCGTGCAGGAATGAGGAGACTGCCTTCGATGGCCACCCACGTGACGAGCTGCGCGCGCCTTCGCCGAGCC
Source organism: Pseudomonas sp. HMSC066A08 (assembly GCF_001813025.1). Taxonomy (NCBI): domain Bacteria; kingdom Pseudomonadati; phylum Pseudomonadota; class Gammaproteobacteria; order Pseudomonadales; family Pseudomonadaceae; genus Pseudomonas; species Pseudomonas sp. HMSC066A08. The sequence continues at coordinate 14,383 of NZ_KV811341.1, forward strand.
GAGGGGACGCGTTGATGGATGTGCTCAGCCTGGTCGGGATCATCCTGGCGTTCGTCGCCATCGTCGGCGGCAACTTTCTCGAGGGCGGCCACGCGGGGGCCCTGCTCAACGGTCCGGCGGCGCTGATCGTGATCGGCGGCACCCTGGCCGCGGCGTTGTTGCAGACCCCGGTGAACGTGCTCAAGCGCGGCCTGGGCATGCTCGGCTGGGTGTTCTTCCCGCCGCGCGAGGATCTTTCCGGGGGAATCGACCGGATCGTCTCCTGGAGCATGACCGCGCGCAAGGAAGGCCTGCTCGGCCTGGAGAGCATCGCCGACGCGGAGCCCGATCCCTATGCGCGCAAGGGCCTGCAACTGCTGGTGGACGGCGCCGAGCCGGAAGTCATCCGCAGCATCCTCGAGGTCGACCTATTCACCCAGGAAAGTCGCGACCTGCAGGCCGCCAAGGTGTTCGAGAGCATGGGCGGCTATGCGCCGACCATCGGCATCATCGGCGCGGTAATGGGCTTGATCCATGTGATGGGCAACCTGGCCAACCCGGCGCAGCTCGGCAGCGGCATCGCCGTGGCCTTCGTCGCCACCATCTATGGCGTCGGCTTCGCCAACCTGCTCCTGCTGCCGGTCGGCAACAAGCTGAAAACCCTGGTGCTGCGCCAGTCGCGCTACCGCGAGATGCTCCTGGAGGGCCTGCTGTCCATCGCCGAGGGCGAGAACCCGCGTTCCATCGAGTTGAAGCTGCAAGGCTTCATGGACTGACCGGAGCCGAGCATGCAGCGCCGCCGTCGCCACCAGGAGGAACACGAGAACCACGAACGCTGGCTGGTTTCCTATGCGGACTTCATCACCCTGCTGTTCGCCTTCTTCGTGGTGATGTATTCGATTTCCTCGATCAACGAGGGCAAGTATAAGATCCTTTCGGAGACCCTCACCGGCGTGTTCAACCAGCCCGACCGCTCGTTGAAGCCGATTCCCATCGGCGAAGAGCGGCCGCGCACCACCGAGCCGGAGCGCACCAGCGTCGAGGAGCAGCCCAGCGACAACGCGGCCAGCGCCGACTCGCTGGAGCGGATCGCCGACAGCGTACGTAGCGCCTTCGGTGACCTGATCGCCTCCGACCAGTTGAGCGTGCGCGGCAACGAGCTGTGGATCGAGATCACTCTCAATTCCAGCCTGCTGTTTCCCAGCGGCGATGCGCTGCCCAACGATGCCGCCTTCGATATCGTCGAGAAGGTCGCCAAGATCCTGGCGCCCTACAAGAACCCGATCCATGTCGAGGGCTTCACCGACGACGTGCCGATCCATAGCCCGCGCTATCCCACCAACTGGGAACTGTCGGCGGCGCGGGCGGCGAGCATCGTCCGCCTGCTCGGCAACGATGGGGTCGAGCCGTCGCGGATGGCTGCGGTGGGCTATGGTGAATTTCAGCCGGTGGCGGACAATGCCAGCGCCGAGGGGCGGGCGAAGAACCGCCGGGTGGTGCTGGTGATCTCGCGCAACCTGGAGGTACGGCGCAGCGTCAGCGGGGTCGGCAGCGGCAAGGCGCAGCCGGATTCGGCGCTTCGCCACGCAGGCTCGGCAACTGGCACGCAAGCTGCAGATACTGGCGGTACGCCGGCGCCCGCGCCGGCAACCGTCAATTCCCCGTCGCCTTCGCCATGAGCGTGCGAACCATGGTTTGCGTACGGGCGCCGGGGCCGAACTGGCCATTAGTGCGGCCCCAACCGGGTAGACCCATGCCAGGAAGAGTAGAGCAATGAAAGTCTGGGCAGTCGCCAATCAGAAAGGAGGGGTCGGCAAGACCACCTCGTCCATCGCCCTGGCCGGCCTGCTGGCGGATGCCGGCAAGCGCGTGGTCGTGGTCGACCTGGACCCCCACGGCTCGATGACCAGCTATTTCGGCTATGACCCGGACACCCTCGAGCACAGCGCCTTCGACCTGTTCCTGCACCAGGGCAACGTCCCCGAGGGGCTGCCGGCCTCGCTGCTGCGCAGCACCAGCAACGAACGCATTTCCCTGCTGCCGTCGAGTACCGCGCTGGCCACCCTGGAGCGCCAGTCGCCGGGCAAGAGCGGTCTCGGCCTGGTGGTCTCGAAGAGCCTGGCGCAGCTCTGGCAGGATTTCGACCATGCGATCATCGACAGCCCGCCGCTGCTCGGCGTGCTGATGGTCAACGCCCTGGCCGCCAGCCAGCACCTGGTGATCCCGGTGCAGACCGAGTTCCTCGCGGTGAAAGGGCTGGAGCGGATGGTCAACACCCTGGCGATGATCAACCGGTCGCGCAAACAGGCGTTGCCCTATACCATCGTACCTACGCTGTTCGACCGGCGGACCCAGGCTTCGCTGAGCACGCTGCGGATTCTCAACGAGAACTACCCGGACAACCTGTGGCAGGCGTTCATTCCCATCGATACCCGCCTGCGCGATGCCAGCCGGGCCGGGGTCACGCCGTCGCAGCACGACGGCAAGAGTCGCGGGGTGATCGCCTACCGCGCCTTGCTCAAGCATCTGCTGGCGCAGCAGCCGGCCACCCGGGTGGCCTGATGGCACGCCGGTCGCCGCGCCGACAGGCGCATTCAAGCCGCACCGGAGTGCGGCCGATAACCGTTGTAGACCCCTGTCGCGGAATACCCACATGAGCGCCGCCACCGCCACCCGTTCGCAACTGGCCTTGCAGTCCTACCTGGATGCGTTGCTCCAGGAGGCCACTTTCGAGGACCTGGAACCTCCCGTCGAGACGCCGCCAGCGCCTGCGCCCGCGCCGTTGAAGCCTGTCGCGCTGGCGGTCGCCGAAGTGGCGACACCGGCCCCGGTCCCGGCGCTGGAAACGCTGCCGGTCGACCACGGGTTCGACGAGTTCGAGGCCGCGGTGCTCGAGGAGCAGGTCCGCGATGCGCGACTGGTTCCGCCGGTGCCGGCGGCCCTGCTCGACGAACCGACGACGTTGCGCGAGTTGCCGGTCGAGCCACGGCCCCACGAAGTCATCGAGTTGCGCGTGCCGAGCGCCCCGGCGAGCGTCGGCGAGCCGCCGCTGCTCGACCTGCCGTTGCTCGACGACGGTCGTCCGGCCTGGGCGGCGGAGCCCTTCGAGTGCCTGCTGTTCGACGTCGCCGGGCTGACCCTGGCGGTGCCGCTGGTATGCCTCGGCTCGATCTATCCGCTGGAGAACCAGGAGCTGACCCCGTTGTTCGGCCAGCCCGACTGGTTCCTCGGCATCCTGCCGTCGCAGGCGGGCAACCTGAAGGTGTTGGACACCGCACGCTGGGTGATGCCCGAACGCTACCGCGACGACTATCGCGACGGCCTCAAGTACGTGATCTCGGTCCAGGGCTACGAGTGGGGGCTGGCGGTGCACCAGGTGAGCCGCTCGATCCGCCTCGACCCGGCCGAGGTGAAATGGCGCAGCCAGCGCAGCCAGCGGCCCTGGCTGGCCGGCACGGTCATCGAACACATGTGTGCGCTGCTGGATGTGGCGGCGCTCGCCGAACTGATCGCCAGCGGCGCCGTCAAGCGCCTGCACGGCGACCATTGATAGACAGCTTCCGCCGCTTGCGGCGGTTTTCGAGAGGTTAGAGGAATGAGCAAAGCCACCGCGCAAAGCGCCGAAGATCCGATCCTGCAGTGGGTCACCTTCCGCCTGGACAACGAGAGCTACGGCATCAACGTGATGCAGGTCCAGGAGGTGCTGCGCTACACCGAGATCGCCCCGGTGCCGGGCGCGCCGAGCTACGTGCTGGGCATCATCAACCTGCGCGGCAACGTGGTCACGGTGATCGACACCCGCCAGCGCTTCGGCCTGGACCCTGCGCCGGTCAGCGACAACACGCGGATCGTCATCATCGAGGCGGACAAGCAGGTGGTCGGCATCCTGGTCGACAGCGTCGCCGAGGTGGTCTACCTGAAGCAGTCGGAAATCGAGACCGCGCCGAACGTCGGCAACGAAGAGTCGGCCAAGTTCATCCAGGGGGTCTGCAACAAGAACGGCGAGCTGCTGATCCTGGTCGAGCTGGACAAGATGATGACCGAGGAAGAATGGTCGGAGCTGGGCAGCATCTGATGCGTTCGACCGACACGAGGGCCTGCTGAGATGGAGGTCGTCGCGCTGGCACTGGCGGTCGCCGCCTGCCTCGGCCTGGCGGCGGCGTGCCTGTGGCTGCGCCGTGAATTGCGCCGCCTGCAAGCTGCGCTGGCGCAGCAGGCGGAGGAGGGCGCCGCGCGCGAGCGCCGGCTCAAGGAGCTGAGCAAGCGCATCGAGTCCTACCAGCAGGTCAACGTGCGCATGGGCGAGGCCTTGCAGGACCTGGGCAAGCAACTCGCGCCGCTTCCCGACCGGGTCGCGCGCCTGGAGCAGCGCGATCCGACCACGCTGTCGTTCAGCCAGGCCGCACGCCTGGTCGGGCTCGGCGCCAGCGCCGAAGACCTGACCCAGGCCTGCGGTCTGTCGCAGGCCGAGGCCGAGCTGGTGGCGCGCCTGCACGAAGCCAAGGGCAAGTGACGGCCGCCGGCCCGGCGCTGGCGCTTTTCAGGCGAGCAGGCGGCTCGCCACTTCTGCCAGTGTCACCTCTCCCCTGAACTCCCCGCAGCTCTGCGCCGGCAGGCGATCCTCGATAGCATGGGCGAAGCGCACCGCCGGGTCCTGCTCCAGCTTCTCCAGGTGTCGATGCAGGCGCGGAAAGTCGTGTTGCAGGTCGAAGTAGCCCAGCTCCCGTCCCCAGCGAGCGGTACCCGCGAGGTAGGCGTCGGCCACGCTCGGCCCTTCGCCGGCCAGCCACTTGCGGTCGCCGAGCAGCTTGTCGATCCGGCCATAGGCTCGCGCCGCGCGCGCCAGAGCCCTTGCCGTCGTGGTTACGTCGGCGTCCTCCAGATAGAACAGGGCCCCCCAGGCCGAATGGCATTCGGTATGCAGGAGGGCGAGGGCGAAGTTCAGTTCGTCGAACTCGGCGCTGCCCTGCGGATAGCCGAGCTTCCTGCACAGGTCGCGCGCCGCCAGGTGCTGGAGAATGGCCAGGCTTTCGCTGAGTGCGCGGCCGTCCTCCAGGAGCAGGGTGGGCGTCTGTCGAGCCGGGTTCAGGCGCACGTAGGTGCGCTCGCCGGTCTCCAGCGGCATCTCGATCCGGCACAGGCGATAGGGGCGGCCGAGCCACTCGAGGGCCACGATCGAGCCGAAGGAACAGCCGTGGGGTACGCCATAAAACAGTACAGGTTCCATTTTCCATCTCCGTTCAGGTAACGCACGTTGCGCATCGCAACCGGGCTGAACGCAGGGTAGGGGTTATATAGGCTATATTCGGTCCTGATTTTTCCGACGGATCGAAAAATGGCCAAGCCCACGGTGCGCGTGCTCGCCCTGCTCGAACTGCTGCAGAGCCACGGCCAGCTCAGCGGTAGCGAGCTGGCCAGGCGCCTGGAGGTGGATGGACGGACGCTGCGTCGCTATATCGTCGCCCTCGAGGAGCTGGGCATTCCCATCTCGGCGGAGCGCGGACGCCATGGCGGTTACCGCCTGGTGGCCGGTTTCAAGCTCCCGCCGCTGATGTTCAGCGCGGAGGAAACCCTGGCCGTGTCCCTCGGCCTGCTGGCGGTGCGCAGTCTCGGCCTGGGCGAAAGCGAGCTGGCCCTGGAAAGTGCGCAGGCCAAGCTGAGCAGGGTGATGCCCGTTGCACTGCGGCGGCGCCTCGTGGCGCTCCGCGAGACCGCCAGCCTGGACCTGGCCCGCGCCCGGGCGGGAACCAGTGTGGCGGCGCTGGCGACCCTCGCCGAAGCCGCCCAGGTCCGTGCGCGGGTCGAGTTCCGCTATCGCGACCCGCAGGGAGCCGAAACCCTCCGCCAACTCGATCCCTACGGCCTGGCCTATCGCAACGGCTGCTGGTACGTCAGCGGTTTCTGCCACCTGCGCCAGGCGTTGCGCTCGTTCCGTCTCGATCGCCTGGACGCGCCGCGCATGCTGGCGGAGCGCTTCGAGCGACCGGCGGATTTCGATACCCTCCGCCACCTGCGGGAGAGCTTCGCCCGGATGCCGCGCGCCTACCCGGTGGAAATCCTGATGCGGGCGGCGAGAGAGCAGGTGGTCGCGGTGCTCGGCGAGCCCCTCGGTCTGCTCGCCGAGGTCGATGGCGGTACGCTGTTGCGCGCCAGCACCGACGACCTGGACTGGTTCGCCCGGCGCCTGTGCGGCCTGCCGTTCGACTTCGAGGTCAGGCAGCCGCTGGAGTTGCGCGAGCCGTTGAGGCGCCAGGCCGAGCGTGTCCTGCGTAACCTGGGCCAGGAGGAAGCTTCAGATCACAGGTAGGCATTTAGAGGAAAAGTCCTATTAATTGTGCGACTGCCGCTTTCTAGAATCGGTCCTGGTCAACCAGCACGTTTCCAGGAGGCCACAAGGATGCCTGCAATACCCCTGCGCGCGATGGTGCTGTGCGCCAACCCCGGCCGTTTGCTCAGGTACGGAGCGCTGTTCAACCGCTGCGGCTACTTCCACCTGAGCCTGTGCCTGGACCGACGGGAGCTGCGGCGCTCCCTGGACCAGGGCCACCCGTACGACTATTGCCTCTACGACGGATTCCGCCTGGACCAGGGCTGCAAGGGCACGCTGACGATGCTGGGACGCAGCGGCAGCATCCGGCGCTTCCTGCTGGTGGGCGAGCTCGATTGCCGCGAGAAGCGCCTGTTGTTCGAGTGGAGCAGGGGCCATGGCCTGAGCATCGGCGCGGTGTCCGACCGGCCCCTGGGCCAGGTCGCCCTGGCCGCGTTGATCAAGCGTGATCGCGGCTCCCCCGACCTCCTGCGCGGCATCGCCTGAAGCGGTTCCTGGGAAGATGAGGTAAGGTCGTTTTCCAACCTTCCATGGCGAGACAGCGCATGACCGTCCAGGCCGACATCCTCAAGGCGATCGAAGGCATCGAGCATGGCTTCCAGCAAGCCGGCCAGGCACTCTCCGAGCGGATATTCCATTGCCGGCAGGTGCATGGCGCCGAGATCGTCGACGCGCGCTCGCTGTCGGAATCGGGACGGCATGCCGCCGACGGCGTCTTCAGCGAAGGCGAAGGGCCGCTGGCGGTTGCGGTGGTCACCGCGGACTGCCTGCCGATTCTCATGAGCAGCCGCGACGGTCGGGTGGTGGCCGCCCTGCATGGCGGCTGGCAGGGGCTCGTCGCCGGTATCGTCGGCGCGGCGGTGGCGCGCTTCAATGCGCGCGGCGTCGCCAGCGTGGATATCCGGGTCGCTATCGGTCCCGGGATCAAAGCCTGCTGCTACGAGGTGAGTGCCGGGTTCATCGAGGCGTTGCAGGTCGGCCACGGCCGCCTCTGGGAGGGCACGGCGCCGCCCTGGAGCCAGCGTCGTCCGCTCCCCGAGCGGCCACCCCGGTTCGCTCCGCCCGAGCCAAGGCAGGCGGAGCAGGGCGCCTGGCTGGACCTGGTGGCCTTCTGTCGCCAGTTGTTCCAGGCCGCCGGCGTCGGGCCGGCGCAGATCGAAGCCAGCGCCATCTGCACCTACTGTTCCGGCGATGCGTTCGCCAGTCATCGCCGACGCCAGCGCCTGGGCGAGGAGAAGCGCCAGCAGTACGCCTGGATCGCGCGCAAGCCGTGACTGCGTATCGGTATTGTCCGGAAATCCTGGATAGTCATGACGGTTGTCGGCTGTTTATCCGCCAATACCCGGCTTCTAGACTTTCCTTGTCGATGCGTGGCTGTCGCCATGCTCATTCCAGGAGAGCCCCAGCATGCCTGACATCACCCAAGCCGCCATCGTCACTGGCGCCTCCCGCGGCATCGGTCGTGCCATTGCCCGGCGGCTGGCCGCCGACGGTTTCGCGGTCGCGGTCAACTATGCCGGCAACCAGACCATGGCCGACGAGGTCGTGGCCGAAATCGCCGCCGCCGGCGGCGCGGCCATCGCCGTACAGGGCGACGTGGCCAGCCCGGAGGACATGGACAAGCTGTTCGAAGCCACCAGGGGCGCCTTCGGCCGCATCGACGTGGTGGTCAACAGCGCCGGCACGATGCCCTACCTGAAGATCGCCGACGGCGACCTGGAGGGCTTCGACCGGGTGATCCGCACCAACCTGCGTGGCGCCTTCATCGTGCTCGGCCTGGCTGCCCGGCATGTCGAGCGCGGCGGGCGGATCATCGCCCTGTCCACCAGCGTGATTGCCCGGGCGCTGCCCAGCTACGGTCCGTACATCGCGTCCAAGTCCGGGGTCGAGGGGCTGGTGCACGTTCTGGCCAACGAGTTGCGCGGCCAGGACATCAGGGTCAACGCGGTGGCGCCCGGCCCGGTGGCCACCGAGCTGTTCTTCAACGGCAAGAGCGCCGAACAGATCGACCAGATCGCCAGGCTGGCGCCGCTGGAGCGTCTCGGCGAACCGGACGAAATCGCCGCGGCGGTGTCCTTCCTCGCCGGGCCGGACGGGGCCTGGGTCAATTCCCAGGTGCTGCGGGTCAACGGCGGTTTCGCCTGAGCCGTGTGGGCGGGGCACGAAAAAGCCGGCGCGAAGGCCGGCTTTTTCGTGGTCGCGACTGGCGGTCAGCGGTCGTTCTTGGTCGAGGAGCCGATGGCGTTGCTCAAGCCCTTGCTGTTGTGATCGCCGGGGGTGGTGGCGGAGATCGCGCTGGCCTGCGACAGCCCGCGGCTGTCGCGGGAGCTGGCGATGCCGGAGGTGGCTGAACCATGGCCTTTGCTGGAGTGGCCGCCGAGGTTGCCGCCATGGCTGCCGCCCTTGCCGCCGCCATGACCGCCACCGTTGCCGCCGCCATTTCCGCCGCCATTGCCGCCCTTGGCATAAGCGGAGCCGACAGGAGAAAGCTCGCCAGGCAGCAGGGTGCTGCCCGCGAACAGCAGGCCGAGAGCGGCTACGGCGAACAGGGTATGTTTTTTCATTTGAGGGATGCCTCCGCAGGCATGTGGTGTGCCGTCTAAAGACCGTGGCGCGAACGACAGGTTCTGTGCAAAGCGACGGATGGCGGGCCCTGCCGGTGGTTCCTCCTTCAGCGGTTGCGCCAGTGCTCGGCGAGCAATCCGTAGAGCGCCGAGTCGGAGACTTCTCCGGAAACGATCCAGCGTTGTGCGAGCAGGCCCTCCTGGCGGAAGCCCAGGCGCTCCAGGCTGGCGGCCGAAGGCCGGTTGCGCGGATCGATCTCCGCCTCCAGGCGGTTCAGGTCGATTTCATCGAAAGCGAACGCCAGCAGCCTGCGCAGCGCCTCGCCCATATAGCCCCGGCCCTGGGCTGCACGTGCCAGGCAGTAGCCGAGTTCGGCGCGGCGCGAGCCTTTCTCGAAATGGAAGAGGGTACAACTGCCGAGCAATTGGCCGTCTTCTCGACGCTCGATGGCCAGGTTCAGGTATTCACCGTCGACGAGCGCCTGGCTGTCCCGCAGGATCGCCTCGCGGGCCTGCGCAGGGGTCGTCCACGGCGGTGTGTTCCAGTAACGCATGACTTCCGGGTCGGACATCATGGCGAACAGCGGCGCGGCGTCTTCCTCTCGGAAAGTGCGTAGCCGCAGGCGCGGGGTGTCCAACGGGTGGGGAAAGACGAAGTTCATCGGGCGCTCCTTTGCCGAGGTCGGAGGCTGCGCAGCTTAGCGCGCAGCGGCGAGGTCCTGGAGCTGATGTGCGTGCGGATGTTTCGCCGTGCGGGCTGGCTCAGTCGCCGGGACCGCCGAGCAGCAGCAACTCGTTGCCATTCGCGGCGTCCGGCGCGAAGCCCTCGGGACATTTGCCTTTCAGGTGCCAGGCGAAGGCGATGATCTCGGCGATGGTGCGATACAGCGCTTCCGGAATGGCGTCGCCGAGTTCCAGGCGGGCGAGCAGGCGGACCAGCTCGGCGTTCTCGTAGATCGGTACCTCGTAGTCGCGGGCGATGGCCAGGATCGCCTCGGCCAGTTCGGCGTCGCCCTTGGCGGAAAGGGTCGGCGCGGCCTGGCCGTCGTAGCTCAGGGCGATGGCCTGGCGCGGGGCGGGTGCCTGCTTTCTGTTCATGCGGTTTCGTCTACCCAGCGTTGTTCGATGGTCGCTCGCGGGCCCTGGGGCGGGCGGCCGCGTTGGCAGGTGATCTCGCCAACGGTCAGGCCGGCGTCGCGCAGGCGTTGGCGCAGGTGGCCGAGTTCATGCTCGACCAGCCGCGCGGTCGCGTCGCGCTCGGCCCAAAGCTGGCTGGACAGGCTGCCGCGCAGCAGGGTCGCCTGGGCGTGCAGCGGTCCCAGCGGCTCCAGGTCGAAGGCCAGTTCGACGCGCCAGAGGCTTTCGCGGGCCTCTTCGCCGGTCTTGCGCTGTTCTTCCTGGAACTTCACCTGCAACGGCACCACCGAGTGCTGATGGCGCATGGGCACCTCCATCTGCCAGGTCGCCAGCTGGGTGCCATCCGGCAGGGTGCTGGTCTGCGCCAGGCTCGACAACTGATGGGTCTGCAGGCGGGAGATCGCCGCGGCGGCAAGGCGCAGCAGCGACTCCAGTTCCATGTCCTCGTCGAACAGTTGGAGAACCTTGCTCGGCAGGGGAAAGTTCAGTGCCTGGGTCTTGTTGGCGCTCTGTCCCAGGTTGCCCAGGGCGTTGCGGACAAAGGCCGGCAGCGCCTGGGCCAGGTTCGCCGTGTTGCCGGCGAACATGCCCGGCGCCTGGGCGCCGGTCGGCGGTAGCGGCGACAGCTGGGCGAACAGGCGCAACAGGTTGGCCTTCAGGTCCTGGCCGAGATGATCGGTGGCGCCCTGCATCAGGCGCGCCTCGAGGAACAGGCCGCTCTGCTGCAGGGCCTGGCCGAGCAGCTTGGAATCGCCCATCTTCTGCGCCTCCGGCAGGCCGGCGAAGAGGCGCTCCACGGCCTGGCGCAGGCTGTCCGGCAGGTCGTTGCGGCCGTTCAGCCCCTGCAGGGCGGCGAACAGGCCTTCCAGGGAAGCCTGGCGGGCGCTCTGCCCGGCCAGTTGCTGGCCCAGCGCAAGCTGGTCGAGGCGTCCGCTGAGCGGCAGGAAGTCGATCTGCTGGCTGTTTTTCACCAGCGCCGTGAGCAGGCTGCCGACCGGCAGCGCCTGGGGCGAATCGAGGCTCAGCTTGCTGCCGGCGAGCGGCGTATTGAGCAGGTTCAGCAGGACCCGGTAGACCACCTGCTGGGCCTTGTCCGCCGGCAGCGCGGTGCTGGACAGAACCTTGCCCTGGAGCAGGGTGCCGGGAGGCAGTTGCTCCAGGTCGAGGCTGCTCAGCGGGCCAGCGCCGGCCATGCTGTCGAGCAGGGTGGCAACCACGCTGGTATTGCTGGTGGCGCTGACATTGAGCAGGTTGCCCGGCACCAGCGGCCGATTGCTCTGCACTTCCACCAGGCTCTGCCCGCTGTTCGCCAGGGTCAGCTTGAGCAGGACCTGGAAATTGTTCGCCAGGCCTTCCTTGACCGCCAGCACCTCGGCCTTGCCCGACTCGCCTTCGCCCAGCAGGCCGGCCAGGGTCTGCACCAGCTTCAGGGTCATCTCGGCGTCGGCCTGGGCGTTGCCCTGCGATTGCGCCGGCGGCAGCGGGCGCGGGGCGGAGACCGGGGGTAGTGGCGGGGAAGCGCCTATCTCGGCTGGCATGGGTAACAACCTGTCTTAAACGACCCTGCGGAGGCTGGGGAAGGGCGTGTATAATGCCGCGCCTGTCAAACAGGCTGGCCGCGTCGTCACCAGTATAGCGGCCGTGTTTATCCCGACTTTAGGGTCTGTTCCGTGAAGGCCTCCGGCGCCGCGACGAGGAGAGACGCTTGGCGATGTTGTTCGATGTCCGATCCTGCTGAAGTCCCCACAGCCAGCCCCTTGCTGGAAACCGTCGGGCTCGCCTGCGAGCGCGACTGGCGCATGCTGTTCGAGCGCCTCGACCTGCGCCTGGCCGCCGGCGAGATGCTGCAGGTGGTGGGTCCCAACGGCAGCGGCAAGACCAGCCTGCTGCGCCTGCTGTCCGGGCTGATGCAGCCGACCGCCGGGGAAGTCCGCCTGAACGGCCGGCCGCTCGCCGAACAGCGCGGCGAACTGGCACGCAGCCTGCTGTGGATCGGCCACGCCGCGGGAATCAAGGGCCTGCTCAGCGCCGAGGAGAATCTCACCTGGCTCTGCGCGCTGCACCAGCCGGCCAGCCGCGAGGCGATCTGGCAAGCCCTGGCCGACGTCGGCCTGCGTGGTTTCGAGGACGTTCCCTGCCACACCCTTTCCGCCGGCCAGCAACGCCGCGTGGCGCTGGCCCGCCTGTACCTGGACGCACCACCCTTGTGGATCCTCGATGAACCCTTCACCGCCCTCGACAAACAGGGGGTGGCGCAACTGGAAGCGCACCTGGCCGGGCATTGCCAGCGCGGCGGGATGGTGGTGCTGACCACCCACCACAGCCTGCAGCAGGTGCCCGTCGGCTACCGCGAGCTGGACCTCGGCGTGTTCAAGGCGGCCAGCGGCGCGACGGTCGAGCCGGCGCTGGCGGGCGATCCGGCATGAGCAACGTCTTCAGCCTGCTCCTGGCGCGCGAGGCGCGCCTGCTGTTCCGCCGTCCGGCGGAGCTGGCCAACCCGCTGGTTTTCTTCGCCATCGTCATCGCCCTGTTTCCCCTGGCGGTCGGGCCGGAGAGCCAATTGCTACAAACCTTGTCGCCCGGCCTGGTCTGGGTGGCGGCGCTATTGGCCGTGCTGCTCTCGCTGGAAGGGCTGTTCCGCAGCGATTTCGAGGACGGTTCTCTGGAGCAGTGGGTCCTTTCGCCGCACCCCCTGGCTCTTCTGGTGCTGGCCAAGGTGCTGGCACACTGGCTGTTTTCCGGGCTGGCCCTGGTCCTGATGTCGCCGCTGTTCGCGCTGATGCTGGGCCTGCCGGCCCGTTGCATACCGGTGCTGCTGCTTTCCCTGTTGCTCGGTACGCCGGTGCTGAGCCTGCTCGGCGCCGTCGGCGCGGCCTTGACCGTGGGCCTCAAGCGCGGCGGCCTGTTGCTGGCGCTGCTGATCCTGCCGCTGTACATCCCGGTGCTGATTCTCGGTAGCGGGGCGCTGCAGGCTTCGCTGCAGGGACTGCCCAACAGCGGACATTTATTGTGGCTGGCGAGCCTGACGGCGCTAGCATTGACACTCACGCCATTCGCCATCGCTGCCGGCCTGAAGATCAGCGTAGGCGAGTGAGTCCGCCCGCCGAAGGCATCGGCGGGCGTGCGGTACCGGGCGGCTGCGTCGCCCACGCTTGACCCGGGCTGGCAGCGGAAGGCCTGCCCGGTATTTCCAAAGAGCCCTGTAAACAGAGCCTGATGATGAATTGGACATGGTTTCACAAGCTTGGGTCGCCCAAGTGGTTCTACGAGATCAGCGGCCGCTGGCTGCCCTGGTTCGCCGTGGCGGCGGCGCTGCTGATCGTCACCGGCTGCGTCTGGGGGCTGGCCTTCGCGCCGCCGGACTACCAGCAGGGCAATAGCTTCCGCATCATCTATATCCATGTGCCGGCGGCCTTCCTCGCCCAGTCCTGCTACGTCATGCTGGCCGTGGCCGGTGCCGTCGGGCTGATCTGGAAGATGAAGATCGCCGACGTGGCGGTGCAGTGCGCCGCCCCCATTGGCGCCTGGATGACCTTCGTCGCGCTGCTTACCGGGGCCGTCTGGGGCAAGCCGACCTGGGGCGCCTGGTGGGTCTGGGACGCGCGCCTGACGGCGATGCTGATCCTGCTTTTCCTCTATTTCGGCATCATCGCCCTCGGCCAGGCGATCAGTAACCGCGACAGCGCGGCCAAGGCCTGTGCCGTACTGGCCATCGTCGGCGTGGTGAACATCCCGATCATCAAGTACTCGGTGGAGTGGTGGAACACCCTGCACCAGCCGGCCACCTTCACCATCACCGAGAAACCGGCGATGCCGGTGGAGATGTGGTTGCCGTTGCTGATCATGGTCCTCGGCTTCTATTGCTTCTTCGCGGCCATGCTGCTGGTGCGCATGCGCCTGGAAGTGCTCAAGCGCGAGTCCCGCACCGCCTGGGCGAAAGCCGAGGTGAAGGCCCTGGTGGAGAAGGCACGATGAGCTTCGAATCGTTCGGCGACTTCCTCGCCATGGGCCATCACGGCCCCTACGTCTGGTCGGCCTACGGCATCAGCCTGCTGGTGCTGGCGATCAATGTCGCCGAGCCGCTGCTGGCCCGGCGCCGCTACCTGCAAGAAGAGGCGCGTCGTCTGCGCCGGGAGGCCCAGCAGTGAATCCGGTCCGCAAGAAACGTCTGATCATTGTCCTCGCCATCGTGGTGGGGGTCGGTGCCGCGGTGGGCCTGGCGCTGTCGGCCCTGCAACAGAACATCAACCTGTTCTACACCCCGACCCAGATCGCCAACGGCGAAGCGCCGACCGACACCCGTATCCGCGCCGGCGGCCTGGTGGAAAAGGGTTCTCTGCAACGCAGCGAGGATTCGCTGAACGTGCGTTTCGTGGTCACCGACGGCGCCAAGGAAGTGACCATCGCCTACCATGGCATCCTTCCCGACCTGTTCCGCGAGGGGCAGGGCATCGTCGCCCTCGGCAAGCTGGGCGGCGACGGCGTGCTGGTGGCCGATGAAGTGCTGGCCAAGCACGACGAGAACTACATGCCGCCGGAAGTCACCAAGGCGCTCAAGGACAGCGGCCAACTGAAGCACTACGAGAACGGCAAGGCCGCCGGCGAGACCTCGTACAACCAGGAGGGCAAGTAGATGATCCCCGAACTCGGCCACCTGGCCCTGATCCTCGCCCTCTGCCTGGCCCTGGTGCAGTCGAGCCTGCCGCTGGTCGGCGCCTGGCGCGGCGACCGCCAGTGGATGAGCCTGGCGCGCCCGGCGGCCTGGGGGCAGTTCGCCTTCCTCGCCTTCGCCTTCGGCTGCCTGACCTGGGCCTTCCTGCGCGACGACTTCTCGGTGGCCTACGTGGCCGGCAACTCCAACAGCGCGCTGCCCTGGTACTACAAGTTCAGCGCCGTCTGGGGCGCCCACGAAGGTTCGCTGCTGCTCTGGGCGCTGATCCTCGGTGGCTGGACCTTCGCCGTGTCGATCTTCTCCCGGCAACTGCCGGAGGTCATGCTGGCCCGCGTGCTGGCGGTGATGGGCATGATCAGCACCGGCTTCCTGCTGTTCCTGATCATCACCTCCAACCCGTTCAGCCGCCTGCTGCCGCAGACCCCTATGGACGGCAACGACCTCAACCCGCTGCTGCAGGACGTCGGCCTGATCGTCCACCCGCCGATGCTCTACATGGGTTACGTCGGATTCTCGGTGGCCTTCGCCTTCGCCATCGCCGCACTGCTCGGCGGCCGCCTGGACGCCGCCTGGGCGCGCTGGTCGCGGCCCTGGACCCTGGTGGCCTGGGCCTTCCTCGGCATCGGCATCGTGCTCGGCTCCTGGTGGGCCTACTACGAGCTGGGCTGGGGGGGCTGGTGGTTCTGGGACCCGGTGGAAAACGCCTCCTTCATGCCCTGGCTGGTCGGCACTGCACTGATCCACTCGCTGGCGGTGACCGAGAAGCGCGGCGTGTTCAAGAGCTGGACCGTGCTGCTGGCGATCGCCGCTTTCTCCCTGAGCCTGCTGGGCACCTTCCTGGTCCGCTCCGGCGTGCTCACCTCGGTGCACGCCTTCGCCTCCGACCCGGAGCGCGGGGTGTTCATCCTCGCCTTCCTGCTGCTGGTGGTCGGTGGCTCGCTGACCCTGTTCGCCCTGCGCGCGCCGGTGGTCAAGAGCCAGGTCGGCTTCGCCCTGTGGTCGCGCGAGACCCTGCTGCTGCTGAACAACCTGGTGCTGGTGGTGGCGGCCTCGATGATCCTCCTCGGGACCCTCTACCCGCTGCTGCTCGATGCCCTCAGTGGCGCCAAGCTGTCGGTCGGCCCGCCGTACTTCAACGCCATGTTCCTACCGCTGATGGCGGCGCTGATGGCGGCCCTGGCGGTCGGCGTGCTGGTGCGCTGGAAGGACACCCCGAGCCGCTGGCTGCTCGGCATGCTGACCCCGGTGCTGGTGGCCAGCGCGGTCCTGGCGGCGGCCGGTTCGATGTACTTCGGCGATTTCAACTGGGCGGTGCTGGCGGTGTTCCTGCTGTCCGCCTGGGTGGTCCTGGCCGGTTTCCGCGACTTCCTCGACAAGACCCGGCACAAGGGCGTGCTGGCCGGCGCCCGCAGCCTGACCCGCAGCTACTGGGGCATGCAACTGGCACACCTGGGCATCGCCGTGTGCGCCATCGGTATCGTCCTCAGCAGCCAGTACAGCGCCCAGCGCGACCTGCGCATGTCGCCCGGCGACACCGTCGAACTGGGCGGCTACCACTTCCTCTTCGACGGCGCGAAGCACCACGAAGGGCCGAACTACACCTCGGACAAGGGCAGCATCCACGTCAGCCGCGACGGCAAGGAGATCGCCACCCTGCATCCGGAGAAGCGCCTGTACACCGTGCAGAGTTCGATGATGACCGAGGCCGGGATCGATGCCGGCTTTACCCGCGACCTCTACGTGGCGCTCGGCGAGCCGCTGGAGAACGGTGCCTGGGCGGTGCGCGTGCACGTCAAGCCGTTCGTCCGCTGGATCTGGTTCGGTGGCCTGCTGATGGGCCTCGGCGGCGCCCTGGCGGCGCTCGATCGGCGCTACCGGGTGAAGGTGAAAACACGTGTGCGCGAGGCCCTGGGCCTCGCCGGTCAGGGAGCCTGAGTCTTGAAACGAGCGATTCTGCTGCTGCCGCTGGGGATCTTCCTGATCGTCGCGGTGTTCCTCTTCCGCGGCCTCTGGCTGGACCCCAGCGAGCTGCCCTCGGCGCTGATCGGCAAGCCGTTCCCGGCCTTCGACCTGCCCAGCGTGCAGGACCCGGCCCGGCGCCTGACCGAGGCCGACCTCAAGGGCAAGCCGGCGCTGGTCAACGTCTGGGGCACCTGGTGCCCGTCGTGCCGGGTCGAGCACCCGGAACTGACCCGACTGGCCGAGCAGGGCGTGGTGATCTACGGGATCAACTACAAGGACGACAACGCCGCCGCCATCAAGTGGCTGAACGAGCTGCACAATCCCTACCTGCTGAGCATCAGCGACACCGACGGCACCCTGGGCCTGGATCTGGGCGTGTACGGTGCGCCGGAAACCTACCTGATCGACAAACAGGGCATCATCCGCCACAAGATCGTCGGGGTGGTCGACCAGAAAGTCTGGCGCGAGCAACTGGCGCCGCTGTACCAGCAACTGCTGGACGAGCCGGAGGCCCGATGAAGCGTTTCCTCGCCACCGCGCTGCTCGGTCTCGCCCTCTGCGGCGTGGCCCGGGCCGCCATCGACACCTACGAGTTCGCCAGCGACGCCGAGCGCGAGCGCTTCCGCAACCTGACCCAGGAACTGCGCTGCCCGAAGTGCCAGAACCAGGACATCGCCGACTCCAACGCACCGATCGCCGCCGACCTGCGCAAGCAGATCTACGGCCAGTTGCAGCAGGGCAAGAGCGACGGCGAGATCGTCGACTACATGGTTGCCCGCTACGGTGATTTCGTTCGCTACAAGCCGCCGGTCAACGAGCGTACCTGGCTGCTCTGGTTCGGTCCGGGCGCCTTGCTGCTGTTCGGCGTGCTGGTGATCGGCGTGATCGTCCTGCGCCGCCGGCGCACCGCTGCCAAGGTGCAAACCACCCTGTCCGCCGAGGAGCAAGCGCGCCTCGCCAACCTGTTGAAGAACGACAAATGATCGATTTCTGGCTCGCTGCCGGCCTGCTGCTGCTGGCGGCCCTGGCATTCCTGCTGATTCCGCTGCTGCGTGGCCGTCGCGCCCAGGCCGAGGAAGACCGTACCGCCCTGAACGTCGCGCTTTACCAGGAGCGGATCGCCGAGCTGGCCGGCCAGCAGGCCGCCGGCAC
Source organism: Pseudomonas sp. HMSC066A08 (assembly GCF_001813025.1). Taxonomy (NCBI): domain Bacteria; kingdom Pseudomonadati; phylum Pseudomonadota; class Gammaproteobacteria; order Pseudomonadales; family Pseudomonadaceae; genus Pseudomonas; species Pseudomonas sp. HMSC066A08. The sequence goes on from NZ_KV811341.1 coordinate 32,177, forward strand.
GCTGACCGCCGAGCAACTGGAGAATGGCCGCGCCGAGGCTGCCCGCGAACTGCTCGCCGACACCGAGGGCAGCGGCGAGGAGCGTAGCTCGCGCCTGGGCCGGGCGGTCCCGCTGGTCGCGGCGCTGCTGGTGCCGTTGGTCGCGCTCGGCCTGTACCTGCATTGGGGCGCCAGCGACAAGGTCGAGCTGGCCCGCGAATTCGCCCAGGCGCCGCACTCCATGGAAGAGATGACTGCGCGCCTGGAGCGCGCGGTACAGGCCCAGCCGGATTCCGCCCAGGGCTGGTACTTCCTCGGTCGCACCTACATGACCCAGGAACGCGGCGCCGATGCGGCGCGGGCCTTCGAACGCGCCGCCGAACTCAGCGGGCGGCAGCCGGAAGTGCTCGGCCAGTGGGCGCAGGCACTGTATTTCTCCGGCGGCAAGAAAATGACCGCGCAGATCAAGGGCCTGGCCGACGAGGCGCTGAAGGGCGACCCGGCCGAAGTGACCACCCTCGGCCTGCTCGGCATCGCCGCCTTCGAAGAGCAGCGCTACGCCGACGCAATCGGCTTCTGGGAGCGCCTGGTGTCGGTGTTGCCGAACGAGGACCCGGCGCGCTCGGCGATCCAGGGCGGCATCCAGCGCGCCCGCGAGCGCATGACCGAGGCCGGGCAGACCCCGCCGGCGCCTGCCGCGCCCGTCGCCGCCCAGGTGACCCTGACGGTGAAGGTGGATATCAGCGACGCGGTGAAGGGCCAGGTCAAGGCCGACGACAGCGTGTTCGTCTTCGCCCGCGCCGTCGGCGGCCCGCCGATGCCGTTGGCAGTGAAGCGCCTGACCGTCGCCGACCTGCCGGCCGAGGTCAGCCTGAGCGATGCCGACGCCATGATGCCGCAGCTCAAGCTCAGCGGTTTCCCGCAGGTCGAGCTGGTGGCACGGGTATCCCGCGCCGGTAACGCCATCTCCGGCGAGTGGATCGGACGCGGCAAACCGTTGTCTACTGCCCAGTCGTCGGCGCAAGCGCTGACCATCGACGGCCCGGACCAGCCCCAGGCGGCCCGGCCATAACGACAATCGGTTGGGGAGGTGCGGCGGTGAAGGCGAAGTATCTGGGTCTGGCGATTCTCCTGGGCGGTCTCGGCGGGTGCGTGGTGCATCCGCCGCAGACCAGCGAACCGCCGGCCTCGCTGCCGCCGCAGAGCCAGCCGCAGCCCGGTCCGTCCAGCGCGCCCGGCGCGACCCCGCCGCGCATCACCCCGCAACCGCAGACTCCGGCGCAGCCCAGCCGCTCGCGTCCGCAGTTCGCCCCGCCGCCAGGCGGCAAGGGCGTCTGGGACGGCAGCCTGGGGGTCTACGTGATCCGTGGCGAGCGCGATCTCTACTACCGCCAGCGCACCTACTACCGGTGGGACGGCGGCTGGTTCTGGTCCACCGGCCCGCAGGGACCATGGACCGAGACCGACGCTCGCGGCATCCCGCCCGGTCTCAGCCGGCGCTACGCCAATCCATGATCCCTAGGGGTTCTCCGGGTCGTGCCCGAGCGACTGGATGAACAGCGAGAACAGCTCCGGTTGCGAGGAAATGTCCAGCTTGGCGTACAGGTGGCGCCGATGGACCTTGATTGTCTCCGGCGAGATCGCCAGGCGCTCGGCCATGGCCTTCGACGAGTAGCCGCGAAGGATCAGGCGGGCGATCTCCAGTTCCCGTTCCGATAGCACGCTGGCGCCGAAGTGGCTGAGGGCGTCGCGTATCTGCGTGGCCATCTCTTCCTGCGGTGCAGCCGGCAACAGGCGCTGGCTGCGTTGCTGCCAGTGCTGCTGCATCAGCGCCAGGACCCAGCTCGAGAGCAACCCGAGCATCCCGCATTCCTCGTCGGCGAACATCCTCTGCATGCCCAACGACAGCGACAGCGCGCCCTGGCCAGGCACCTGGAGGATGAACTGCACCTCGTCCTCCAGAACGTTGTCGTGGAAGTAGCTGAGGTAGTACTCGCTCTGCCGGAAATGGTCCGGGGCGATCTCCTCGAGGCGGTACAGGCCGCTGGCCAGGCCTTCCCGGCAAGCCTGGTAGAAGGGGTCGAGCAGGTACAGCCCGTTCAGGTAGGCGAGCATCGAGGCCGGCCCGGCGTGCGGTTCGGCGTCGTATTCCTCCAGGGCCACCGGCACGCCGTTGGCGGGGTAGAAGATCGCCAGGGCGTTGTCGAACGGCAGGTGCTGGCGCAGCAGCAGGATCAATTGCTTCCAGAAGCGGTTGCCGCCGATCTGTTCGATGGCGCGGCCCAGGCTGGCGTGCATGCCGATGTCCCGGAACAGGGTGTGCATCCGTATTCGCTCCACGGTGGGTTTTCGCAGGCTCCGGTTTGCGGCTTTTCCACCCGCCGCGTCAAGGGGCGTAACCCCAAAGGGTGATTGGCCCGCCGGTTCCGCGCTCCTAGAGTCGGCGCATAACCAGCGCCCCGGCAAGGGGCCGCCGCGAGTCTCCGTTACTGCCTCAACTTCAATAACAATCAGAGGACAACGACATGAGCTCTTCCCCCGCGCCCGAAAGTGCGCTGAAACCCACGCTGGGCGTGTTCGACGTGGTCGCCATCACCGTTTCCGCGGTCACTCCCGCCAGTTCCGTCTTCGTCATCGCCCCTTTCGCCATCCAGCAGGCCGGCACCGGCGCGTTCTGGGCCTTCGCCCTGGCCGGGGTGCTGGCGCTGATGTTCGCCTGGTGCTATGCCGAGCTGGGCAGGGCGCACAGCACCGCCGGCGGCGAGTATGTCTACGCCAAGCGCGTGTTCGGCGGCTTGGCCGGCTACGCCACCTTCCTCACGGTGCTGGCGATGCTGCTGTTCATCCCGCCGGTGCTCGCCACCGGCGCGGCGACTTACCTGAACGCTGCCCTCGGCACCCACTTCGATGCGCAGACCGTGGCCCTGGCGATCGTTGCCTTCAGCTACCTGCTGGGCATCCTCAACATCCGCGTCAACGCCTGGGTCACGGGTACCTGCCTGCTGCTGGAAGTGGCGGCGCTGCTGGTGATCGTCGGCCTCGGTTTCGGCCATGCACAGCAACCGGCGAGCGTCCTTCTGCAGCCGCAGGTAGTCGGCGACGGCGGGCTGCTGGCGATTGCACCCTGGGCATTGGTGATCGGAGCGGTCGGTACCGCGCTGTTCTCCTACAACGGTTTCGGCGGCGCGGTGCTGCTCGCCGAGGACATGAAGGACGGCGGTCACAGCGTGCATCGCGCGGTGCTCTGGTCGCTGGCGCTGGTGGTGCTGATCGAGATCGTCCCGCTCGCCGCGCTGCTGATCGGCGCGCCGTCGCTCCCGGCGATGCTCGCCAGCCCCGATCCGATCGGCTACCTGTTGAACAGCCACGGCAACGAGACACTGTCGCGCCTGGTCAGCGCCGGGATCTTCCTCTCGGTGTTCAACGCCATCGTCGCCATCGTCATCCAGAGCGCCCGGGTGATCTTCAGCAGCGGTCGCGACGCGCTCTGGATGCCGGCGTTGAACCGTGCCTTCACCCGTATCCATCCGCGCTGGGAATCGCCCTGGCTGGCCACGCTGTTCCTCGCCATTCCCTCGGCGGCGCTGAGCTTCAGCTCCAACCTGGCCGAACTGACCTCGTTCACCGTGCTGCTGATCGTCATGGTCTACCTGATCGTCGCCCTCTGCGCGCTGTTCAGCCGGGTGCTGCGGCGCGACCGCGAGCATCCCTACCGGATGCCGCTGTGGCCGCTGCCGGCGCTGCTGGCGGTGAGCGGGGCGGGATACCTGCTGCTCAACCTGTTCCTGGCGGCCTCGGCCAGGGACGTGATGATCATTGTCGGACTGCTGGCGGTGTCGGTGATTCTCTACTGCACCTACGGCAAGCTCAGTCCGGCGTTCCAGAAGCTTTGAAACAGGAGTCCGCATGCGCGCTCGACAACTTGGCATCACCCTCGGCCTGGGCACTCCCGGCCCGTTCAACGCGATCACCGACGTTGCCGGCGTGCGCGTCGGCCACAGTACCCTGAACCAGCGGATCGACGGCAGGCTGGTTCGCACCGGCGTCACCCTGGTCCAGCCGCGCGCCGGTGCGGCGCGCCTGCAACCCTGCTTCGCCGGCTGCCATGTGCTCAACGGCAACGGCGACGCCACGGGCCTGGAGTGGATCCGCGAGGCCGGCCTGCTGACCACCCCGATCGCCATCACCAATACCCACAGCGTCGGCGCGGTGCGCGACGCGCTGATCGCCGAGGAGCGCGCCGAACTCGGCGACAGTGGGCTGTACTGGTGCATGCCGGTGGTGATGGAGACCTTCGACGGCCTGCTCAACGATATCTGGGGCCAGCACGTCGGCGCCCGCCAGGTCGGCGAGGCGCTGGCCTGCGCCGAGTCCGGACCGGTCCGCGAAGGTTCGGTGGGCGGCGGCACCGGGATGATCTGCCACGAGTTCAAGGGTGGCATCGGTAGCGCATCGCGGCGGCTGCCGGCGGAGCAGGGGGGATGGACGGTGGGCGCGCTGGTCCAGGCCAACCACGGCCAGCGCCGCGAGCTGCGGGTCGACGGCTATCCGGTCGGCCGCCGGCTGGGCGAAATCCCCTCGCCGTTCAGCGAGGAAGGCACCCCGGGTATGGGTTCCATCGTGGTGATCCTGGCCACCGACGCGCCGCTGCTGCCGCACCAGTGCCAGCGCCTGGCGCAGCGCGCCTCGATCGGCATCGCTCGTACCGGCGGCGGCACCGAGGACTCCAGCGGCGACGTGTTCCTCGCTTTCGCCACCGGCAACCAGGACCTGCCGCCAGCCGACTATGCGCGCAAGGGCCTGCCGCAGAGCACGCCGCTGCGGATGCTCAACAACGACCACATCTCGCCGCTGTTCGCCGCGGCGGCGGAGGCAGTGGAAGAAGCCATCGTCAACGTGCTGCTGGCCGGCGAGGACATGTGCACCGAGGACGGCCGGCTAGTGCCCGCGCTGAAGGGGGAGACGCTCCTGGCGGCGCTGCGCGAGACCGGCTGGCCGGGACGCTGAAAGCGGCTCAGCGCCAGCCGCGGGTGCGCGCCACCGCTTCGCTGAAACGCACGTGCCAGCGCCGGGCGGTGCCGGCGTCGACCCGCGGCTGGAACTCCGTGCGGGTGTTGCGCGGCTCCGCCAGTTCGTGGCCGAGGCCACGCGCGGCAAGGGCGGCACAACCGAAGGCGGTGAGTTCGTCGAAGCGCTGGGTGACGATGCGCCGTTGCAGGCTGTCGGCGAGGAACTGGGCGAAGTAGGGGCTGCGCGCCAGGCCTCCGTCGATGGACAGGCGGTCGGTGACCTTCAGGTAGCCGTCCATCGCCTGGATCACCTCGGCGCTGCGCAGCACCACGCCTTCGAGCAGGGCCTGGCAGAGGTCCTCGCGGCGGGTGCCGGCGTCCATTCCCAGCCACATCGCGCCGGCGCTGCGGTCCCAGTGCGGGCATGCGAGTCCCGACAAGGCCGGGACGAAGGCCAGGCCGCGGTCGATGGCCGGCGGACGGTCGAAGCCGGCCAGTTCCGAGAAGTCGCTGAACAGGCCGAGACGCCCGGCCCACTCGACCGCGGCGCTGGCGTCGTAGACCCCGCCGTCCATGGCGTACACCGGCTTGCCATCGATCTGCCAGGCGATGGTGGCGAGCAGGCCTGTCTCCGGCGAGCGGATGATCCGCTCGCCGCTGAGAGTCAGGGCGAAGGCGCCGGTGCCGAAGGTGATCTTCGCATCACCCGGCTGGCGACAGCCGTGACCGTAGAGCGAGGCCTGCTGGTCGACCACCGAGGCCGTCAGCGGGGTGTTGCCGATCACCCCGAAATGGCCGACGGTATCGCGGATTTCCGGCAGGCACTCGATCGGCACGCCGAACAGGGCGCACAGCTCGGGGTCCCAGCGGCCCTCGGCGAGGTTCATCAATGCGGTGCGCGAGGCGGTGGTGACGTCGGTGGCGAAGGTGCCGCACAAGCGGTCGAGAAACCAGGCATCGCTGGTTCCCAGGCGCAGGCGGCCTGCCTTCAAGGCCCTGCGAGCGGCAGGGAGGTGCTCGACGATCCAGCCCAGCTTGCTGGCCGAGAAATAGGCGTCGAGCGGCAGGCCGCTGCGTTCCAGGACCAACGCCTCGGCGCCGCTGGCGCGTAGACGCTCGATGTGCGGGGTGGTGCGGTTGTCCTGCCAGACGATCAGCGGCGACAACGGCTCGCCGCTGCGGGCGTCCCAGGCCATGCAGCTTTCGCCCTGGTTGGCCAGGCCGATGGCGTCGACCCGGCCGCTGGCCTCCAGGCAGCGTTGCAGGTTGGCCAGCAATTCCAGCGGATCGTGTTCGACCCAGCCGGACTGCGGATGATGTTGCTGGTGACGCAGCGCCAACTGAATATCGGCGCTGCCGTCCTGGCTGGCGACCAGCACGCGGGTACTGGTGGTTCCCTGGTCGAGGGCGGCGATTCGCATGGTCGGTTCTCTTCGCGGGTTCAGTGGCCGGAGGTGAGGAAGGCGACTTCCAGGCGCCGGGTGTCCGGCGGTAGGCGCAGGGCGGTCAGCGGCACCAGCAGGCGGCGCTCCGGCAGGCAGGACAGGGCGCGCTCCCACACCGGGCGACCATCGGCCAGTATCCGCAGGCGGCCGCTGGCGGCCTCGCTTACGCGTAGCTGCAGGTGCGCCAGGCCGGGTGTCGGGTCGGCCAGCAGCCGCTGCGGCACGCACAGCTTGAGCGGACCACTGCAATCGATGGCTATGCCAGGCGCGGCGACCGGCAGTTCGGCCCGCAGGTCGGCGGCCAGCAGGCCGGCGATCCTTCGTCCCTCGCGGAACGACCACCCGGCGGTCTCGATCGGCCGGAGCAGGTTGCCGGCGGCGAAATAGGCGGGGTCGGAGCATCTGCCGAACTGATCGATGCGCGGGCCGCCGCTGGCCGGGTCCAGTTCCAGGTGGCTGAGGCGGACCAGGCTCGATTCGGGAACGAAGCGTCCGCTGAGGAGGATGCCGTCGCAGGGGATCCGTTCGACGCGCCCGTCGCCCAGGCGTACCCGCGCCGCCTCGACCCGGCCGCGGCCTTCGATCTCCAGCAGCTCGCTGGAGAAGTGCATCGGCACTCCGCACAGCCTGGGAAACAACGACAGCGGCCAACGCGCGGTGGCCCGTGCGTTGCGTTCGAGCATGGCCACCGGGCGGATGCCGGCACGCCGGCAGCTCATCACGGCGGACAGGCTGACCAGCTCGGTACCGACGATGAGCGGTCGTTCGAACGGCTTCAGGCCTTGCAGATAGAGGTAGGCTTGCAGCGCGCCGGTATTGATCACGCCCAGCGGCCGATCGCCGCCCAGCAGGCGCGCCGAGCGCGGTGTCTCGCGTGCGCCGGTGGCCAGCAGCACGCGTGTCGCGCGCAGACTGCGCGGGCCTTCGGGGGTGGCCAGTTGCAGCAGGCCGGCGGTGGCGAGAGCGACCACGCTATGGCGCAGGCGGATATCCACCCCGGCCCGTTCGGCCTGTTCGACGTTACGCCGTGCATAGGCCGGGCCGGTCAATAGGCGGCCGTGCTCGCGCAGGCCGAAGGGCGGATGCGCGCAATGCCGGGGTATACCGCCGGCCTCGCCGTCGCGCTCCAGCACGCAGACCCGGGCGACGCCCTGGCGGCGTAGTTCGATGGCGGCTGCCAATCCGGCGGGACCGCTGCCGACAATGGCGACGTCGACCTGTTCAGTGATGCTCATGGCAACTCCCGGTGGCGAGGGGGTGGGCGAGGCGGCCGGCGCTCAGCTCGGCGACCCGCGCGTTGCAGTAGAAACCCTGGCAGCGTCCCATGCAGGCGCGGGTGCGACGCTTCAGACCGCCGAAGTCGCCGGCTGGCAGAGGGCCTTCCAGAGCAGCGAGGATCTCCCGGCGGGTGACCATCTCGCAGTGGCAGACGATCTCGTCGTAGCCGGGACGCTGCCAGTCGCGCGGCAGGTGTTCGGCGAGGTTCGGTACCTGCGGCCAGAGCGGCTCGCGAACCGCTTCGTGGAAGCGCTCGCCCTGGTAGAGACGATAGACGTGGCGTGCGATGCCCAGCGCCGCGGTGAGACCGGTGGAACGGATGCCGCCGACACTGATCCAGTTGCGTCCGTCGACCTGGCGGATGCGGTATTCCTTCTTTTCGCTGGCCGGCCGCAATCCTGCGTAAGTGGCGGTGACCGGCATGCCGCGCAGGCCGGGGATCCGCTCGACGGCGGCGTCGATCAGTCGCTGCAGGGTGTCGCTGTCGACCCGTGCGTGTTCGCGATCGTCCTGTTCTTCGGCGGTGGGGCCGGCGAGCAGGTTGCCGAAGACCGTACGGGTGAATACCACCCCCTTGGTCCGCTCGTTGGGTACCGGCAGCAGGATGTGCCGCAGCAGCGCCGCGGCGGCCTTGTCGAAGACCACGAACTGGCCCTTGCGCGGATGGATGGCGAAGCTCGCCGCGCCGAGCAGGCGCTGTTCCAGTTGGTCACCGAAGAGTCCGGCGCAGTTGATTACCTGGCGTGTGCGCAGGTCGCCGCGGCGGGTATGCAGCAGCCATTCGCCGCCGCCGAAGACACCGTCCAGCACCTCGACGTCGAAACAGGCTTCGGCGCCATGGGCCAGCGCCTGTTGCAGATAGGCGAGCGGCGCGGACCAGGGGTCGACCAGATGTTCCCCGGGGACTCGCACCGCGCCGAGCACATTGCCGGCCAACTGCGGCTCCAGCGCCAGGACCTCGTCGCGACCGACCTGGCGGACGTCATCGACACCGTTGCCGTGGGCCTGCTCGACGATGGCCGGCAGGCGCGCCAGATCCTCGTCGCTCCATGCCGCCACCAGGGCGCCGGTTTCCAGCAGCGGCAGGTTGAGGCGCGCATGGATGTCGCGGTATTCGCGATAGCCCTCCTGCATGCAGGCCAGTTCGATGCTGCCGGGCGGCGCGTCGAAGCCGGTATGAAGGATCGCGCTGTTGCCCTTGCTGGCACCGGAGAGGATGTCGGTGCTTTTTTCCAGCAGGACCACCCGCGCACCTTCCAGGGCGAAGCGGCGGGCCATGGCGCAACCCACCACGCCAGCGCCGATCACTGCAACGTCGAAGATCGCGGTCTTTGTCGCAAGCGGCTCAGTCATCGTTTCTGCCTGTTTCTTTTGGTATCAGTTTGCTTTTTTGACCGTAACACTGATTTTCACACAGAATTTTATGTGAAATTTGTTGTTTTAATGTGGCAACTGAAAGAGAAACAGTCAATCGATTAATCGACGGGCAGCTACCGGCACAGCCCCGGCTTGGCTCCGGGGCTGCGCGCGAGGGGAGTCAGGCCTGCGCGGCGCGCAGGGGGGCTTCGTGGACTTCCACCTGTGCCTGTTGCAGGGCTTCCCAGAGTTCCCCGGTAGGCTTGCGGTCGACCACCAGGCGGTTGATCCGGCTCAGCGGGAAGACCTGGAACAGGGCGCGCCGGCCGAGCTTCGAGGAGTCGGCGATAACCGTCAGTTGACGGGCCTGGGCGATCATGGCGCGGGCGATCTCGGCTTCCTCGATGGAAAAATCCATGGCGCCATCGCCGTTCAGCGCGCCGACGGTAATCACCGCATGCTCGGCGTTGAACCGGGCGATCTGCTCGATGGCCAGGGCGCCGACGTTCTGTTCGGACTCCGGGCGGTACTCGCCGCCGATCATGAATGCGCGGTTGCCGGAGGCGCCGACGCTACCGGCGATCAACAGCGAGTTGGTGATCACCGTCAAATGGCTCTGGCGCGCCAGTTCGCGGGCGAACAGCAGGGTGGTGGTGCCGGTGTCGATGAAGATGCTGTCGCCGGGGCCGAACAGGCCGGCGGCGTAGCGGGCGACTGCGCGTTTTTCCTGGGCGTGCTCGTTCATTCGCGTCTGGAAGGCGTTCTCGTGCTCGCCGCTGGGTGGCAGGGCGGCCCCTCCGTGGAATTTGCTGACCAGGCCTTGTTCGGCCAGCGCGGCGAGGTCGCGGCGAATGGTTTCCTGGGAGGTGGAAAGGGTCCGCGCCAGTTCGTCCACCGAGATCCGCTCGCGCTGGCGCAGCAATTCGAGAATGTGGCGGCGGCGTTCCTCGGGGCGCATCGTGTTCTCCCATGGGCCGCATCCTGGTGCGGCGATTGTTACCGTGAATCGCCCGGTAGCGCCTGGCGGCGCTGGGCGGAAGGGGGCGGGGCGAGGCTTTGCGCAGGCCCGGCGGAAAAACCCACAGGTCCGTAAGGCAGATCCGCTCTTGGATTGGGCGCCTACTTGACCGTATGGGTGACCAATTTAGGTAAAACGAACCTTCAAATCAACACGAAAACCAAATTGTGGCACGCGAAATGCGAGTGTTCGCCTGGGCGGAGCGACCGGCATGGCCGGCCTCCCGACCAGACAACCAGAAGAACGCATCCCGCTACGGGAGCCTGCCGAGGGGAGAACGACGCAGATGGCCGAGTTCGGAAACTATGTGATTTACCTGATCATGCTGGGTGCGGTACTTGGCGCGCTGGCCTCCATCCTGCGCCCGGAAAGCGGTCTGGGCCGCGAGTTCGTCAACGGCATCCACGCCATCGGTCCGGTGTTCCTCGCCCAGGCCGGCATCATGGTAGCCATTCCCTATCTGTCGAAGGCGATTTCCCATGCCCTCGGCCCGTTCTTCCAGACCCTCGGTTCCGACGTATCCATCGCCGCGCTGTCGATCATCGCGGTGGACATGGGCGGCTACCAGTTGGCCGATGCCCTGACCGCCAACCGCGACATGTGGATTACCGCCATGCTGGTGGGCTACACCTCCGGGGCGACCATCGTCTACCTGATCCCGGTCGGCCTGACCATGCTCGAGCGCAAGGACCACAAGTACCTGGCGCTGGGGGCGATGGCCGGGTTGATCAGCATTCCGTTCGCGGTGCTGGCGGCGTTGCTGCTGATTACCCTCAACCACATCCCGGTGCGCGAACTGGTATCGACCGGTTCGCCGGCCCTGCACTACCTGTCGCTGGACTTCCTCGGCATGCTTCGGCTGCTGGCGCCGCTGTTCGTCTTCTGCTTCCTGCTGGCCGCCGGCCTGAAGTACCGGGCGACGGCGATGGTCACCGGGTTCCTGGTATTCGGCAAGGTGATGGACGCGTTCATCAAGATGGCCCTGGCGCTTTCCATCGTCCAGCACTTCACCGGAGTCTTCACCAAGGTCTTCGGCGGCTGGGGTTTCGACCCGATGTTCGCCGACGAGAAAGAGTTGTTCCGCGCCATCGAGATCGCTGGCTACATCGGCATCATGCTGGCCGGGACCTTCCCCATCTGCTACCTGTTCCAGCGCTACTGCAAGCGCCCGATGGCGGTCCTCGGCCGCTACCTGGGGCTGTCTCAGCCGGGCGCCACCGCCTTTGTCATGGTGCTGGCGAACATCATCGCCACCTACCACCTGTTCAAATACATGAATGCCCGCGACAAGGTGCTTTGCGTGGCCCTGGGCGTCTGCGCCCAGGCCACCATCGGCGATCACCTGGCATTCACCGCCAACTTCCAGCCGACGCTGATCCTGCCGATCCTGCTCGGCAAATTGTTCGGTGGCCTGCTGGCGGTATTCATCGCCATCCGCATCTCGGTGCCTGCCGCCGAGCGCTATGCCCGGCAGGAGCATGACGAGGCGGAAAAAAGCGCCCTGCACGCAGCCTGAAACATCCCCCGACGAGCGCCGCGAGCCATCGCGGCGTCGCTTTTCCGCAACGAGGTAACCATGCGCAAGATATTCCTAGCCTGTCCCTACAGCCATGCCGACGCCGAGGTGGTCGAGCAGCGCTTCCGTGCCTGCAACGAGGTCGCGGCGACCATCGTCCGCGCCGGCCACGTGGTATTCAGCCAGGTCTCCATGTCCCACCCGATCAACCTGTGCCTGACCGATCTCGACCGCGCGGCGATCGGCAGGTTGTGGGCGCCGGTGGACGCCTTCTACATGGATCACCTGGAAGAGCTGATCGTCCTCGACCTGCCGGGCTGGCGAGACAGCGCCGGCATTCGCCGCGAGATGGAGTTCTTCGAGGCCGGCGGACAGCGGGTGAGCCTCTGGTCCGAGGTGGAGCACGAGTTTCGCTGAGGCGACAGTAGCTGCACTGCAAGCCGAATGAAAAAGCCGGAAGCGCGAGCGCTTCCGGCTTTTTCGTCGAGCGGCGAGGGATCAGTTGGGGCTGTAGATCTGGTCGAATACGCCGCCGTCGATGAAGTGGGTCTTCTGCACGCTGCGCCAGTCGCCGAAGGTCTTCTCCACCGAGAAGAAGTCGACTTTCGGGAAGCGGTCGGCGAACTTGGCGAGGATTTCCGGGTTGCGCGGGCGCAGGTAGTTGTTGGCGGCGATGGTCTGGCCCTCGTCCGACCACAGGTACTTCAGATAGGCCTCGGCCTGGGCGCGGCTGCCTTTCTTCTCGACCACCTTGTCGACCACCGCCACCGGAGGCTCGGCCTCGGCGGACACGCTCGGGTAGACCACCTCGAAGCCGCCTCGGCCGAATTCGCGGGCGATCATCTCGGCTTCGTTCTCGAAGGTCACCAGTACGTCGCCGATCTGGTTCTGCATGAAGGTAGTGGTGGCGGCGCGGCCGCCGGTGTCGAGCACCGGTACCTGCTTGAACAGCTTGCCGACGAATTCCTTGGCCTTGTTCTCGTCACCGCCGTTCTTCAGCACGTAGCCCCAGGCGGAGAGATAGGTGTAGCGGCCGTTGCCGGAGGTCTTGGGGTTCGGCACCACTACCTGGACGCCGTCCTTGAGCAGGTCCGGCCAGTCCTTCAGGGCCTTGGGGTTGCCCTTGCGAACGATGAACACGGTGGCCGAGGTGAACGGCGCGCTGTTGTTCGGCAGGCGGGTCGCCCAGTCCTTCGGCACCAGGCCGCCGTTGTCGGCGAGGGCGTCGATGTCGGTGGCCTGGTTCATGGTGATGACGTCGGCGGGCAGGCCGTCGATCACCGAGCGCGCCTGCTTGCTGGAACCGCCATGGGACATCTGGATGGTGATGTTCTCGCCTTTCTCCGCTTTCCAGTATTTCTGGAAGGCCGGGTTGTATTCCTTGTAGAAGTCGCGCATTACGTCGTAGGAGACGTTGAGCAGGGGCTGGGCGGCGTGAGCGGCGCCGCCGAGCGCCAGGCCGGCGGCCAGCAGGGAGGCGCTGAACAGTCGTTTCACAGGGCAGTTCCTTTGGGCATGTTGTAGTGGCTCGACTATAACGTCGGGTTATATGCAGGGTAAATATCAAAAACTGCTTTGCTTATTACCCACCCGAGCCTATGCCGCGGCCGGCGCTTTGGCCAGCGCTAGTCGAGGCCGCTGACCGCCAGGTCCTTGGGATACTCCACGCTGAACTTCAGGGTGGCGCTGCGTTTCTCGCCGGGTTGCAGGGTCCAGTCCCACTTCAGCTTGCCGTCGTCCTCGCGCTTGACTTCCTGCGCCTTGGGTTCCAGCAAGGTGACCTGGATCTGCTCGTTGCGCGAGACCGGCAACTGGTCCTCGAACTGCACGCGTTCGGCGTTCTTGTGGTTGTTGCGCACGTCGATGCGGAATTCGTAGTTGACCCGCGTGCGGTTGCCGATCAGGCCACTGCTGTCGGTATAGCGCTTGACCAGCTTGCGTTCGATGCCGATGCCCTCGTCGGCGCCCAGTGCCAGTTCGAAGCTCTCGCCGGGCATCACCCCGCGCAGATGGCCGCTGGCGACGAAGCTGTTGCCGAGAAAGGTATTCAGGGTGCCGGGGAGCAGCGGGTAGTCGCTGTCGTTGCGGGTCTCCGCCTCCAGGTAGGCTGTTTCGCGCAGGGCCGGGGCCGCCAGGTAGCGCAGCTTGGCCGGCATGTCCAGGCGGGCGATGGTGACCTTCTGCGCGCTGCCGTCGCTGTTCAGGGTCGCCGGCACGGCGATGTGGAAAGAGGCGCTGGCGGCGCCGCTGCTGACCTCCGCGGTGGCGAGCCGCGCCTCGGCCAGCTTCGGCGCAGGTGCCGGCATGGCCATCTTCGCCGAGGTCCTGGTGATGGGAGCGGCTTGCGGCATGGGCGCCGGAACGTCCTGCATGGCCATCTCGGCACCGTAGTAGGCGTTGGGCGCGTCGATGTCGACGATCCAGGGATTCAGCCGCGGTACGTTGCCGCCCAGGGCCGGACGGGCGGTGGAGAGGGTCAGGTCGACGTCGGTCCAGTCTTCGCCGCTGCTCTGCCGGACCAGGCCCTGGTAGGTCAGTTCGATGGTCTTCGCGCCGTCGCGCAGGCGTGCGTCGTAGGTCGGCTGCCAGGAGGCGTCGCGCAGGGTGTAGTCGAGCTTCACCTCGACCTGCGCCGGTTGCTCCAGGGCGACCCGCAGGACCGCGCGCTTGAAGCGCTTGCCGTCGCCGTTGAGGGTGCCGCGCTGCTCCTGCAACTGCTGCTTGCGCTGCTCCAGTTCGGCGGCGCGGTCGTCCAGTTGGCGCTGCTCGGCGAGCAGGCGTTCGAGGTTGCCTTCGGTCAGTTGCAGCAGGCTCTTCAGCTCGTCGATGCCGGGCAGGGGGCGATCCTTGCCGGGCTGGGTGCTGCCGCTCTGGATGTCGGCGAGGAACTTCTTCTGCGCTTCGAGCACGCTGCCGCGGTCATGGATTTCCCGCAGTTGCCGGTCTATCTCGCGCAGTTGCTGGTCGAGTTGCTGCACACGGTTGTCGTCCGGGCGCTCGACCCGTTGCGCGGCGCTGCTGACGTCGAGCAGGGTGGCGGCGGCGCTGGCGCCGAGGGACGCGCGCAGGCTGGCGTCGTCGAGCTGGAAGGGCAGTTGTTCCAGGGCGATCTCATGCTGGCCCTTGGGCAATTGCAGGCGGGCGGTGCGGGTGACCACGGCGCGGTCGGCGTAGACGGTGACCGCGCTGATGCGGCTGTCGACCGCTTGTGGCGCGGCCAGCAGCGGAGCGCTGGTGAACAGGCCGGCGAACAGGAGCGGAGAGGCGGCGAGTCGATTCACGATATCTCTTCCTTGGGCGAATGGAGGGGCGGGGAACCCGTGCGTGCGGTCCCTTCCTGCTGCCTGAGACGCAAGCGCGGCGAAAGACGGGTTAAGCGGCGCGAAGAAATTTTCCCGTGCGGCTCAGGCCGGCTGTTCCAGGCGCTCCACGGCAACGCGCAGGTTGGCGCGGGCGGCGGTCTCCCAGCGCTGTCGCAGCGGTTCGCAGTGATACAGCGCCGGTTGCCCCAGCAACTGGCGCAGCAGCTTGCCGCGCCCGGCGCGGAACAGTGGCTCCGGCACCCAGGCGTATTCGGCGCGGACGTCCGCCTCGTAGCGCGCGTAGACCGGCGCCGGCGCGGCGAGGATGGCGAGGTCGAGATCCACCACCAGGGCTGCGTCGGCGTCTCCCGGCGGCGCTTGGTGACAGGTGGCCATGATCAGTTCGCGCAGGGCCGGCCGCAGCGCCGCCAGCCCGGCCTGGTCGAGCCAGTGCTCGGTCCTGGCGGCGCTTGCGGCCTCGTTGTCCTGGCGCCGGGTGTCGTAGACCAGGTCGTGGGTCCACAACGCCAGCTCCACCAGGTCCGGCCGCCGCGCCAGTTGGCGCCAGCGGTCGAAGTGCTCCAGGCAGGCGAGGATGTGGCGATCGCTGTGGTAGTGCCGGTCGGCCCCGCCATAGGCCGCCAGCAGCGCGTCGAAGGCATCCGCCGGCGGGTTGCCGCCGAGTCGCTGCCAGAGGGCGTCCCAGCGCTGCCGGTCAAGACTTCCCATGGTTGCCTTCCTCGCGAGGGAACAGCGGGTTGCCGCACCGGCAGCAGAATGCCGCCTGCGCTTCGTGGGTCGCCTTGCGGCACACCGGGCAATCCCGCTGTAACAGGTTGGCCGGGTCCTGGCGCATCGCGGTGGCGAGTTCGGCGGTGAAGATCCCGGTGGGCACCGCGATGATCGAGTAGCCGGTGAGCATCACCAGGCTGGCGATGGCCTGGCCGAGCGGGGTCTTCGGGGTGATGTCGCCGAAGCCGACCGTGGTCAGGGTGACGATCGCCCAGTAGATGCCGCGGGGGATGCTGGTGAAACCGTGCTGCGGGCCTTCTACCACGTACATCAGCGCGCCGAACACGGTGACCAGGGTCATCACGGTGAGGAAGAACACGATGATCTTCTGCCTGCTGCCGCGCAGGGCGGTGAGCAGGAAATTGGCCTGGCTCAGGTACTGGCGCAGCTTGAGTACGCGGAAGATCCGCAGCATGCGTATCACCCGGACGATCAGCAGGTACTGGGCGTCGGGGTAGAGCAGGGCGAGGAAGCCGGGGAGGATCGCCAGCAGGTCGACCAGGCCGTAGAAGCTGAAGGCATAGCGCAGCGGCTTGGGCGAGCAGTACAGGCGCAGCAGGTATTCCACCAGGAAGATACCGGTGAAGCCCCATTCGATGTAGGCCAGCAGGTCGCCGTAGTCCTGGTGGATCTCGTCGATGCTGTCGATCATCACTACCAGCAGGCTGGCCAGGATCACCAGCAGCAGCGCGCTGTCGAAGCGCCGGCCGTCGCGGGTGTCGGTCTGGAAGATGACGATGTAGAGGCGTTCGCGCCAGCTGTCGGGTGCGCTCATCGTGGCTCCTGATGATGGATGCGGCACCTTACCAGACTAGCCCGCCGGCGCCAGCGTTCCCCCGCTCAGGAGCGTCGCCGGCCGAGGCGCGGACCGAGGCTGCCGGCCAGGCGCAGGTACAGGCGCTCGCCGCCGATGCAAAGCAGGCAGGCGAGGATGAATGGTGCGGTCAGCGCCGGCAGGCCGAGCAGGCCGAACAGCGGTTGCAGCGCCACCGCCAGGCCCATGCCGAGCAGTGGCGGCCAGGCGCTGCGGTAGCGCAAGGCCAGGGCCAGCCCGGCAAGGGCGGCGTTCAGGCCGTAGAGCCCGGCGAGCGCGTTCGCCCAGTCGTAGCCCAGCAGCCAGGCCAGCGGCAGGCTGGCCGCGGCGCCGGCGAGGGCCCAGGCGGCGGAGGGACGCGAGACCAGCAGCAGGCCGAGCCAGACCAGCAGCCCTGCCAGCGGTTCACCGAGGAAGATGACCTCGCCGATCCCCCGCGCTAGCGCCGCCAGCTCCGCCGTACCGCTCCAGGCGCAGCTGAAGCAACTGCCATGGGTCGCCGGGGCCAGGCCTAGCCAGGCGCCGAGGGGCACCAGCCACCAGCCGTTGAGGACGAAGCCCAGGGTATAGGGCGGTAGCCAGCGGCGTCGACGCAGCCCATGCAGGAACAGGCGCTGCAACGCCACGCTGGCCAGGCAACCGAGCGCTACCAGCGACACCAGCCCCGGCGACCAGGCGAAGCGGAATGCCAGCAGCATGCCGATCAGCACGGCGTTGTAGCCATACAGCCCGGCCTCGATGTCGCTGTCGGCGCAGCGCAACAGGCGCGCCAGCAACGGGCCGAGGGCGCCGCCAAGGAGGGCGCCGGCGAGCAGCGGCGGCGCGCCGACGGCGATCGCCAGCAGGCAGGCCAGGCCCAGGCATGGGTCGCCCTGGAGGAACACCTGGCTGATGCCGCGCAGGAGGATTCGGGTTGCATTGAGGAGAGATTGCAGGGGCATGGCGGTCAGCGCGGCAGGGGCCGCTCGGCAGGCACGGGGATGCCAGGCCTGCGCGAGGGGCGGGGGTGGTCATTGTACGGCCGGTAGCGGAGGCGGTGCATCCCGGACGAGGGGGCCAGGCGAGGGTCATGCATGCAGGGTGTCCCGGGAAGAAAAAAAGACCTCCGGCAGGAGTTGAACCGGAGGCCTTGAATGTCCATGGCCTGCATGGGAGTGCGCGAGGGAGGCCATGGTCCGACAAGAAGGTCTTTCCCGGATGGATGGAGACGCGGCCCCGTATTTCCGGCCCCATCCATCCGAGAGAGACAAGGGTGGCCCGACCCGCATGCCCGGGGGGACGGCGCGAGCCGGACCGAACTCGTTGCTTCAGAGATCTCCCAGCGGCGGCGCCACGGTCTCGATGCGCAGCATGTTGGTCGAGCCGGGGCGACCGAACGGCACGCCGGCGGTGACCACCACGGTGTCGCCGCGGCGCGCCATGCGCTGGGCCAGGGCGATGTCGAGGGCGGTCGAGCAGATCTCGTCGACGTGCGCCAGTTGCTCGTTGACCACCGAATACACGCCCCAGGCCACGGTCAGTCGCCGCGCGGTACGCAGGTTCGGGGTCAGGCTGAGGATCGGCGCCTTGGGCCGCTCGCGGGCGGCGCGCAGGGTCGAGTTGCCCGACTCGGTGTAGTTCACCAGCACCGCCACCGGGAGGATCCGGCTGACCCGGCGGATCGCGCAGCTGATCGCATCGGAGACGGTAGCGTCGGGCTGCGGACGGTTGACCTCGAGCTGGACGTGGTAGTCCGGCTCGGCCTCCACCTGGCGGACGATCTTCGCCATCATCTCTACCGCCTCGCGAGGGTATTGTCCGGAGGCGGTTTCCGCCGAGAGCATCACCGCGTCGGCGCCGGCGCCCACCGCGGTGGCTACGTCGGTCACCTCGGCGCGGGTCGGGGCGGGGGAGAAGCGCATCGACTCGAGCATCTGGGTGGCCACCACCACCGGCTTGCCGAGCTGGCGGCAGACCTGGACGATGCGTTTCTGGATGCCCGGCACGCTCTCCGCCGGCACCTCTACGCCGAGGTCGCCGCGCGCCACCATGATCGCGTCGGCGCGCTCGGCGATCGCCTCGATGGCGCTCACCGCGCTGGGCTTCTCGATCTTGGCCATGAGGAAGGCCTTGTCGCCGATCAGCCCACGGGCCTCGTCGATGTCCTCCGGGCGTTGCACGAAGGACAGCGCCACCCAGTCGACCCCCAGTTCCAGGCCGAAGGCCAGGTCGCGGCGGTCCTTGTCGGTCAGCGGGCTGAGCTGCAGCACCGCTTCTGGCACGTTGACGCCCTTGCGATCGGATAGCTCGCCACCCACCGCCACGCGGGTCTCGATGGCGTCGCTGTGGCAGTTGACCACTTCCAGGCGGATCTTGCCGTCGTCCAGCAGCAGGCTCATGCCCGGTTCCAGGGCATGGATGATCTCCGGATGCGGCAGGTTGACCCGCCGCTCGTCGCCGGGGACGTCGCTGAGGTCGAGGGTGAAGGTCTGCCCGCGCTGCAATTGCACGGCACCGGCGGCGAAGCGACCGACCCGCAGCTTCGGACCCTGCAGGTCCATGAGCACGCCGATCGGGTAGTTCAGTTCGGCTTCCACCTCGCGCACCCAGGCGAAGCGCTGCGCGTGATCGGCGTAGTCGCCATGGCTGAAGTTCAGGCGGAACAGGTTGGCGCCGGCCTCCACCAGGGCACGGATATCGTCGCGGCTGCGGGTGGCCGGGCCGAGGGTGGCGAGGATCTTGGCTTTCTTGTCGGCTGTCATGTCAGGACTCGAGGATGAGAATGGCGCGGAAGTCGTTCACGTTGGTGCGGGTCGGTCCGGTCACCAGCAGGTCGCCGAGGGCCTGGAAATAGCCGTAGCCGTTGTTGTCGTCGAGCTCGTCGCGAATCTTCAGCCCGGCCTTTTCGCCGCGCGCATGGGAGCAGGGCGTCATCAGCGCGCCGGCGTTGTCTTCCGAGCCGTCGATGCCGTCGGTGTCGCCGGCCAGGGCCCAGATGTTCGGTTCGCCCTTGAGCTCGGCGGTGAGGCTGAGGAGAAACTCGGCGTTGCGTCCGCCGCGACCGTTGCCGCGCACGGTGACGGTGGTCTCGCCGCCGGAGAGGATCACGCAGGGCGCCGCCAGCGGCTGGCCGTGCTTGCGGATCTGCCGGGCGATGCCGGCGTGGACCTTGGCGACTTCCCGCGCCTCGCCCTCCAGGTCGCCGAGGATCAGCGTCGAGAAACCGGCCGCGCGGCACTTCACCGCTGCCGCGTCGAGGGCGTTCTGTGGCGTGGCGATCAACTGGAAGTGGCTGCGCGCCAGGCACGGGTCGTCGGGCTTGACGGTTTCCGAGCGCGGGTCGGCGAGCCAGTCGAGGACGTTCTGCGGCACGTCGATGGCGTAGCGCTTGAGGATCGCCAGGGCATCGGCGGAGGTGGTCGGGTCGCCGACGCTGGGACCGGAGGCGATCACCGTGGCCTCATCGCCGGGAACGTCGGAAATCGCGTAGGTATAGACGCTGGCCGGCCAGCAGGCCTTGGCCAGGCGACCGCCCTTGATCGCCGAGAGGTGCTTGCGCACGCAGTTCATCTCGCCGATGGCTGCGCCGGACTTGAGCAGCGCCTTGTTCACCGCCTGCTTGTCCGCCAGGCCGATGCCTTCGGCAGGCAGCGAAAGCAGTGCGGAACCGCCGCCGGAGAGAAGGAAGATCACCCGGTCGTTCTCGTTCAGGCCGCCGATCAGTTCCAGCACGCGACGGGCGACGCGCTCGCCGGCGTCGTCGGGCACCGGATGGGAGGCTTCCACCACCTCGATGCGACTGCATTGCGCGCCGTAGCGGTAAGGCGCCACTACCAGGCCCTGGATCTCGCCCTGCCAGTGCTTCTCCACCACTTCGGCCATGGCTCCGGCGGCCTTGCCGGCACCGATGACGATGGCGCGCCCGCTGCGATCTTCCGGCAGGTGGTCGGCCAGCACCTGGTAGGGATGGCCGGCTGCCACCGCGGTATTGAACAGCTCGGTGAGAAAGGCGCGTGGATCGGTACTCATGACAGGCTCCGAATTTCTTGTTGTCGTGCCGCCGGTCGGGCCGGCGGTCGCAGCGTCGTCGACGCTTCCATTCCGCAGCACCCGCGCCGGCGGGAGCTACGGAATGGAAGCGAGGCGCCCGGACGCAGAGGCCGTGAATCTCCCGGCCGGGCGTTCGCTTCCTTTACCCCGCCTTGTGGGCGGGGAAGGAAGAGGGCGGCGGCGAACACCGGAGTTCGCCGACCGTTCCTCTCCCCGAGCCCTTCGAAAAGGGGTTCGTCGCTCCGCGCGGGGTGACGGCCCGCGCGGACTGCGGATCACTCGTCGCGGATCGAGAAGTTGGCCATGTGCTCCAGGCCCTTGATCAGCGCCGAGTGGTCCCAGTTACTGCCGCCGATGGCCGCGCAGGTGCTGAACACCTGCTGGGCGTTGGCGGTGTTGGGCAGGTTCAGGTTCAGCTCGCGGGCGCCGGCCAGGGCCAGGTTGAGGTCCTTCTGGTGCAGGCTGATGCGGAAGCCCGGGTCGAAGGTGCCCTTGACCATGCGTTCGCCATGTACCTCGAGGATCCGCGAGGAGGCGAAGCCGCCCATCAGCGCCTCGCGCACCTTGGCCGGGTCGGCGCCGTTGCGGGCGGCGAACAGCAGGGCCTCGGCGACCGCCTGGATGTTCAGCGCGACGATGATCTGGTTGGCCACCTTGGCGGTCTGGCCGTCGCCGTTGCCGCCGACGCGGGTGATGTTCTTGCCCATCGCCTGGAACAGCGGCAGGGCGCGTTCGAAGGTGTTCGGGCAGCCGCCGACCATGATGCTCAGGGTCGCCGCCTTGGCGCCGACCTCGCCGCCGGAGACCGGGGCGTCCAGGTACTGCGCGCCGGTAGCCTTGATCTTCTCGGCGAAGCCCTTGGTGGCGGTGGGGGAGATCGAACTCATGTCGATCACCACCTTGTTCGGGCCGACGCCCTCGGCGATACCGTCCTTGCGGAACAGCACATCCTCGACCTGCGGGGTGTCCGGCACCATGACGATGATGAACTCGGCTTCCTGGGCCACTTCCTTCGGGTTGGCCAGGGCAATGGCGCCGGCCTCCAGCAGGTCGGCCGGAGCGGCGTCGTGGTGGGTGGAAAGGAACAGGCTGTGGCCGGCCTTCTGCAGGTTCTGCGCCATGGGCTTGCCCATGATTCCGGTGCCGATGAATCCGATCTTGGCCATGAGAGTGTCTCCTGGTTCTGTCTGTCGAGTGGCTCCGCGCAGGGAGGCGGGAGCGTCTTGTTCGTGGGTGCGGATCAGACGACGTTGTGCGTCTTCATCCAGCCGAGACCGGCTTCGGTGGTGGTGGCCGGCTTGTACTCGCAGCCGATCCAGCCCTGGTAGCCGATGCGGTCCAGGTGCTCGAAGAGGAAGCGGTAGTTGATCTCGCCGGTGCCCGGTTCGTGGCGGCCGGGGTTGTCGGCGAGTTGCACGTGGTTGATCGCCGCCAACTGGTTTTCCAGGGTGCGGGCCAGGTCGCCTTCCATGATCTGCATGTGATAGATGTCGTATTGCAGGAACAGGTTGGCGCTGCCCACCTTGTCGCGGATCTCCAGGGCCTGGCGGGTGTTCTGCAGGTAGAAACCGGGGATGTCGAGGGTGTTGATCATCTCCATGACCAGGCGGATGCCTGCGGCTTCCAGCTTGTCGGCGGCGTAGCGCAGGTTGTCGACGAAGGTCTTCTCGACGCTGGCGCAGTCGTGCCCCTGCGGCCGGATCCCGGCGAGGCAGTTCACCTGGCGGTTGCCCAGCACCCTGGCGTAGGCGATGGCCTTGTCGACCCCCTCGCGGAACTCCTGGACCCGATCCGGGTGGCAGGCGATGCCGCGCTCGCCCTTGGCCCAGTCGCCGGCCGGCAGGTTGAACAGCACCTGCTCCAGGCCGTTGGCTTCCAGGCGGGCCTTGATCGCCTCGGCCTCGACGTCATAGGGGAAGAGGTACTCGACGCCGGCGAAGCCGGCCTTGGCGGCGGCGTCGAAGCGATCGAGGAAATCCACCTCGGTGAACAGCATGGACAGGTTGGCGCAGAAACGGGGCATGTCTTGCTCCTATCGTTCGGTCAAACGTTCGGGAGGCCTTTCGCCGGGGGCGGGGTGCCGCACGCACCGTCCGCGCCTCCGGGAAAGGCCGGCGATCAGTCGAGCAGCGAGATGGCGGTCGGCGCGTCGGCGCCTTTCTCGGCCAGTTCCTCGAACTCGTTGATGGCGTTGATCTCGGTACCCATGGAGATGTTGGTGACGCGCTCCAGGATCACCTCGACTACCACCGGCACCCGGTGCTGTTGCATCAGTTCGCGGGCCTTGGCCAGGGCGGCGCCGATCTCGTTCGGGTCGAACACCCGGATCGCCTTGCAGCCCAGGCCCTCGACCACCGCGACGTGGTCGACGCCGTAGCCTTCCAGCTCGGGGGCGTTGATGTTGTCGAAGGCCAGCTGCACGCAATAGTCCATGTCGAAGCCGCGCTGCGCCTGGCGGATCAGGCCCAGGTAGGAGTTGTTCACCAGTACGTGGATATAGGGCAGCTTGAACTGCGCGCCGACCGCCAGTTCCTCGATCATGAACTGGAAGTCGTAGTCGCCGGAGAGCGCCACCACCTGGCGGCTCGGGTCGGCCTTGACCACTCCCAGCGCGGCGGGAATGGTCCAGCCCAGCGGACCGGCCTGGCCGCAGTTGATCCAGTGGCGCGGTTGGTAGACATGGAGGAACTGGGCGCCGGCGATCTGCGACAGGCCGATGGTGCTGACGTAGCAGGCATCCTTGCCGAAGAACTCGTTCATCTCTTCGTAGACGCGCTGCGGTTTCACCGGCACGTTGTCGAAGTGGGTCTTGCGCTGCAGCGTGCGTTTGCGCTGCTGGCAGCTTTCCAGCCAGGCGGCGCGCGACTTCAGCTTGCCGGCGGCCTTCCACTCGCGGGCCACTTCGAGGAATGCGTCGAGGGCGGCGCCGGCGTCGGAGACGATGCCCAGGTCGGGCATGAACACCCGGCCGATCTGGGTCGGTTCGATGTCGACATGGATGAAGCGGCGACCTTCGGTATAGACCTCGACGCTGCCGGTGTGGCGGTTGGCCCAGCGGTTGCCGATGCCGAGCACCAGGTCGGATTCCAGCAGGGTGGCGTTGCCGTAGCGGTGCGAGGTCTGCAGGCCGACCATGCCGGCCATCTGCGGATGGTCGTCGGGGATTACGCCCCAGCCCATCAGGGTCGGGATCACCGGGATGCCGGTCAGCTCGGCGAATTCGCGGAAGCGCTCGGCGGCGTCGGCGTTGAAGATGCCGCCGCCGGCCACCAGCAGCGGGCGCTCGGCTTCGTCGAGCATGGCCAGGACCTTCTCGGCCTGGACCCGGGTGGCCTTCGGCTTGCTCACCGGGAGGGGCTCGTAGGCGTCGATGTCGAACTCGATCTCGGCCATCTGTACGTCGAACGGCAGGTCGATCAGTACCGGGCCGGGCCGGTCGCTGCGCATCAGCTGGAAGGCCTTCTGGAATACGTAGGGGACCTGGGCCGGTTCCAGCACGGTGGTCGCCCACTTGGCCACCGGCGCGGCGATGCTGGAGATGTCGACCGCCTGGAAGTCTTCCTTGTGCAGGCGCGCGCGCGGGGCCTGGCCGGTGATGCAGAGAATCGGGATGGAGTCGGCGGAGGCGGAGTAGAGGCCGGTGATCATGTCGGTGCCGGCAGGGCCGGAGGTGCCGATGCAGACGCCGATGTTGCCGGCCTTGGTACGGGTGTAGCCCTCGGCCATGTGCGAGGCGCCTTCGACGTGACGGGCCAGGACATGGTCGATGCCGCCGATCTTCTTCAGCGCGGCGTACATGGGGTTGATCGCGGCACCGGGGACGCCGAACGCGGTATCCACGCCTTCGCGGCGCATCACCAGCACGGCGGCTTCGATTGCTCTCATTCTGGCCATCGTTTTGTTCCTCGTTCTTATACTAATTGTGTACAAAAGTTGGAGCGATTCTAGGCAGAGGGGGAGCGCAAGGTCAAGATGGGTTGTATACGCTGGAAAAAGCCGCTGAAATTCATTTTTTCATAATAAAAACAATTAGTTGAAATGCTTGTTAGCAGGCTTATAAAACCAGCGTTTGAAAAAATGTATACAAAATTATGTTCATATTGTTCTGGAATGTTGCTTTCGTAGGGCCGGTCGGCTACTAGATTGGGTACAAATTTTCGAACGCGCCCGCCTCGCGGGTGGTTTCCCGATTTCAGCCTTAACAACTCGAGAGGAACGACCATGACCACCATCAGTCTGGAAACCGCGCTGGGCATTACCCGCCAGGCGCTGGCGGTGGGGCGCGAGCTGTCCACCGCGCCCCTGACCATCGCGGTGCTCGATGCTGGCGGCCACCTGGTGGCGCTGCAGCGCGAGGACGGCGCCAGCATGCTGCGACCGCAGATCGCCATCGGCAAGGCCTGGGGCGCGGTGGCCCTGGGCAAGTCGTCGCGGCTGCTGGCGGCGGATGCGCAGCAGCGGCCTTCGTTCATTTCCGCGGTGAACACCCTGGCCCATGGCAATCTGGTTCCGGCGCCGGGCGGGGTGCTGATTCGCAACGACAAGGCAGAGGTGGTCGGCGCGGTCGGTATCAGCGGCGACACATCGGATATCGACGAGCAATGCGCGATCCAGGGCGTGCTGGCGGTCGGGCTGGTGCCCGACGCCGGTTGAGCTTGCGGCCCGCTCACCAGGACCGGGCCTTCGCTCCCTTCTTCAGGTGGCGTACGCCGCCATCCCATACCGCAGCGGGGCTCGTCCGAGGCCAGGAATGCCGCGGTACTGGCGATCTCCAGCGGTTCCCCCAGGCGTCCCGGCCAATCTTCTCCCTCAGCGCCTGGGCGCCCTCGAGATCGGTAGCGGCCTTGTCCAGCGCTGGCGTCCGGGCCGGCCCCGGGCTCAGGGCGTTGACCCGGATAACGCGCTCGAGCAACTCCGCCGATAGCGTCCAGGCGAGGTGTATGCGGAGCTGCCGCCGCGGGTCGAATACCGCCTCACGCCGCTCGGTGCGAGGCCGGCGCAGGGGGGCGGCACGCGATTGAGCGCGCCGCGGCGGGTCAGAGCGGCAGCGGCCGAAGCCGGCCGGCGCTCTTGCCGGATTGCCCGTCGGGCGTGCAGCCTTTCAGGACCAGGCGGGTGATGGTTTCCACCGCAGCGTCGTAGTCGGCGTCGCTGAGCTGTTCCTTGCCGGTGACGATGGAAATCTGCCAATCGAAGTCGGCATAGGTCTGGGTCGCCGCCCAGATGGCGAAGAGCAGGTGATGCGGGTCCACCGGGGCGAGCTGGCCACGGTCGATCCAGGTCTGCAGGCAGGTGACGTTGCGCTGGGCCTGGGCGTTCAGTTCGTCGAGGTATTCCTTCGGCAGGTGCGGCGCGCCGTGCATGATCTCGCTGGCGAAGACCTTGGAGGCATGCGGCAGCTCGCGGGAGATGCGGATCTTCGAGCGGATGTAGGCGGGCAGGGCGAGCAGCGGGTCGTCTTCCACGCGGAACGGCGCCGACGCTTGCAGCAGCGGCTCGACGATGCTCTCCAGCACGCAGCGATAGAGGTTTTCCTTGGACTGGAAGTAGTAGTAGACGTTGGGCTTGGGCAGGCCGGCGCGGGCGGCGATGTCGCTGGTCTTGGTCGCCGCGAAGCCCTTGTCGGCGAATTCCTCGCTGGCGGCGCGGAGGATCAGGCGCTTGTTGCGCTCGCGGATGCTGGTCATCAGTCCTTGTTCTTCATTGCTGCAACGGCGGCAGGAAGCCGAGGATGGTAGCACCCGCCCGGAGCGCCCCTCAAGCAAGGTGCGAGCGAGGCGGAGGCCCGGGAAATCCTGACCCGCCGGTTCATTCGCCCTATACATTTCCCGGTATTTGGAGTATTCGTTAGGGGTATCGAGTCGCCCGCTCGCACTCACCCACCGAGCGCCGGGCGAGCCCCCCGGAACAGAACGAGTCACTATGTCCGATTCCCGCCTGGTCGATCCCTTCGGCCGTCGCATCACCTACCTGCGCCTGTCGGTGACGGATCGCTGCGACTTCCGTTGCACCTACTGCATGAGCGAAGACATGCAGTTCCTTCCCCGCGACCAGGTCCTCAGCCTGGAAGAACTGTACGCGGTGGCCGACGCCTTCATCGGCCTCGGCGTGCGGCGCATTCGTATCACCGGCGGCGAGCCGCTGGTGCGCAAGGGCATCACCGGCCTGCTGGCCCGCCTGGGGCAGCGTGCGGAACTGGAAGACCTGGCGATCACCACCAACGGTTCGCAACTGCGCGAGCGCGCCGCCGAGCTGAAGGCCGCCGGCGTCCGCCGCCTCAATGTCAGCCTCGATTCGCTGCAGCGCGAACGCTTCGCCGCCTTCACCCGCAGCGATCGCCTGGAGCAGGTGCTGGACGGCATCCAGGCGGCGCGCGAAGCCGGTTTCGAGCGGATCAAGCTGAACTGCGTGGTACAGAAGGGCCGCAACGACGACGAGATCCTCGACCTGGTCGAGTACGCCCTGGCCAACCAGTTGGACATCAGTTTCATCGAGGAAATGCCGCTGGGCAGCATCACCAGCCACCGTCGCGAGCTGACCCTCTGCACCAGCGACGAAGTGCGTGCGATCATCGAGCGCCGCTGGCCGCTGACCCCGAGCCTGGCGCGCAGCGGCGGGCCGTCGCGGTATTACCAGATCGGTGACGAGCCCAGCCGGATCGGCTTCATTTCACCTCATAGCAATAATTTCTGCGGCGACTGCAACCGCGTGCGCGTCACCGCCGAGGGCAAGCTGGTGCTCTGCCTCGGTCACGAGGGGGCGCTCGACCTGCGCGAACTGCTGCGCAGCCATCCCGGCGACCGCGAGCGCCTGAGCGCGGCACTGGTGGCGGCGCTGAACCTGAAGCCGGAGCGGCATCACTTCGACGCCCAGGAGCAGGTCCAGGTGCTGCGTTTCATGAGCATGACCGGCGGCTGACGGTATCCTCCTGGGGCGATGGCGCCAACGGCGCCATCCGCCGCTTCCTCCCCCATGCTAACCGGGCGACCGTGTTCCGCCGCGCACCGCTCGCTGCCCGTCCCGGGAAAAGCGACGCGGCGCAACGCCGAAACGTGGCGAAGAAGCCATGCTGCCTGCCTCGCCAGCAAAGGAAAGCCTCCCATGCACCGGGTCCTGTTCATCTGCAGCCGCAACCGCCTGCGTAGTCCCAGCGCCGAACGGCTGTTCGCCGACTGGCCGGGCGTCGAGACCGATTCCGCCGGGCTGGCGGCGGACGCCGAGACGCCCCTGGAACGGGAGCAACTGGAGTGGGCGACGCTGGTCGTCGTCATGGAGCGCCGCCACCGGCAGGCTCTGCTGCGTCGGCACGCCGCGGCGATGAAAGGCAAGCGCCTGGTCTGCCTGGATATCCCGGACGACTACGCCTACATGCAGGCGGAACTGCTGCATCTGCTGGAGCGCAAGGCGGGGCCTTTCCTTCGGCGGGACTGAGTGGTGCGGACCGCGAGCGGAAAAAAAGAAGCCGGACGAAGTCCGGCCCGAGGGAAGGGCGGACCGGGAGTGTCGCCGGTCCGCCAGGGAGTCAGGAGTGCTTGGGCGCCGGCGCGTGGCTGCCGCACAAGTGGCTGCGGTCGTTGCGGCTGAGGATGTTGAACAGCAGGTTCAGCACTACCGCCCAGATCGCGGTCATGGCGATGCCGCTGTGGGTGATCGGCTCCATCCACACCGGCAGGCGGGCGAAGAAGTCCGGGCGCACCACCGGCACCATGCCCATGCCGATGCTTACCGCCACCAGCAACTGGTTGCGGCGGTCGGTGATGTTGGCCTCATGGAGGATCTGGATGCCGCTGGCGGCGACCATGCCGAACATGGCGATGCCGGCACCGCCGAGTACCGCCGGCGGGATCGAGGCGACCAGGAAGGCGGCCTTGGGCAGCATGCTGAGGAGGATCAGGAAACCGGCGGCGGCCACCGTGACGTAGCGGCTGCGCACCCCGGTCATCTGCACCAGGCCGATGTTCTGGGCGAACGAGGAATGGGTGAAGGTGTTCAGGAAGCCGGCGAAGAACGAGGCGCCGGCGTCGCAGAGCAGGCCGCGGCGCAGTTCGGTCGGGGTGATCTCGCGGCCGGTGATCTTGCCCAGGGCGAGGAACATGCCGGTGGACTCGACGAAGATGATCACCACCACCAGGCACATCGACAGGATCGGCGCCAGGTCGAAGGTCGGCGCGCCGAAGTGCAGCGGGGTGACGATGTCGAACCAGGGGCGCTCGGCCAGACCGCCGAGGTCTACCATGCCCATGCCGCCGGCGATCGCGTAGCCCAGGCCCATGCCCATCAGCACCGAGATGTTGACCCAGAAACCGCGCATGAAGCGGTTGATCAGGAGGATGGTGCAGAGCACCAGGCTGGAGAGGAACAGGAAGTGCAGGGAGCCGAAGTCTTCCGCGCCCTTGCCGCCGCCGGCCCAGTTGATCGCCACCGGGAACAGGCACATGCCGATCGAGGTGATCACCGTGCCGGTCACCAGCGGCGGGAAGAAACGCACGATGCGCGACATGAAGGGGGCGATGAGCATGCCGAAGAAACCGGCGGCGATGGTCGCGCCGAAGATCCCGGTGATGCCCACGCCGGGCATCCCGGCCATCGCCACCATGCTGCCGACGGCGGCGAAGCTGGCGCCCATCATCACCGGCATGCGGATGCCCATCGGGCCGATGCCCAGCGACTGGACCAGGGTGGCGATGCCGGCGACCAGCAGGTCGGCGTTGATCAGGAAGGCGATTTCCTCGCGCGAGAGGCCGGCCGCCTGGCCGACGATCAGGGGCACGGCGACGGCGCCACCGTACATCAGCAGCACATGCTGGAAGCCCACCAGCAGCAACTGCGTCAGCGGCAGGCGCTGGTCTACGGGCGAGTCGGGGATGCGGCGATCAGTTACCACGGACATGCAACACCTCAGGCGTTTTTATTGTTGTCAGTCGCAGGCGGACACCGGAAAAGGCAGGTTCCGGCGGCCGGGTATTTCTGGCCGAACATCCACCCCAGGCTTCAGGGCGATGCGGTGGGGTGTTTTATATCCCCGTTGTGTGCTCGATTCAATCGATTTTTTGTATACAAAGTAATTTTTTGTAGTTGACCAATCGGTCTACTACAGGCTTTCCAGGGCTGCTTCCACTGTATCCATAGAGTTGACGCCGGTTATCGCCGGATCGCCCGGCGGTGTACGACATTGGTCGGATAGCCGACGCCCGGACGAAAAAAAACCGCACCCGAAGGTGCGGTCCTTCGCCTTTCGGCCAGGGCTCAGTTGATCTGTGCGCCCTTGGCGATCCAGCTGCCGATCAGGTTGCGTTCTTCCTGGGTCATCTGCGTGATGTTGCCCAGCGGCATGATCTGCGAGGCCACGGCCTGGGCCTGGATCTTCGGTGCCAGTTGCTGGATCTGCTGCGGGGTGTCGAGCATGATCCCGCCTGGCGCGGTGCTGAACAGCTGGCTGGTCGGTTTCGCCGAGTGGCAGACGGTGCAGCGCTCCTGGATCACGTGATGGACCTTGTCGAAGTCGGCTCCGCTCGCGGCGCCGGCATTGGAGGCCTGGGTCGCGGCGGGCGCGGCTGGTGCGTCGTCGCCGGTCGCCGGTTGTGCCGGTGCCGCCGCCGGGGCGCTGGCCAGCGGCGCGGAAGCCTGCTGGTAGTTCGGCGTGGTGACGAAGGCCAGGGCGATCATGCCCAGCGCGCCGGCGGGCAGGGCCCAGGCGAAGCGGTTGCTTTCGTGGCGGGTGTTGAAGTAGTGGCGTACCAGTACCGCGAGCACCGCGATGGCGGCCAGGATCAGCCAGTTGTACTGGCTGCCGTAGGTGCTCGGGAAGTGGTTGCTGATCATGATGAACAGCACCGGCAGGGTGAAGTAGTTGTTGTGCCGGGAGCGCAGCAGGCCCTTGGCCGGCAGCACCGGATCGGGCTCGCGGTTTTCCTCGATGGCTTTCACCAGCGCGCGCTGGGCCGGCATGATCACCCTGAACACGTTGCCGACCATGATGGTGCCGATGATCGCGCCGACGTGCAGGTAGGCGCCGCGGCCGCTGAACACCTGGGTCAGGCCGTAGGCGGCGGCGACCAGCAGGACGAACAGGACCAGGCCGAGCAGGGCGGGGGTCTTGCCCAGCGCCGAATCGCAGAGGACGGTGTAGACGAACCAGCCGCAGACCAGCGAACCGATGCCGATGGCGATGGCCGCCGCCGGCGCCAGGTCGCTGCCGGGGGCGATCAGGTAGAGGGTCGGGTTCAGGTAGAACACGATGGTCAGCAACACCACCCCGGACATCCAGGTGGAGTAGGCCTCCCATTTGAACCAGTGCAGGTTCTCCGGCATTTTCGGCGGAGCCAGCTTGTATTTCTCCAGGTGATAGATACCGCCACCGTGGATTGCCCAGAGGTCTCCGGACAGACCTTCACGCGGGTTGCTGCGGTTGAGGTTGTTCTCCAGCCAGACGAAATAGAACGAAGCGCCGATCCACGCGATCCCGACGATCATGTGAATCCAACGCACCAGCAGGTTCAGCCATTCGATGAGATGTGCTTCCACAGTCTTGTACCTCTTGCCCTGGCCGGCGGACCGGCGGCAGGACCTCTCTTATTGGTTTGATTGGGGGTCGAGGAGCAACTGTTCGTCCTCGGTGAAGAAATGCTCGTCGCAGTTGTTCCCGGAACCGCTGCGATCGACCACCAGGAAGTCATCCCGCTTTTCGATCGTCAGCACCGGATGGTGCCAGACGCCGCGGTGGTAATTGACGCCCTGCCTTCCGTTGGTCAGGAAGGCGCGGACGAGGCCCGGTACAGGTACATCGCCAAGTGGCGCGACCACGACCAGAAAGGGGTTGCCGAGCAGCGGGATGAAGGCCTGGCTGCCCAGCGGATGGCGTTCCAGCATGCGGATGCGCAACGGCATTTCCAGCTTCTCGGCGCTGAAGATGCTGATGATCGCGTTATCTTCCGGCTGCGCGGTCTCGACCGTGGCCAGCTTGTGATAACGGCGGGTGGAGCCGTTGTTGATCATGAAATAGTCGCTGCCGTCGGTTTCGATCACATCACCGAACGGGGCGAAGGCTTCCTTGGTCAACGGCTCGATCTTGAGAGTGCGCATACTGATCCTGTCGATTCTGTTTGTTGTATTCCGGACGCACGCGGGGTCCGGGTCTCACGGTAATTGTGGCCTGCCGAACAGGCGCAGGCGGCTGACGCCGCCGTCGGGAAAGATGTTCAGGCGTACATGGGTGATCGGGCCGAGGGCGTTGAGGTGCCGCTCGAACCGGTGTTCCTGGTGCATTTCCAGCTTCTGCGCTGGCAGCAGCTCGCGCCAGAAGAGGCTCTGCGCCTCGATCCGGGCCTCGTTTCCGCCTTCCACGAAGGCGGCCTGGATGCTGCAGCTTTCCGGATAGTTGCCCTTGAAGTGCAGGGTATCGACGACCGCCGCCTCGATGCTGCCGGGATGGCCGAGGGCGACGATCACCCAGTCGTGGCCCGGCGTGCGGCGGCGGCCGGTTTCCCAGCCGTCGCCCATGTTGATGGCACGTCCGGGGTTGAGCAGGTTGCCCATGCGTCCGAAATGCTGGTCGGAGCAGGCCAGCGCCCGGCCGCCGTTGACCGCTGCGGCCAGGTCGAGCGCCGTTCCCGGCGGCTGGCTGCTCCAGTCGCGGTAGGGCACGCCATAGAGGCGCAGGCGGGCGATACCGCCGTCCGGGTAGATGTTCAGGCGCAGGTGGGTCCAGGGACGTTCGTCGTCTATCGGGTGGTAGTGATGGCTGTCGCCCTGCAGCTCCACCGCCGGCAGCACTTCGCTCCAGGACGTGCTGTCGTCCGGGTCGCCTTCGGCGCAGAAACAGCCATCCAGGGAAGCCGCCGGCGGATGGTTGCCGGTGAAGAAGCGGGTGTCGATGTCGACGCCCTTCAGCACGCCCGGCACACCCAGGCGGATCACCGCCTGGTCATGGCCCTCGAAGCGCTTGCGGCGGGTTTCCCAGCCGTCCATCCACTTGCCGCTGTCGTCGAACACGCCTTCCTTCCACACCGGTTCGCCGGCCTGCAGCATGCGGCTGGCCGGGGCGAACCATTCGTCGCTGACGGCGACCACCTGGCTGCCCAGGCGCGCGTCGGCGAGGTCGAGGTAGTGGCGGAAGGGCGCGTGTTCGGCGTTCATGCTCGTCTCCGCAGGCCTCAGAGCTGCTGCAGGCGGAACAGGGCGATCTTGTTGATCTCGGCCAGCGCGGTAGCGAATTCCTCGTCGGCGGAGTGCTGGATGCGTTCCTCGAAGGCCGCCAGGATCTGATGGCGGTTGCTACCCTTCACCGCCTTGATGAAGGGGAAGCCGAACCTGGCCTTGTAGGCGTCGTTGAGTTCGGTGAAGCGGGCGAACTCCTCGGCGCTGCATTCGTGAATCCCGGCGCCGGCCTGTTCGGAGGTGCTGGAGGCGGTCAGTTCGCCACGGATCGCCGCCTTGCCGGCGAGGTCCGGGTGGGCGTTGATCAGCGCCAGCTGGGCCTCGCGGCTTGCCGACAGGAGAATGTCGGCCATGCGCTGGTGCAGGCCCTCGATATCGTTGAGGCTGTCGTCGATACCCAGGTCATAGGCCTTCTCGGCGACCCAGGGGGAGTGTTCGTAGATGTCGGCGAAGGCTTCGACGAAGGCCTCGCGGGACAGCGAGGCGGGGGTCAGGGTCTGGAAACGGCTCATGCCTCGGTCTCCTGGAAAGGATGCTCACGGTGCCAATGGCGGGCGATGTCTTCGCGGCGGGCGAACCAGACCTTGTCGTGGCTCTGCGCGTACTGGATGAAGCGCTCCAGGGCGGCCATCCGCGCCGGGCGACCGATCAACCGGCAATGCAGGCCGATGGAGAGCATCTTCGGCGCCGTCGCGCCTTCTTCGTAGAGCACGTCGAAGGCGTCCTTCAGGTACTGGAAGAACTGCTCGCCATTGTTGAAGCCCTGCACCTGGGTGAAGCGCATGTCGTTGGTGTCCAGGGTATAGGGAATCACCAGATGCGGTTTCTCCGCGGTGCTGGCCGGGTCCCAGTAGGGCAGGTCGTCGTCGTAGGTGTCGGAGTCGTAGAGGAAGCCGCCTTCCTCCATCACCAGGCGCCGGGTGTTCGGGCCGGTGCGTCCGGTGTACCAGCCCACCGGGCGCTGGCCGGTGAGTTCGGTGAGGATGCGGATGGCTTCGAGCATGTGCTCGCGCTCCTGGGCCTCGTCCATGTACTGGTAGTCGATCCAGCGATAGCCGTGGCTGCAGATTTCGTGGCCGTCGGCGACCATCGCCCTGATCACCTCAGGGTTGCGCTGCGCCGCCATGGCCACGGCGAACACGGTGAGCGGCACGTTGCGTCGCTTGAACAGCTTGAGCAGGCGCCAGACCCCGGCGCGGCTGCCGTATTCGTAGAGCGATTCCATGCTCATGTGGCGCACGCCCTGCAAGGGCTGGGCGGCCACCATCTCGGAAAGGAACGCCTCGGACTCCTTGTCGCCATGCAGGACGCAGCGCTCGCCACCTTCTTCGTAATTGAGCACGAAGGACAGGGCGATGCGCGCATCGCCGGGCCAGTGAGGGTGGGGAGGGTTGTTGCCGTATCCGATCAGGTCGCGTGGGTAGTCAGCGCTCACAGCAGTGTTCCTTATTGTGGATGGGGCGGCGGGCCGGACGGGCCGGGGATGCCGTGATGGATTTATTGTATACAAGTTTGCCTGCGGTCTGTAAATACAATCCTGCTTGCCGATCCCTGCCATTCATCCAGCAAAAAACCTGCCCGACTGGTCAGTTAGCGAAGAATGAGGCCCTGCGGGGTGGGGCTTGTGGAAGGAATGCCCGATTTCGGGGCGGCTGCCGCATTTTCGGTTGTGGCGGTGTTTTTTGTATACAATTCATCGAAAGATAACTTATATTGCTTCGCAAGCGGCTCCCTGGCGGGCTGCAAGCGAGCGGCGCCGGGCAGGTCCCGGAGCGATCCCCATCGAACGAAGGCAAGAGGAGGAGTGGTGTCCGCCAGCGGGCGCCCGCAACCCATGGGACGTTTGACCACGCATGTACTGGATTCCGCACACGGCTGCCCCGGCCATGGCATCAAGATCGAGCTGTACCGGGTAGAAGGCCAGCAACTGGAACTGATCGCCACCACCCTGACCAACCATGACGGCCGCTGCGACCAGCCGGTGCTGCAAGGCGAGGACTTCCGTCCCGGGGTCTATCAACTGGTGTTCAACGCCGGCGACTACTATCGCGCCCGCGGCGTGCAATTGCCGGAGCCGGCCTTCCTCGACCAGGTGGTGCTGCGTTTCGGCATCGCCTCCGCCGACGATCACTACCACGTGCCGCTGCTGATCTCGCCCTACAGCTATTCGACCTATCGCGGCAGCTAGGTGCGTGCCACGAAACACTGACTCCCTGAGTCCTTTTCCCTGGCCCGCCATCGAGCGGGCTTTTTTTCGTTCGCGGGGAGTGCGCCGAGGGTTGCCGGTTATCCGCCACCCGTGGGCAGGAAGGGAAATGCGGCGCAGGGTACGAATGGGCGGGGGATGAAGCTGCGCGTCGCGAGCCCCGCGGGGCAACGACAGGTTCGAGGCGGATAGCCGCGTGCAGCCATCCGCCATCCGGGCGGGTCAGAGGAAGATGAACTTGGCGACGAAGATCACGAACAAGGCATAGAGGCTGGCCGAGACTTCGCGGTGCTTGCCGGTGAGGACCTTCATCGCGACGTAGGTGATGAAGCCCAGGGCGATACCGTCGGCCACCGAGAAGGTCAGCGGCATCATGATCACCGTGACGATCGCCGGGATGGTCTCGGTGTGCTCGTCCCAGTCGATATGCGCCATCCCGCCCATCATCAGCATGGCCACGTAGATCAACGCGCCGGCGGTGGCGAAGGCGGGGATCATCCCGGCCAGCGGGGCGAAGAACATCGCGGCGACGAACAGCACGCCGACCACCACCGCGGTAAGTCCGGTACGTCCGCCGGCGGCCACGCCCGCGGCGCTTTCCACGTAACTGGTCACCGGCGGGACGCCGAGCATGCCGCCGAACACGCTGGAGGCGCTGTCGGCCTTCATCGCCTTCGACAGGTTCTCGATGCGCCCGTCCTCCTTCACCAGGTGCGCGCGCTGGGCGACGCCCATGAGAGTGCCGGCGGTATCGAACATGTGCACGAAGAGGAAGGCCAGGATCACGCTGATCATGGTGACGTTGAACGCGCCGGCGATGTCCATCGCCAGGAAGGTCGGCGCCAGGCTCGGCGGCGCCGAGAACACCCCGCCGTACTGCACCAGGCCGAGGGCCCAGCCGACCAGGGTGACGCTGAGGATGCTGATGAGGATGCCGCCGAACACCCGGCGGTACTCGAGCACGGCGATCATCAGGAAGCACAGTGCCGCCAGCAGCGGGCCGGGCGAGGTGAGGTGGCCGAGCTTGATCAGGGTCGCCGGGCTGGCCACCACGATGCCGGCGGTCTTCAGGCCGATCAGGCCGAGGAACAGGCCGACACCCGCACCCATGGCGAACCTGAGGCTGCGGGGGATGCTGTTGAGCAGCCATTCGCGGACCCGGGAGAAGGTCAGCAGCATGAACATCACCCCGGAGATGAACACCGCGCCGAGGGCGATCTGCCAGCTGTAACCCATGGTGCCGACCACGGTGTAGGTGAAGAAGGCGTTCAGTCCCATTCCCGGCGCCAGGCCCACCGGCCAGTTGGCGTACAGGCCCATCAGGAAGCAGCCGAGGGCGGCCGCCAGGCACGTGGCGACGAACGCCGCGCCGTGGTCGATGCCGGCGTCGGCCATGATGTTGGGATTGACGAAGATGATGTAGGCCATGGTGATGAAGGTGGTCAGCCCGGCCGCCAGCTCGGTCCGGACCGTCGTACCATGCTGGCGGAGCTTGAACAGGCGTTCGAGCAGGCCGGTGGCGGGCGGTGTCGCAGCGTAGATCCCTTGTTCTTCTTGTTTGGTGCTTTCCACAGCAGGTACTCCTCATCGCTCTTGTTGTTAGGTCCTGCGGGCCGGTTGGTTACCAGGTCCCTGACGCGGCTCGAAGGTGATGTGAGGGCACGATTTTCTGACCTTGGGGTCAAGAACTCGTGCGAGCGATTATGCCTTTGTATACAAAAAGGTCAAAGAATGTTTGAGGGTGTTTCGCCACATTTTTATCAGCTTTCCGTCACGCGCTCTTCCGGGCGCTGCCGCGCGTTCGGCACGAGGGGCGGAAAGGGGTGGTGCGCCGGATGCCGCTGCTTGTGTACACTATTTCGCTATCAGCCGCCGGCGTGCCTCACCCACGCCCGTGAGCGAGGATCAGCCCAGGCCACACGCCGGACGCACAAGGTTCGAGACCGATGACCGATCAGTTGCAACACATCAGGAAGCCGCCGCGCAGCGGCAAGGCTGCCCGCAGCGGTACCCAGGACGAGATCGTCTACGCCCACATCTTCGACGCCATCCTCGAACAACGCCTGGCCCCCGGCACCAAGCTGAGCGAGGAAGCGCTCGGCGAGATATTCG
Source organism: Pseudomonas sp. HMSC066A08 (assembly GCF_001813025.1). Classification (NCBI taxonomy): domain Bacteria; kingdom Pseudomonadati; phylum Pseudomonadota; class Gammaproteobacteria; order Pseudomonadales; family Pseudomonadaceae; genus Pseudomonas; species Pseudomonas sp. HMSC066A08. Next base: position 69,189 of record NZ_KV811341.1, read on the forward strand.
GTGTCAGCCGCACCATCATTCGCCGCGCCCTCTCGCGCCTGGCCCACGAGCAGGTGGTGCTGTTACGGCCGAACCGCGGCGCGGTGGTCGCCAGCCCGAGCATCGACGAGGCCCGGCAGATCCTTTTCGCCCGCCGCACCGTCGAGCGCGCCATCACCGAACTGGCCACCGACAACGCCACCGCCGAGCGCCTGGCCGAGTTGCGCGAGATGGTGGTGCAGGAACAATCCAGCTTCGCCCGTGGCGACCGGGGCGCCGGCATCCGCCTGTCCGGCGAGTTCCACCTGAAGCTCGCCGAGATGGCGCGCAACGCTCCCCTGGTGAGTTTTCAGCGCAGCCTGGTGTCGCAGACCTCGCTGATCATCGCCCAGTACGAAAGCGGCGGTCGCTCGCACTGCTCGTTCGACGAGCACAACGAGATCCTCGACGCCATCGAGAAGGGCGACAAGGAGCGCGCGGTGACCCTGATGATGCACCACATGGAGCACATCGACAGCAAGCTCAACCTGGAGAGCGACAACGCTTCCGGCGACCTGCACGCGGTGTTCTCGCACCTCCTCGGTGGCAAGAAGAAGCCACGCCGGGCCAAGGCCGACAGCGACTCGGCGGCCTGATCCGAAGCATGGAAAAGCCCCGCGATGCGGGGCTTTTTCGTTTCCGCCGGGAGTCAGTCGCGGCGATGCACCGAGCGACCGGCGGCGAAGGTTTCCTTCACCGTGCGGTCGTCGCCGAGGATGGTCAGCGCGAACAGCCGTTCGGCCAGGCTGCCGGCCTGGCTCAGGCGGTAGGAGAGCAGCGGGGTGGCGTGGTAGTCGAGGACCACGAAGTCCGCCTCGTTGCCGGCGGCGAAGCTGCCGATCCGGTCGTCCAGCTCCAGCGCGTGGGCGCCGCCGAGGGTGGCGAGGTAGAGCGACTTGAACGGATCGAGGCGGGCGCCCTGCAACTGCATGACCTTGTACGCCTCGTTCAGGGACTGCAACTGGGAGAAACTGGTGCCGGCGCCGACATCGGTGCCGAGGCCGACCTTGACCTTGTAGCGCTCCAGCTTCGGCAGGTCGAACAGACCGCTGCCGAGGAACAGGTTGGAGGTCGGGCAGAACGCCACCGCCGAGCCAGTCTCCGCCAGGCGCTGGCATTCGCCGTCGCACAGGTGTACGCCATGGGCGAACACCGAGCGCGGCCCGAGCAGGCCGTGGTGGTCGTAGACGTCCAGGTAGCCGCTGCGCTCGGGGAACAGCTCCTTTACCCACTCGATTTCCTTGAGGTTCTCCGACAGGTGGGTGTGCAGGTATACGCCGGGATGCTCGCGTAGCAGCCGCGCGGCCATGTCCAGCTGTTCCGCGGTGCTGGTCGGGGCGAAGCGCGGGGTCACCGCGTAGAGCAGGCGGCCCTGGCCATGCCAGCGCTCGATCAGCGCCTTGCTGTCGCGGTAGCTGCTCTCGGCGGTGTCGGTCAGGTAATCCGGCGCGTTGCGGTCCATCATCACCTTGCCGGCGATCAGGCGCAGGTCCAGGCGCCGGGCAGCCTCGAACAGCGATTCCACCGACTGCCGGTGCACGCTGCCGAAGACCAGCGCGGTGGTGGTGCCGTTGCGCAGCAGTTCCTGCAGGAAGATCTCGGCGACCTGGTCGGCATGGGCCTGGTCACCGAATTGGCGCTCGGTGGGGAAGGTATAGGTGTTCAGCCAGTCCAGCAGTTGTTCGCCGTAGGAGGCGATCATCCCGGTCTGCGGGAAATGGATGTGGGTATCGATGAAGCCGGGGGTGATCAGCGCGTCGCGGTACTCGAAGACCTCGACGTCGCCGATCTCGCCGAGCAGGGCTTCGGCGTCACCGAGGCGAGCGACCTTGCCGTCCTCCACCAGCAACAGGCCGTCCTCGAAGTATTCGTAGGAACGTTCGACGCCGACCTCCGCGGGGTCGGCGATGCTGTGCAGGATGGCGGCGCGGTAGGCTTTGGCGTTGCGGGTCATGGCAGTCTCGAAAAAAGGGTTCGTGGGAGGTCCGCCGCCGGGCGGCGGACGCGGGGGAGCGGGGCCGCTCAGGATTCCTGGGCGCGGCGCGACTCCGGGGTCAGCCGGGTGACGCTCGACGGCCCCTGCTTGCGTTCCAGGCCGAAGGCGGCGTTGTAGGTGGCGATCACCTCGCCGGCGATGGAGATGGCGATCTCCGCCGGCAGCTTGCCTTTCACCTGATCCAGGCCCATCGGGCAGCGCATCCGTTGCAGGCGTTCGGCGTCGACGCCACGTTCGCGCAGGCGGTGCTCGAACTTGACGCGCTTGGTCTTCGAGCCGATCAGGCCGAAGTAGGCGAAGTCGTTGCGCGCCAGGATCGCCGCGGTAAGCTCCAGGTCCAGCGGGTGATTGTGGGTCATGACGATGAAGTGGCTGCCGGGCGGCATCCGCTCGACCTCGTCGAGCACTTCGTCGTTCACCACTTTCTCCACGCCGTCGGGCAGGAGCGCGGGAAATTCGTGTTCCCGCGAATCGATCCAGCGCACCCGGCAGGGCAGGCTGGCGAGCAAGGGTACCAGGGCGCGACCGACGTGGCCCGCGCCGAACACGGCGATGTGTGCCTGCGGCTGGCCCATCGGCTCGAACAGCAGCACCGTGGCGCCGCCGCAGCACTGGCCGAGACTGGCGCCCAGGCTGAAGCGCTCCAGGCGGGTGTCCTGGGTCCGCGCGGCGAGCATTTCCCGGGCAATGGCCTGGGCCCTGTATTCCAGGTGGCCGCCGCCGATGGTGTCGTAGAGCCGCTCGGCGCTGACCACCATCTTCGAGCCGGCGTTGCGCGGGGTCGAGCCGCGCTCCTCGATGATGGTCACCAGGACGCAAGGTTCGCCGCTACGCTGCAACTCGGCCAGGGCGCTGATCCAGTTCATCTCGTCATCCTCCCGATCGCGGCGGTTCAGGCCGGCTCGACCGCGGCGTCCGCCGCTTGCGCCTGGGCGGTCTTCAACCGGCGCATCTGTTCCACGCCCCAGAGCACCCGCTCGGGTGTCGCCGGCGCGTCGATGGCGGGTTGCGCGCGGTAGTCGGCAAGGCTGGCCACGGCGTCCTTGATCGCACACCAGACCGAGATGCCGAGCATGAACGGCGGCTCGCCCACGGCCTTGGAATGGAACACGGTCTGCTCCGGATTCTTGCGGTTCTCCAGCAGTTTCACCCGCAGGTCCAGCGGCATGTCGGCGACGGCGGGAATCTTGTAGCTGGCCGGGCCGCTGGTCACCAGCTTGCCCTTGGCGTTCCAGACCAGTTCCTCCATGGTCAGCCAGCCCATGCCCTGGACGAAGCCGCCTTCGACCTGGCCGATGTCGATGGCAGGGTTCAGCGAATCGCCGACGTCGTGCAGGATGTCGGTGCGCAGCATGCGGTATTCGCCGGTGAGGGTATCGACTATCACCTCCGAGCAGGCGGCGCCGTAGGCAAAATAATAGAAGGGCCGGCCACGGGCCTGCTCGCGGTCGTAGAAGATCTTCGGCGTGCGGTAGAAGCCGGTGCTGGACAACGAGACCTGGCCGAAGTAGGCCTGCTGGACCAGTTCCTCGAACGGCAGGATCAGCTCGCGGATACGCACCTGGTTGTTGCGGAACTCGACGTCTTCCTCGCTGACCTTCCAGTGCCGCGCGGCGAACTCCACCAGGCGCCGCTTGATGGTTTCGGCGGCATTCTGCGCGGCCTTGCCGTTCAGGTCGGTGCCCGAGGAGGCGGCGGTGGGCGAGGTGTTGGGTACCTTGTCGGTATTGGTGGCGGTGATCTGGATGCGCTCCACGTCGACCTGGAAGACCTCGGCGACCACCTGGGCGACCTTGGTATTGAGGCCCTGGCCCATCTCGGTGCCGCCATGGTTGAGGTGGATGCTGCCGTCGGTATAGATGTGGATCAGCGCACCTGCCTGGTTGAGGAAGGTCGCGGTGAACGAAATGCCGAACTTCACCGGGGTCAGCGCCAGGCCTTTCTTCAGGACCGGGCTGGCGGCATTGAAGGCACGGATTTCCTCGCGGCGGCGGGCGTACTCGCTGCTCGCTTCCAGCTCGGCGGTCATCTCCGCCAACAGGTTGTGCTCGACGGTCTGGTGGTAATGGGTGACGTTGCGCTCGTCCTTGCCGTAGTAGTTGAGCTTGCGCACCTCCAGCGGGTCCTTGCCGAGACTGCGGGCCACGGCGTCCATGATCTCCTCGATGGCGAGCATTCCCTGGGGGCCGCCGAAACCGCGGTAGGCGGTGTTCGAGGCGGTGTTGGTCTTGCAACGGTGGCCGTTGATGGTGGCGTTGCCGAGGAAGTAGGCGTTGTCCGAGTGGAACATGGCGCGGTCGACGATCGACCCGGAGAGGTCCGGCGAATAGCCGCAATTGCCGGCCAGGTCGATCTGGATGCCGTGCAGGCGGCCATCGTCGTCGAAGCCGACGTCGTATTCGACGTAGAACGGGTGACGCTTGCCGGTGATCTGCATGTCCTCCATGCGCGGCAGGCGCATCTTCGCCGGACGCCCGGTGTGGTAGGCGACCACCGCGCACAGGCAGGCCGGCGCCGCGGCCTGGGTTTCCTTGCCGCCGAAGCCGCCGCCCATGCGGCGCATGTCGATGACGATACGGTTGAAGGAAACCCCGAGGACCTCGGCTACCAGCTTCTGCACTTCGGTGGGGTTCTGCGTCGAGCAATAGACGATCATGCCGCCGTCTTCGCTGGGCATTACCGAGGAAATCTGCGTCTCCAGGTAGAAATGCTCCTGGCCACCGATGTGCAGCGTGCCTTGCAGACGATGCGGCGCACCGGCCAGCGCGGCGGCGGAATCGCCGATGCGGTGCTGGTGGCTGTCGAGGACGAAGTGGCGCTTGCGCAGGGCCTCGACCACGTCGAGCACCGGTTCCAGGTCTTCGTACTCGACGATCGCCGCCATGGCCGCCTTGCGCGCGGTTTCCAGGCTGTCGGCGGCGACCGCCAGGACCATCTGTCCGACATACTCCACCTTGCCATCGGCCAGCAGCGGGTCGCCGGCCACCACCGGGCCGATGTCGAGCTGGCCGGGAACGTCGGCGGCGGTGAGGGCGATGGCGACGCCGGGGAACTGGTAGCAGGGCGTCACGTCGAGGCGGGTGATGCGGGCGTGGGCGCGCTCGCTCAGGCGCGCATAGACGTGCAACTGGTTGGGAAACTCCAGGCGATCGTCGATGTAGATCGCCTCGCCGCTGACGTGCTTGGGGGCGCTTTCGTGCTTGACGTTGCGGCCGACTCCGGTGGCCAGTTCGGCGCGGAACAGGTCGGCCAACTCTTCCTGGCTCTTGTGCGGCTTGCGATGGTTAGACATAGGCGGTCACCCGGGTTTCGACGGCGGGAGCGTGCAGCTCCAGGAAGCATTTGCGCAGCAGGTTCTGCGCGGTCAGCAGGCGATATTCCTTGCTCGCGCGGAAGTCGCTGAGCGGGGTGAAGTCGTTCGCCAGGGCGGTGGCGGCGCGTTCGAAGCTGGCGGCTTCCAGGCGTGCGCCTTGCAGCGCCGCTTCGCAGGCGGCGGCGCGCTTGGGAGTCGCCGCCATGCCGCCGAAGGCGACCCTGGCGCGGGCGATCCGGCCGTCTTCCAGGTCGAGGCTGACGGCGGCGCAGACCGCGGAAATATCGTCGTCGATGCGCTTGGAGACCTTGTAGGCCTTGAACGCCTGGCCGGGCCGGGCACGCGGGACGAGGATCTTCTCGATGAACTCGCCTTCTTCGCGGGCGGTGACCTTGTAGTCGAGGAAGTACTCCTCCAGCGGCAGCTCGCGGCGCCGTTCGCCGCGGCGCAGGACGATCTTCGCGCCGAGGGCGATCAGCAGCGGCGGGGCGTCGCCGATCGGCGAGGCGTTGCCGATATTGCCGCCGAGGGTGCCCTGATTGCGGATCTGCAGGGACGCGAAACGTTGCAGCAACTCGCCGAAGTCCGGGTAGTCCGCGGCCAGCGCTTGGTAACAGTCGGTCAGCGGGGTGGCGGCGCCGATTTCCAGGCAGTTGGCGCCCACTTCGATGCGTTTCATTTCGCGGATGTGGCCGACATAGATCATCACCGGCAGTTCGCGATGGAACTGGGTGACCTCCAGCGCCAGGTCGGTGCCGCCGGCCAGCAGGCGTGCCTGCGGGTTGGCGCCGTAGAGGTCGGCCAGGTCGGCGACGGTGAGCGGTAGCAGGCAGCGCCGGTCACCGCTGTTCAGCTCGGCGGTTTCGCGCGGAGCGATGGCGCGCAATTGCTCGATGGTGGCGGCTTCCCGGGCGTCGAACTGGTCTGCGCGCCTGTGGCAGCAGGCCTGCTCGGCGGCGTCGAGGATCGGCCGGTAGCCGGTGCAGCGGCAGAGGTTGCCGGCGAGCGCCTCGTGGGCCTTGGCCGGATCGGCGCCGGCGCTGTTCTTCTGCAGGGCGAACAGCGACATGACGAAGCCCGGCGTGCAGAACCCGCACTGCGAGCCATGGCAGTCGACCATCGCCTGCTGCACGTCGTGCAGGCGGTCCTGGTGCTTGAGATCCTCGACGGTGATCAATTGCTTGCCGTGAAGGGCGGAAACGAAGGTCAGGCAGGCGTTCAGGCTGCGATAGCGGATGCGTTCGGCACCATCCTCGCCGGTGACCAGTTCGCCGACCACCACGGTGCAGGCGCCGCAATCGCCGGAAGCGCAGCCTTCCTTGGTGCCGGTCTTGCCGAGGTGCCGGCGCAGGTAGTCGAGGACGGTGAGATTGGGGTCCAGGCGTTCTTCGACGCGGATCTCCCGGTTGAGCAGGAACCTGATCAAGGCGTGCCTCCAGGCGGGTTCTTGTTATTGAATTCTAGGCCTTGCAGGAGAACCGGCCGGAGTGGGGCGGTTTCCGCACAGGGCTCCACGGTAGGAGCTATGGAGGCGAATCTAGAAAAAACTGACTTTTGAGTCAAATAATTTTTTGACCTGTAGGTCAGTCAGTTTCCCCATAAACGAAAACGGCACCCGAAGGTGCCGTTTCCCAGGGGCGGGACGCTCAGATGCGCTGGGTATCGGTGAGCTGGTATTCCTCGCCGGCATAGTAGGCGCGCACCTTCGGGTCCATCACCGCGCGCCAGAGCGGCGGGAACAGGGCGAGGACGATCATCCCGGCGTAGCCGTTGGGCAGTTGCGGGCTGCTGTCGTAGTGGCGCAGCACCTGGTAGCGGCGCTTGGCGTAGGCATGGTGGTCGGAATGGCGCTGCAGGTGGAAAAGGAACAGGTTGGTCAGGAGGAAATTGCTGTTCCACGAGTGTTCCGGCGTGGTGCGTTCGTAGCGACCGTTGTCCAGGCGCCGCCGATGCAGGCCGTAGTGCTCGACGTAGTTGACGATCTCCAGCAGGGTGAAGGCCATCACCGACTGGCCGAGGAAGAAGATCGCTCCCAGCCAGCCGAAGGCCAGGCTGAAGCCGAGCAGGAAGAGGGCGCTGATGGCGTACCACCAGATCAGCTCGTTGCGCCAGTGCAGGGCCGGCAGGCCCTTGCGCTTCAGACGCTCGGCCTCCAGACGCCAGGCGTTGAGGAAGTTGTGCTTGTAGGCGTGCGGGAGGAACGAGTAGAGGCTCTGGCCGTAGCGTGAGGACGAGGCATCTTCCGGGGTCGAGACGTGTACATGGTGGCCGCGCACGTGTTCGACCTTGAAGCCGGCATAGCACACCGCCGCCAGCAGCAGGCCACCGGCGTTCTGTTCCAGTTGCGGGTCCTTGTGGATCAGTTCGTGGGAGACGGTGATGCCGATGGCGCCCATCACGGTGCCCACCGACAGGATCCAGCCCAGTTGGCCGACCCAGTCCCAGCGGGTCTCGTGGGCGAGGATCCAGCCGGACCAGACGAGCATGCCCAGCAACAGCGGGACGGTGGCCAGGGACAGCACGCGGTAGTAGCCCTGCGCTTCCATCTCCGGCACTTCGCTGGCTTCCTCGGGGTTGGCCGGGTCGCGGCCGACGATGGCATCGAGGATCGGGATCAGCCCGAACACCACGCTGATCACCAGCCAGGGCCAGGCGTTGGGATAGTCGCTACCGAGCGACCACCAGTAACTGAGCGGAATGCCGAGCACCGCGATCAGCCAGATCCAGTAGCCGTACTTTTTCAGACGCAGCATCCAGGCAGAGGAAAGCGAGGCAAACATGGGGAGTCCTCGTATTTATCTTGTTAGATTGTCTGACAATTGTCCTCCCTTGGCCGGCCTGCCCCATCCCAACCTTCGTTCTGTCCGCCGCTTCGCCGGGAAGCCGGCGGGGTAACGCCCTGTGTTACACTTCCCATCCATATACCCCCGGAAAACGCGACCCTGGATAAAAGGATCACCATGACGTTCAAGGCCCCGGACAGCCTGGCAGAGCAGATCGCCCACCACCTCGCGGAACGCATCATCCGGGGAGAACTCAAGGAACGGGAACGTATCCAGGAGCAGAAGGTCACCCAGACCCTCAACGTCAGTCGCGGCTCGGTCCGCGAGGCGCTGCTGATTCTCGAACGCCGCCACCTGGTGAATATCCTGCCGCGCCGCGGCGCCCAGGTGTCCGAACTGTCCCCGCAACATGTGGAAAGCCTCTACGCGCTGATCGTGCAGCTCTACATCCTGCTGGCGGAAAGCGTCGCCCGGCGCTGGCGCAGCGAAGCCGAGCTGGCACCGTTCCTGGCTATCCAGCAGCGCCTGCTGAACAACCTGGCGCAAAGCGATATCGACGGCTTCGTCGAGGCCAGCTTCGACATCATGCGCGCGGCCTTTCCTTTCGCGAACAATCCCTACCTGCAGGAGACCGTCGAAAACCTGCTGCCGGCGGTGAGTCGCGCATACCACCTGGCGCTGGAGCGGCGCAAGGCGGAAATGAACCAGTTCCTCGGCAGTTTCGCCCAGCTCCTGCAAGCGGTGATCGCCCGTGACGAGGCGAGGATCCGTGAGGTCCTGCTGGAATACGGCCGCCACAACTGCCAGCTGGTGCTGGCCGCGCTCGCCGAACGCTGATGGCGACCCTGGCGGGAGCGCACGCATGCGCCTGAAGAGCATCAAGCTGGCGGGGTTCAAGTCCTTCGTCGATCCGACCACGGTGAACTTCCCCAGCAACATGGCGGCAGTGGTAGGGCCGAACGGCTGCGGCAAGTCGAACATCATCGACGCGGTGCGCTGGGTGATGGGCGAAAGCTCGGCGAAGAACCTGCGCGGCGAGTCGATGACCGATGTCATCTTCAACGGTTCGAATACCCGCAAGCCGGTGAGCCAGGCGAGCATCGAGCTGATCTTCGACAACGCCGAGACCACACTGGTGGGCGAATACGCCCAGTACGCCGAGATTTCCATTCGCCGGCGGGTCTCGCGGGACGGGCAGAACACCTATTTCCTCAACGGCACCAAGTGCCGGCGGCGCGACATCACCGACATCTTCCTCGGCACCGGCCTGGGGCCGCGCAGCTACTCGATCATCGAACAGGGCATGATCTCCAAGCTGATCGAGGCGCGTCCGGAAGACCTGCGCAACTTCATCGAGGAAGCCGCGGGCATTTCCAAGTACAAGGAGCGCCGCCGCGAAACCGAAAGCCGCATCCGTCGGACCCAGGAAAACCTGGCACGCCTCACCGACCTGCGCGAAGAGCTGGGGCGGCAACTGGAACGCCTGCACCGGCAGGCCCAGTCGGCGGAAAAATACCAGGAACACAAGGCCGAGGAGCGCCAGCTCAAGGCCCAACTGGGTGCCGTGCGCTGGCGCGACCTGAACGAGCAGGTCGGTCAGCGCGAGCGGGTCATCGGCGACCAGGAGATCGCCTTCGAGGCCCTGGTGGCCGAGCAGCGCGGTGCCGATGCCGGCATCGAACGGCTGCGCGACGGCCATCACGAGTTGTCCGAGCGCTTCAACCAGGTGCAGGCACGCTTCTATTCGGTCGGCGGCGACATCGCCCGGGTCGAGCAGAGCATCCAGCATGGCCAACAGCGCCAGCGCCAGTTGCAGGACGACTTGCGCGAAGCCGAACGGACCCGCCAGGAAACCGAATCGCACCTCGGGCACGACCGCACCTTGCTGGCGACCCTGGCCGAGGAAATGGCCATGCTCGCACCGGAACAGGAACTCAGCGCGGCTGCCGCGGAAGAAGCGGGCATCGCCCTGGAACAGGCCGAACAGGGCATGCAGGCCTGGCAGCAGCAGTGGGACGCTTTCAACCAGCAGAGCGCCGAACCCCGCCGCCAGGCCGAGGTGCAGCAGTCGCGCATCCAGCACCTGGAGCAGAGCCTGGAGCGCCTGCAGGATCGCGAGCGGCGCCTGCAGGACGAGCGTGGCCAGTTGGCGGCCGACCCCGAGGACGCGGCGATCCTCGAACTCAACGAACAGGTGGCGATCGCCGAACTGGCCCTGGAAGAACTGCAATTGCAGGAGCAGGGCCAAGCCGAGCGACTCGAACAATTGCGCCAGGAATTGCAGCAACTGGCCGCCGAACAGCACCAGGCGCAGGGCGAGTTGCAGCGCCTGAACGGTCGCATCGCTTCGCTGGAGGCCCTGCAGCAGGCCGCTCTCGACCCCGGACAGGGCGCCTTGGAGTGGTTGCGCGAGCAGGGCCTGGAACAACGTCCGCGCCTCGCCGAAGGCTTGCGCGTCGAGCCGGGTTGGGAACTGGCGGTGGAGACCGTGCTCGGCGCGGATCTGCAGGCGGTCTTGCTGGACGGCTTCGACGGGCTCGCCCTGGCCGGCTTCGGCAAGGGCGAGCTGCGTCTGCTCAGCCCCGCTCGCGGAGCCGCGACGGCGGCCGGTTCGCTGCTGGACAAGGTCCGCGCCGACGCCGACCTGAGTCCCTGGCTGGCCCGGGTGAAACCGGTGGAGACCCTGGAGCAGGCGCTCGCCCAGCGCGGCGCCCTGGACGACGGCGAGAGCCTGATCAGTCGCGATGGCTACTGGGTCGGCCGGCACTTCCTGCGGGTCCGGCGCAGCGACGAGGCCCAGGGCGGCATGCTCGCCCGCGCCCAGGAACTGGAGGCGTTGCAGGAACGGCGCGAGGCCCTGGAAACCTGCGTCGCCGAAGGCGAGGAGCGTCTGGCGGCGGCCCGCGACGAGCAACGCGAGCTGGAAGGCGCGCGCGAGCAGGTGCGGCGCCAGGTCCAGGAGGAGGGCCGCCGGCACGGCGAGCTGAAGGCGCAGTTGTCCGCGCAGCAGGCCAAGGTCGAGCAACTGGTACTGCGTCGCCGCCGTCTCGACGAAGAAGTGGCGGAACTGGCCGAGCAGCGCGCGCTGGAACAGGAGCAACTGAGCGAGGCGCGCCTGACCCTGCAGGAAGCGCTGGATAGCATGGCGCTGGACACCGAGCGCCGGGAAACCCTGCTGGCGGAGCGTGACGCCCTGCGCGAACGGCTCGACCGGATTCGCCAGGATGCCCGTACCCACAAGGACCATGCGCACCAACTGGCGGTGCGGGTCGGCTCGCTGAAGGCGCAGCACAATTCCACCCAGCAGGCCCTGGAGCGCCTCGACCAGCAGTCGGCGCGCCTCAACGAGCGTTGCGAACAGCTCAACCTCAATCTGGAGGAGGGGGCGGCGCCGCTGGAAGAGCTGCGCATGAAGCTCGAGGAGTTGCTGGAGCGACGGATGGCCGTCGAGGACGAACTCAAGCAGGCGCGGCTGGCCCTGGAAGACGCCGATCGCGAACTGCGCGAGGTGGAGAAGCGCCGTGGCCAGGCCGAGCAGCAATCGCAACTGCTGCGTGGCCAACTGGAGCAGCAGCGCCTGGAGTGGCAGGGGCTGGTGGTGCGGCGCAAGGCCTTGCAGGAGCAGCTCGCCGAAGACGGCTACGACCTGCACACGGTACTGGCCAACCTGCCCCTGGATGCCAGCGAACGCGAATGGGAGGAGCGTCTCGAAAGTCTCGCGGCGCGCATCCAGCGTCTGGGGCCGATCAACCTGGCGGCGATCGAGGAGTACCAACAGCAGTCCGAGCGCAAGCGCTACCTGGACTCGCAGAACGACGACCTGGCCGAAGCGCTGGAGACGCTGGAAAACGTCATCCGCAAGATCGACCGGGAAACCCGCAATCGTTTCAAGGAAACCTTCGACCAGATCAATGCTGGCCTTCAGGCATTGTTCCCGAAGGTATTCGGCGGCGGTACGGCATATCTGGAACTTACCGGCGAAGATCTACTCGATACCGGTGTGGCGATCATGGCGCGCCCGCCGGGCAAGAAGAACAGCACCATTCACTTGTTGTCCGGCGGGGAAAAGGCGCTGACCGCGCTGGCGCTGGTATTCGCCATCTTCCAGTTGAACCCGGCGCCGTTCTGCATGCTCGACGAAGTCGATGCGCCATTGGACGATGCCAACGTCGGACGTTATGCGCGATTGGTGAAGGAGATGTCGGAAAAGGTGCAGTTCATCTATATCACCCACAACAAGATCGCCATGGAAATGGCCGATCAGTTGATGGGCGTGACCATGCATGAGCCGGGCTGTTCACGGCTTGTTGCAGTTGACGTGGAAGAGGCGGTCGCATTGGCTGAAGCCTGAGTGTCAGGCAGTGTAAACTTGTGCATGGGCATGTTAGTTTAATGGCCACTTTTTGTATCGCGTGGGAAAGTTCTGTCAGAACAAGGTTGGCTCCACGTTTCAAGGGACAGGACGTCCTTTTTTCATTTTTTTATTCACCATTTTCACTAGGGGCTACGGAATTACATGGATATCGGTCTGCGCGAATGGCTTATCGTTATCGGGCTTATCGTGATCGCCGGCATTCTCTTCGACGGTTGGCGGCGGATGCGGGGCGGCAAGGGCAAGTTGAAGTTCAAGCTCGACCGCAGTTTCGCCAATCTGCCGGACGACGACGGCGACTCGGCTGAACTGCTGGGGCCGGCGCGCGTGGTCGAGCATCGCGAGCCGTCCTTCGATGAACAGGACCTGCCCAGTGTCAGCGCCCGCGAAGCCAAGGAGCGCAAGGGCGGCAAGCGCCAGGAAGAGCCGCGCCAGGGCGATCTGGACCTCGACGAGGGGCTGGCCCTGGAGGCGGACCCGAGCGATGCCGCCGAGACGGTGGAGCCGCGCAAGGGCAAGTCGAAGGGACGCAAGGAGAAAGAGCGGGAAAAAGCTCCAGCGGTCGCCGCCGAACCTGCCCCGGTCGACGAGGTGCTGATCATCAACGTCATCGCCCGCGACGAGAGCGGCTTCAAGGGGCCGGCATTGCTGCAGAACATCCTCGAGAGCGGCTTGCGCTTCGGCGACATGGACATCTTCCATCGCCACGAAAGCATGGCCGGCAATGGCGAGATCCTGTTCTCCATGGCCAATGCGGTGAAGCCGGGCACTTTCGACCTGGACGACATCGACAACTTCAGCACCCGCGCCGTGAGCTTCTTCCTCGGCCTGCCGGGGCCGCGCCATCCGAAGCAGGCTTTCGACGTGATGGTCGCCGCCGCGCGCAAGCTGGCCCACGAGCTGAACGGCGAGCTGAAGGACGAGCAGCGCAGCGTGCTGACCGCCCAGACCATCGAGCACTACCGCCAGCGCATCATCGACCATGAGCGTCGCAGCCTGATGCAGAAGCGCTGATCCGGCCACAGCCCCTTTCTCGTACGGGAGAGGGGCGAACTACTTACTCTATAGAGCAGCCAAGGCTGCTCTTTTCGTTTCACGGACTCCCACCATGACCGACACCCAGGCTGCCGCCGAACGCATCGCGCAACTGCGAACCGAACTGGACACCCACAACTACCGTTACTACGTGCTCGACGAACCGAGCATTCCCGACGCCGAATACGATCGCCTGTTCCGCGAGTTGCAGGCGCTGGAGACCGAGTACCCGCAACTGCTGACGCCCGACTCGCCGACCCAGCGGGTCAGCGGCACGCCGGCCTCGGCGTTCGGCGAAGTGCGCCATGAGATCCCCATGCTCAGCCTCGGCAACGCCTTCGAGGAGCAGGACCTGCTGGACTTCGACCGCCGCGTACGCGAAGGGCTGGCCGACCTGTTGCCTGGCGGCGACCTGCTCGGCGGTGGCGCGGAGGTCGAGTACAGTTGCGAGCCGAAGCTGGACGGTCTGGCCGTCAGCCTGCTCTACGAACGCGGCCAACTGGTGCGCGGCGCCACCCGCGGCGATGGCAGCACCGGCGAGGACATCACCAGCAACGTACGCACCATTCGCAACGTACCGCTGAAGCTGCACGGCGAAGGCTGGCCGGAGATCCTCGAAGTGCGCGGCGAGGTGTTCATGTCCAAGGCCGGTTTCGAGGCGCTCAACGCCAAGGCCGTGGAAACCGGCGGCAAGACCTTCGCCAACCCGCGCAACGCGGCGGCCGGCAGCCTGCGCCAGCTGGATTCGAAGATCACCGCCAGTCGCCCGCTGGAGTTCTGTGCCTACGGCTTCGGCCAGGTCAGCGGGACGTTGCCGGACACCCAGGTGGGCATCCTCGAAGCGTTCCGCGGCTGGGGTATCCCCATCAGTCGCGAGCTGCGCCTGGTCAAGGGCGCCCAGGCCTGCCGCGACTACTACGACGACATCGGTCGCCGACGCGATGCGCTGGCCTACGAGATCGACGGCGTGGTGTTCAAGGTCAACCGCATCGCCTTCCAGCGCGAACTGGGCTTCCGCGCGCGCGAGCCGCGCTGGGCGATCGCCCACAAGTTCCCCGCGCGCGAGGAGCTGACCGAGCTGCTGGGCGTCGAGTTCCAGGTCGGCCGCACCGGCGCCGTGACCCCGGTGGCACGCCTCAAGCCGGTGCAGGTGGCCGGCGTCACGGTGTCCAATGCGACCCTGCACAACATGGATGAAGTCGCCCGCCTGGGCCTGCGCATCGGCGATACGGTGGTGATCCGCCGCGCCGGCGATGTGATTCCGCAGGTCATGCAGGTGGTGCTCGAGCGCCGCCCGGCGGATGCGCAGGCGATCGAGGTGCCCGAGCATTGCCCGGTCTGCGGCTCGGCCGTGGAGCGCACCCAGTTGGTCAAGCGCAGCAAGGGCAAGGAGTCGATCAGCGAGGGCGCCATCTATCGCTGCGTCGGCCGCCTCTCCTGTCAGGCGCAGTTGAAGCAGGCGATCATCCATTTCGTATCGCGCCGGGCAATGGACATCGACGGTCTTGGCGACAAGATCGTCGAGCAACTGGTGGATCGCGGGCTGGTCGCCTCGCCGGCGGATCTCTATACCCTGACCTATGAACAGGTGTTCGAGCTGGAAGGGTTCGCCGAGCTGTCCACCAACAACCTGCTGGCGGCCATCGCCGACAGCCGCAAGCCTTCGCTGGCGCGCTTCATCTTCGCCCTGGGGATTCCCGACGTCGGCGAGGAAACCGCCAAGCTGCTGGCGCGCTCGCTGGGTTCGCTCGAGCGGATCGGCGAGGCGCTGCCGGAAGTGTTGACCTACCTGCCGGACGTCGGCGCCGAGGTGGCCTACGAGATCCACAACTTCTTCGCCGACGAGCACAACCGCCAGGTGATCGCCCAGTTGCGCGATACCGAACATGGCGTGCAGTTGCAGGAAGAGGGCGAGGTCGCCGCGGAGTTCGCCGCCTGTGCCTCGCTGGCCGGTTTCATCGACAAGCTGAACATTCCCTTCATCGCCGCCACCGGCGCGGAAAAGCTGGCCAGCCGCTTCGGTTCGCTCGACGGCATCATCCGCGCCGACTGGCTCGATCTTCGCCAGGTGGAGCGTCTGCCCGAGCGAGCGGCGAAAAGCCTGCGCGATTTCTTCGACGAGCCGGCCAACGTGCAGCGTGCCCTGGCCATCGAGGCGCAGTTACGTGAGTTCGGCATGCATTGGCAGAGCGAGCGCAAGGCGGTCGAAGGCCTGCCTCTGGCCGGGCAGACCTGGGTGCTGACCGGCACCTTGGAGGCGATGAGCCGGGACGTGGCCAAGGACAAGCTGGAAGGGCTCGGCGCCAAGGTGGCCGGCTCGGTGTCGGCCAAGACCCACTGCGTGGTCGCCGGGCCCGGCGCCGGCTCGAAGCTGGCCAAGGCCAACGAGCTGGGCGTGAAGGTGCTCGACGAAGACGGCCTGCTGAAACTGTTCGACGAGTACGGCGTCGCCCGCTGAAGGGGCGGCGCTGCTGCGAAAGATTTCCGAAGACTGGAGTGAACGATGGACAAGGCAAGAAAGCAGCGGTTGCTGGGCGTGCTCGCATTGGTGGTGCTGTTCGGCGCCTACGTGGGTTGGAGCGAGCGGCCGCGCATCCTGCTGCATTACAGTGGCCAGGCTTCGGCACCGATCGCCTACAGCTACAAGGAGCAGGGCGTGGAAACCTTCTCCGGGGAGATCCGGCCCGGCCAGGTCCGCGAGTTTCCGGTGAAGCTGTTCGGCGGCAGCGATTACCGGATCGCCTTCTCCTTCCATCGCGGTGAGGAGAAGTATGCGTCGTTCAGCACCAAGCCGGGCTGGGGCACCCTGGACCTGTATGTCGATACCGAGCTGAGCGTATCGACCCAGCCGCCGCCGGAGGGTCTGATCCAGCAGCAATGAACCGCTTTCGCGAAATGGATTGCAAACGTAAGTGCTTGAAGTGGTTGTAACTTACGCGCAAGCCGGTAGAATGGCGCGGCCTACCCGAGGGTAGGCTGCAATGGTGGCCCTGTCGGTCCCCCCGCAACGATTACCCGTCAACCTGGTCAGGTCCGGAAGGAAGCAGCCACAGCGGGAACATCGTGTGCCGGGGTGTGGCTGGCGGGGCCGCCTCCATTTCAGGCCCGCTATTTTCCGCACGCCGCCGCCGCTCTTATCGGTAGCGCTGCAGTATCTCCTCGATCTCTCCGCTGCGTTTCATTTCCTCGAACGTCTTCAGTATCGCTTCCACCGGAACCTCTGCGGAGTCCCGCACCAGGCAGCCCACCGCCGTCTCCTCGAGCTGCGCGGCTTCCTGGAGTGGCGGTTGCCCCGGCGCCTGGCGGTTGCTCCAGTGCAGCGACAGTTGATGGCTGACCGCGTAGCGGTAGCGGCCGGCGCGCAGTTTTTCCAGCACCAGATCCTGGGTGCGCGCATCGTCGCGGCGCAGTCGGCCGATGTCGAACAGCGCTTGCAAGCGGGGATAGCTGTAGCCGAGGACGGTACCGATACGCTGGGCCGGCAGCGCCTCGGGAATCGGCGCGAAGCCTTCGCGGGCGACCAGGATGTCGCGTTGTACCAGCAGCGCGACGCTCCAGCGATAGCCGGGGAAGTCGTGGCTGAGCCAGGCGGGGCTGATGTAGCAGCGGACATCGATTTCGCCAGCGTTCATCGCCTGCTCGATGCGCCCGCGCGGGTAGGGGTGGTAGAGTGCCTTGCGGCCGACCTGCCGGGCCAGAGAGCGGGTGATGTCGTAGACGATGCCGTCGATCGGCTGGCCCCGTTCCAGGCGGACCAGCGGCATGCTCCAGCTTTCCATCACCGAGAAACGCAATGGCCTCGCGTCGTCTTCCGCGGCGGCCGCTGGCAGGGCCGCGAGCAACTGCAGCAGGAGCAGCGCAGGTGCGCCGAAATGAGGCATGAACGAAGTCAGGGAAGGTAGAGTCATTGCCACCGACGAGGGCTGCGGAAGGGCCAGGGGAATTCTTAGCACGCAGTTTGCCAAGTCGGCGAGCGCAGAAGGGGTAAATTGCGCTAGCATTGGCCGACTTGTGCTTCCCTTCTGTGACGGTTTTCGATGAGTTATCAAGTTCTTGCGCGTAAATGGCGTCCCCGTTCCTTCCGTGAAATGGTCGGCCAGACCCATGTGCTCAAGGCTCTGATCAACGCCCTGGACAACCAGCGGCTGCACCATGCCTACCTGTTCACCGGTACCCGCGGGGTCGGCAAGACCACCATCGCGCGGATCCTGGCCAAGTGCCTGAACTGCGAGACCGGGGTCAGCTCCACGCCGTGCGGCGAATGCTCGGTCTGTCGCGAAATCGACGAAGGCCGCTTCGTCGACCTGATCGAAGTGGACGCCGCGAGCCGGACCAAGGTCGAGGATACCCGCGAGCTGCTCGACAACGTGCAGTACTCGCCGACCCGCGGGCGCTACAAGGTCTACCTGATCGACGAAGTGCACATGCTCTCGTCGCACAGTTTCAATGCGCTGCTCAAGACCCTCGAGGAGCCGCCGCCGCACGTCAAGTTCCTGCTGGCCACCACCGACCCGCAGAAGTTGCCGGTGACCATCCTCTCGCGCTGCCTGCAGTTCTCCCTGAAGAACATGCCGCCGGAGCGGGTGGTCGAGCACCTGACCCACGTGCTCGGAGCCGAGAACGTGCCCTTCGAGGATGATGCCCTGTGGTTGCTCGGGCGCGCCGCCGACGGCTCGATGCGTGACGCCATGAGCCTGACCGACCAGGCCATTGCCTTCGGCGAGGGCAAGGTGCTGGCCGCAGACGTGCGGGCGATGCTCGGTACCCTCGATCACGGCCAGGTCTATGGCGTGCTACAGGCCTTGCTGGAGGGCGATGCGCGCGCCCTGCTCGAAGCGGTGCGCCACCTGGCCGAGCAGGGGCCGGACTGGGGCGGCGTGCTTGCCGAAATACTCAACGTGCTGCACCGCGTCGCGATCGCCCAGGCCCTGCCGGAAGCGATCGACAACGGCCAGGGTGACCGCGAGCGGGTGCTGGCCCTGGCCCAGGCGTTGCCGGCGGAAGACGTACAGTTCTATTACCAGATGGGCCTGATCGGCCGTCGCGACCTGCCGCTGGCGCCCGATCCGCGTAGCGGCTTCGAGATGGTGTTGCTGCGGATGCTCGCGTTCCGCCCGGCGGACGCCGACGGCGCGCCGAGGACGCCGCTAAAGGACCTGGGGATCAGCAAGGCCACGACTGATCCCGCCAACTCCCCCGTGGCCGGCGCGGCCTCGCCTGCGCCGGTCGCTGCCGTTGCTGCCGCGTCTGCCGTGGCTGCGCCCGTCGAACCCCCGGCTGCACCGGCGGCAGCGCCATCCGCGCCGCCGGCGGCGGTCGAGGCGCGCGTCGCGGAAGCGGTTGTCGAAGAGCCCGCCGCCGCGGCAGAGGTCGTCGACTTGCCCTGGGAAGAGCCGGCGCCTAGCCTCGCTGCCGAGCCCGAGCCCGAGCCCGAGCCCGAGCCCGAGCCGCTAGCCGTGGAGGCTCCCTCGGCCCCTCCGGCAGTGGCGGTCGAGGCGGTGGTGGAAACCGTTCTGGAAGCCCTGCCGGCTGCGTTGCCGGTAGCACCTGACGAGCAGGACGAGCAGGACGAGCAGGACGACGAGCCACCGCCCGCGGACGACTACTACGAAGTCGACATGGATACCCTGGCCTACCTGGATGCCGCGCCCGAGCCCGACGTGGTCGTGGTGGAGGAGCCGCTGCCGGCGGCGAAGCCGGCCACCGGCCTGGCCGCGGAGTGGCTGGAGCTGTTCCCGCGGCTCGGCCTCGGCGGCCTGACCGCCAGCATCGGTGCCAACTGTACGCTGGTAGCTGCCGACGACGACCACTGGCACCTGCATCTCGATCCGGGCCAGAGCGCGCTGTTCAACGCCACCCAGCAGCGGCGGCTGAACGATGCGCTGAACCAGCACCTGGGGCGCACCCTCAAACTGGAGGTGACCCTGCAGAAGCCTGAGCAGGAGACCCCGGCCCAGGCAGCGGCACGCCGGCGTGCCGAGCGCCAGCGGGCGGCCGAGGCATCGATCGATGCCGACCCGTTGGTCCGGCAGTTGCGCGAGCAGTTCGCCGCGGTGGTCCGTGACGGTACCATCGAACCTTTGGAAGCCAAGGCCTGACCGGCGCTTGGCGCACGCAACAAGACGACATTCGAGGTGAAGAACATGATGAAAGGTGGCATGGCCGGCCTGATGAAGCAGGCGCAGCAGATGCAGGAAAAGATGCAGAAGATGCAGGAAGAGCTGGCCGACGCCGAAGTGACCGGGCAATCCGGCGCCGGTCTGGTCAGCGTGGTGATGACCGGGCGCCACGACGTCAAGCGCGTCAGCCTGGACGACAGCCTGATGCAGGAAGACAAGGAAATCCTCGAAGACCTGATCGCTGCCGCGATCAACGATGCGGTGCGCAAGATCGAGCAGAACAACCAGGAAAAGATGTCCGGCTTCACCTCGGGCATGCAACTGCCGCCCGGCTTCAAGATGCCCTTCTGATCCCGCGTTCGTGCCGGGTCCGCCTTCTTCGGACGGCGCCCGGCAGCCATTCCTCTCCCTCTATCCGACGAGTCCTGCATGAGTTTCAGCCCGCTGATCCGCCAACTGATCGAGTCCCTGCGCATTCTTCCCGGTGTCGGGCAGAAGTCGGCCCAGCGCATGGCGCTGATGCTGCTGGAGCGCGATCGCAGCGGCGGCCTGAAGCTGGCCCAGGCGTTGACCGCCGCGATGGAAGGGGTCGGTCATTGCCGGCAGTGCCGTACCCTCAGCGAGGAGGAGCTGTGCCCGCAGTGCGCCGACCCGCGACGCGACGACTCGCTGCTCTGCGTGGTGGAAGGTCCGCTGGACGTGTTCGCGGTGGAGCAGACCGGCTACCGCGGCCGCTATTTCGTGCTCAAGGGACACCTGTCGCCGCTCGACGGCCTGGGGCCGGAGGCGATCGGCATTCCCGAACTGGAAGCGCGGATCAGGGACGGAGTCTTCAGCGAGGTGATCCTCGCCACCAACCCGACCGTCGAAGGCGAGGCCACCGCCCACTATATCGCCCAGCTACTGGCCGGCCGCGGCCTGACCTTGTCGCGTATCGCCCATGGCGTGCCGCTGGGCGGCGAGCTGGAACTGGTCGATGGCGGCACCTTGGCCCACGCCCTGGCCGGACGGCGGCCGATCTCCTGAGCTCTGTGCCTCCCGTGTCCGTAGGAAGGGCGGCCTATACGCCCTCGCCGATGGCCAGTTTCCCGTATTGAAAACCAAGCAAGCGCTAGGTAAGTTCTGAGGCTCCCATCAGGAGCCCGGCCATGACTGACTTCCAGCAGTACTTCGACGAGTCCCATCAACTGATCAGGGATTCGGTGCGCCGTTTCGTCGAGCGCGAGGTGTTGCCGCACATCGATGAATGGGAGGAGGCCGAGGAATTTCCCCGCGAACTCTATCTCAAGGCCGGCGCGGCCGGGATTCTCGGCATCGGCTACCCGGAAGCCTACGGCGGCAGTTGCGAAGGCGATCTGTTCGCCAAGGTGGCGGCCAGCGAAGAGCTCATGCGCTGCGGTTCCGGCGGCCTGGTCGCCGGGTTGGGGTCGTTGGATATCGGCTTGCCCCCGGTGGTCAAGTGGGCCCGTCCCGAGGTGCGTGAGCGGGTGGTGCCGGCGGTGCTGCGCGGCGAGAAGATCATGGCCCTGGCGGTCACCGAGCCCTCCGGCGGCTCCGACGTGGCCAACCTGAAGACCCGTGCGGTGCGCGATGGCGATCACTATCGCGTCAGCGGCAGCAAGACCTTCATCACCAGCGGCGTGCGCGCGGACTACTACACGGTGGCGGTGCGTACCGGTGGCGAGGGTTTCGCCGGCGTCAGCCTGCTGCTGGTGGAGAAGGGCACTGCCGGGTTCAGTGTCGGACGCAAGCTGAAGAAGATGGGCTGGTGGGCGTCGGATACCGCCGAACTGTTCTTCGACGACTGCCGGGTGCCTGCGGAAAACCTGATCGGCGTGGAGAACGCCGGCTTCGCCTGCATCATGGCCAATTTCCAGAGCGAGCGCCTGGCCTTGGCGGTGATGGCCAACATGACCGCGCAACTGGCTCTGGAGGAGTCGCTGCGCTGGGCGCGCGAGCGGGAAGCGTTCGGCAAGCCGATCGGCAAGTTCCAGGTGCTGCGCCATCGTCTCGCGGAAATGGCCACGCAACTGGAGGTTTCACGGGAGTTCACCTATCGCCAGGCAGCGAAAATGGCCGCCGGCAAGAGCGTGATCAAGGAGATATCGATGGCCAAGAACTTCGCTACCGATGTCGCCGATCGCCTGACCTATGATGCCGTGCAGTTGCTCGGCGGCATGGGCTACATGCGCGAAAGCCTGGTGGAGCGGCTGTACCGCGACAACCGGATTCTCTCCATCGGCGGCGGTTCGCGGGAAATCATGAACGAGATCATCGGCAAGCAGATGGGGTTGTAGGGGCACGTTCTATCAGGTGAAGTCCAGGTCGTAATGCGCCTGGCCACAGTGCAGGCAGTCGAAGCGGTAGATGGCCGGATTGCCGCCGGGCGTATAGGCGTCGACGAGGCGTTGCCAGGTGATAGCCGGCCAGGCGAAATCGGCGAAGCGCTGCGCCAGGCCCTCGGCTCCCAGTTGCCCGATTTCCTCGCGCCCCGCGTCGCCGCGAAAGGCGCAGGCATCCTCGCAGCAAACCAGCCAGCGCTCCTGCTGCCAGGAGGCGTAGCCGGGCGTGCGCTCGCAGACTTCGGTGACGATATCCGCGGCGACGCCGGCGTCGAGCAGCGGATAGTCGTCGGAAAAGCTCGCTTCGTAGCGCGCGGCCGCGCTGCCGTCGGCTATGCACCAGGGGCAAAGGCTGCCGGGCGGCAACTCGTGGCGGGAATAGGGCGAACCGGTGTAGACGTAGCCACGAGCCTTGCCACAGCACTGGCAGGCGGCGGCGGAAGCCTCGATGCTGCCGCTGGCGAGCGGTTCGGGATGGTAGCGGAAGTGCGGAAGGGGAAGGTTCATGACGGCCGTACCCTGGAGACTGGCCGTCGAGTATGACGTGCCGGGCAGCCTGGCGGCTACCCGGCGGGCCTGTTCACTCGCTGGCTTCGCGGGCGCCCTGGGGGCTCTTCGGGCGCGGCGCGAAGCGCGCTGCCAGGCGCATGCTGGCGGTGACCACGCGCTGGTAGAGCACTGGCGCCAGGCGCAGCATCACGTCGATCGCGTGGGCGTCGGCACCGATCAGGATGCGCCGGCTGTCGCGCTGCACGCCGCGCAGGATGACCTGGGCGGCCTTCTCCGGGGTGGTCCGCAGCAACTGGTCGTTGAATTGCTGGCGAGCCTTGTCGGGAGCCTGGCCGGTGACCTTGGCCATGCTCTCGTTCATTCTCGCGGTCTTGGCGATGTTGGTCTTGATCCCGCCGGGATGCACGCAACTGGCGGAGACGCCGGAGTCCTCCATGTCCAGTTCCTGGCGCAACGACTCGGTGAAGCCGCGCACCGCGTACTTGGTGGCGTTGTAGGCGCTCATCCCGGGCTGGGCGAACAGCCCGAAGACGCTGGAGACATTGACCACGTGGCCGTTGCCGGAGGCCTTCAGGTGCGGAAGGAACGCCTTGGTGCCGTTCACCACGCCCCAGAAGTTGATGTTCATGATCCACTCATACTCCGAGTAGTCGCTGCCTTCCACGGTACCGGCGTGGGCGACGCCCGCGTTGTTGAAGATGAGGTTCACCCGGCCATGTTCGCTGGCCGCCTTGTCGGCCCAGGCCTGCACCTGCTCGCGGTCGGCCACGTCGACGACCGCCGTGGAGACGCGTACCCCGCTGCTGGCGAGCAATTGGCGGGTTTCCTCGAGAGCTGCGGCATTGACGTCGGCCAGGGCCAGATGGCAACCCTGCCTGCCGAGTTCCACGGCCAGGGCACGACCGATGCCCGAGCCTGCGCCGGTGATGGCGGCGACTTTGTTTTCGAACGACTTCATGCGGGTACCCCTTCGGCCTGTTGGCGGGCTTCGTTGCTCAGGGTGGCGAGCGGTGTCGTGGTGAGGTGGTAGGCGGAGGCGTCGAACTGCCGGGTCAGGGCACGGAAGCGCCAGGTGAAACCCGGCCACAGGGTGCAGTTGCGGCCGCTGACCGGATGCAGGTACCAGCTCTTGCAACCGCCCACGCTCCAGACGCTGCGGTCCAGCTTGCGCTGGAGGTATTCATTGTAGCGTTCCTGCACCGGAGCCTTGACCTCGAGACTGAGCAGTTCGCGGCGCTCCATCAGCTTCAGCGCATCGAGGACGTAGGCGATCTGCGACTCGATCATGTAGACCATCGAGTTGTGGCCGAGGCCGGTGTTCGGTCCCATCAGGAAGAACAGATTGGGGAAGCCGGCGGTGGTAGTGCCCTTGTAGGCTTCCGGGCCCTTGGTCCAGCTGTCCAGCAGGTCGCGGCCGTCGCGACCGAAGACCACTCCGCGGGGGATCGGATCGTTGGCGGTGAAGCCGGTACCGAAGATGATCGCGTCGACCTCGCGCTCCCGGCCGTTGCCGTCGACGATTCCGTTGGCGGTGACGGCGCGGATGCCTTCGGTGATCACCGTGGAGTTGGCGGCAGCCAGGGCCGGGTAGTAGTTGTGCGACATGAGGATGCGCTTGCAGCCGATGGTGTAGTCCGGCGTGACCTTGCGGCGCAGTTCCGGATCCTTGATCTGCTTGTGGATGTGGCGGATCGCCAGGCGCTGCACCAGCTTCATCACCTGCGGGGCGAAGGTGAAGCCCAGCACCCGTCCTTCGAGCAGGCTGTAGAGGCCGCCGCGCCAGAGCTTCTGCACCAGCGGGAAGCGCCGGAAGCGCCGGCGCTCGGTTTCGCTGATCGCCCGGTCCGGTTTGGGCAGGATCCATGGCGGAGTGCGCTGGTAGAGATCGAGCGCGGCCACCAGCGGCTGGATCTCCGGGACGAACTGGATCGCCGAGGCGCCGGTGCCGATCACCGCCACGCGCTTGCCCTTGAGGTCGTAGTCATGGTCCCACTGCTGGGAATGGAAGACCTTGCCCTGGAAGTTCTCCAGGCCATCGAGGCGCGGATAGGCCGGGGTGGACAGGCCGCCCATGCCGGAAACCACGGCGTTCGCGGTGTAATGGTTGCCCTGGGCGTCATGCAGGTGCCAGAGGCTTTGCCGCTCGTCCCAGGCCAGCTTGCCGATCTCGGTGTTCAGCAGGGTCTTTTCCTGCAAGCGGTATTTTTCCCAGCACTTCTCCAGATAGGCGCGGATTTCCGGCTGGCGGGCGAACATCCGCGTCCACTCCGGGTTCGCTTCGAACGAGAAGGAATAGACGTGGGATTGCACGTCGCAGGCGCAGCCAGGGTAGTTGTTGACTCTCCAGGTGCCGCCGACGCCGGCGTCCTTTTCGAAGATCAGGAAGTCGTCCTCGCCTTCCTGGCGGAGACGGATCGCCATCCCCAGCCCGGAGAAACCGGTGCCGATGATGGCGACCTTGCAGTGCCGGGCGGCGGCAGGGGTGGGTTGGGTACTCATGGCCAAGCTCCTGTTATGATTGTTTGCTGGCGTATACACTCGTCTACCTCGGAATGTAGACATCTGTATACTTCAGGGTCAAGCCAACCTTAGGTAGGGTCGGGGCGGCGCAATGGCCGAACCTGTGGCGCATGGAAACAACCAGGTGGAACATGAGCGACATGAACGAAACGAAGGACAGGGTTGCCGACGCTCCCGGCAAACGCGCCTTGCTGGAGGCGGCCTTGCGCCTGGGCAGCAGCAGCCGCAGCCTGGGGGCCATCGGCTTGCGCGAGCTGGCGCGCGAGGCGGGGCTGAATCCGAACACCTTCTATCGGCATTTCCGCGATATCGACGATCTTGGCCTGACCATGATCCGCGACATCTCTACCCAACTGCGCCAGCCGCTGCGCCAGCTTCGCCGCGAGGCCGCGACCCGTGCGGCGCCCAGTGCCCGAGCGCAGGCGACGCCGTTCGGCCTGGACCTGGAAAGGGGGCGGCGGGTCTGCCGGGAGACGGTGCGGCTGTTCTTCGACTTCGTGGAGAGCAATCCCGCCGCGTTCATCGTCGGCGTGCGCGAACTGCATGGGGCTTCGCCGGTGCTGCGTGGTGCCCTGCGTCAGATCATGGACGAGTTCGCCGAGGACATGTCGGAGGACATCATCGAATTCAGGTTGTTGCCGGCGGTGAGCGAGGCGACCATCCGCCGCCTCTCCAGCCTGATCGGCCGCCAGCTGTTTCAGTTGTCGCTGGACTATATCGGCCAGCCGGAGCGGCGTCGGGAAATCTGCGCCCTGGGCGAGGAACAGATACTGCTGTTGTTCACCGGCGCCGCGGTCCTGCAGATGATGGGCGTTTCGCTGGACGCCGAGGCGTCAGGCCAGCTTGAGCAGGCTCATGCCGGCCAGCAGCAGCAACAGGCCGAGCCAGCCGCGCCAGGCCAGGCGCTGGCCGAACAGCGCCCAGCCCATGGCGACGGTGGCGAGGATGCCGAAGCCGCCCCAGATCGCATAGGCCAGTGACAGCTCGATGTCCTTCACCGCCTGCGCCAGCGCGGTGAAGGCGGCCATCACGCAGAGGATCGAGGCGATCCCGAGGCCGCGCCTGCGGAAACCGTCGGAGTATTTCAACAGCAGGTTGGCGACGACCTCTAGGGCGATCGCCAGGCCGAGCCAGGCGAAGGGAATCCAGTTCAGGGTCAGCATGTGACGGCCTCCCCACGGGGCTGCGCCGGCGTGTCGCCGGCGTTGCGGGTGCCGGACTTGATCAGCAGGATGCCGGCGATCATCACGCCGAGACCGACGGCCTTGTACAGGCCGATGCTTTCGCCCAGCCAGGCGACGCTGACCGCCGTGATCAGGACGATGCCAATGCCTTCCCAAAGGGCGTAGGCGACTCCGACGGGGACACGCTTGACCGCCAGGGCGAGGAAGAAATAGGACAGGCCGATCATCCCGTACATCAGCAGCATGCCTGCGATAGGGGCGTGGGTGGCGGCCAGTTTCATCGAGGTGGTGCCGATCACTTCGGCGCCGATAGCCAGTAACAGATAGATCCAGGAACGCATGTTGCCCTCCCATGGGCACCGCGGAATGGAGGCCGCGGCCAAAGATGACGTAGAGCGGTGGCGAGGTGCGGGAAAGACCGCGAAGCGCAGGGGCGGTCGCCACCGACAGAAGGTGTCGAGGGAGGGAGCTAGAGGTCGCCGGTCCAGTGACGCTCGCGGGATACCAGACGGGAAGTGGGGAGAGGTAATGCCTTGGTGTTCAACATAATGAACATTATATTACCTCAGGGCATCGTAAAAAGCCAATCGATAGGAATTGACTAATTATTTCCTCCGTAAAATGGCGGATTCAGGAACGGTAGTCGAAACGGAGGCTTTTCCGTGTGCAATATCCTGTTCTGCTCTCGAATAAGAAACGCCAGGCGGGGCCTGGCGTCGGGGGGCGGAGCGGCACCGGCGGAGGCGGGCTTCAATCGGCGAAGGCCAGTTTGTCCTTCCAGTATTTCTCCAGTTTCGCGGTGTCGTGGTCGCTGGGGTGGAAGCCTGGCCGGTAGTAGTCCAGGTAGGGCAGCAGCAGACGGGTGAAGAAGCCCTTGCGCAGGCCGAACAAGGTGCCCAGGCCATGCTTCCAGGAGCGCCAGTTGAACAATTGGCCGTCCTTGCGTAGCAGGTCGAGCTGGAACCAGCCGATGACGCCGAAGAACATCAGGGTGGTCAGCATCATCACCAGAACCCGGGTGAAGTAGCCGCCGTAGACTTTCTGGTACACATCGTAGGCGACGTTCTTGTGTTCGTTCTCCTCGATGGCATGCCACATCCACAGCTTGTACATCTTCGGCGACTGCATCTGGATGGTCAGGTCTTCGCGCTTGAGCAACTGCGCGGCCATGGTCGCGGTGAAATGCTCGAGGGCGCAGGTGATCGCCAACTGGTGTTTCCTGGTGGTGACCTTGCTGACGTTTTCCAGCAGGACCTTGATCCGCAGTTCGAGGCACTCCAGGTCGACCCCGTGCTCCTCGGCATATTCGTTGTAGGCGGCATGTTCCTTGGAGTGCATCGCCTCCTGGCCGATGAAGGCGCTGACGTCCTTCTTCAGTTGCGGATCCTCCAGGCGGTCGCGCACCGCGCGCACGCTATCGACGAAGAATTTTTCGCCGTAGGGGAAGAGCGAGGACAGGTTGTTCATGAACTGGGTCATGAAGGGTTGGCCGTCCCACCAGTACTTCGGGGTTTCGCTGAAGCTGAAATCCATCCGCCGCACGGGGAAATTGGCGCGAACCGGGGAGGCGGTGCCAGTGGCAGTCATGGCTAACTCCTTTTGTTGTTCTGGGGAGGGGAAACGTGCAGGTTTCCTCGGGTTCCCTATGGTGAGTTCGCTATAACACCTCTGAATGTGTCATTAGCTGATGTAATTATTGCAGGATTGTCCAACAGTGGGAGGTCATTCCTGGCCATTTCGAAGTCATTAATGGCCAGGTCGGCTCGACCAGACGGAAGATGGGGCGCCAGCAGCGAACGCGGGGCGCCAGGGCGCGCCCCGGCGTATCAACGCTCGTCGAGAGCGAACGCGGTGAGGCTGAAGGTGGAGATGCCGGCGTCCTGCAGGCGAGTGGAGCCGCCGAGTTCCGGCAGGTCGATGATCGCCGCGGCCTCGAAGACCCTGGCCCCGAGACGTCGTACCAGGCTCGCGGCCGCCAGCAGGGTCCCGCCGGTGGCGATGAGGTCGTCGAAGATCAGTACGCTGTCGCCTTCGCAGAGGCTGTCGGCATGTACTTCGAGGAAGGCCTCGCCGTATTCGGTCTGGTAGCCCTCGGCGAGTACGTCGGCGGGTAGCTTGCCCTGCTTGCGGAACAGGACCAGGGGCTTGTTCAGCGCATAGGCCACCGCCGAGCCGATGAGGAAGCCGCGGGCATCCATGGCGCCGATGTGGCTGAAATCGGCCTCGATGTAGCGCTGGACGAAGCTGTCCACGGTCATGCGCAGCGCACGCGGCGACTGGAACAGCGGGGTGATGTCGCGGAACACCACGCCGGGCTTGGGAAAGTCCGGCACGGCGCGGATCTGCGACTTGAGGGTGAGCTCGTCGAAAATCATGGAAGATCCTGGGCTGGGCGTTTTTCGTGGCCCATCATACAACGGGCCCGCGCTGAGGCGGGCCCGTCGGCGGTTCGCAGGCGCTTCAGCCTTCCAGCTGGCCGCCGGCGAGGGCGCACAGCTCGATGGAGTCGAGGATGTGCACTTCCTTGCCTTCCGCGCTGATCAGGCCGTTCTGCTGGAAGCGGGTGAAGACCCGCGACACGGTTTCCACGGCCAGGCCGAGATAGTTGCCGATCTCGTTGCGCGACATGGCCAGGCGGAACTGCTGGGCGGAGAAGCCGCGGGCACGGAAGCGTGCCGACAGATTGACCAGGAAGGTGGCGATGCGCTCGTCGGCCGTCTTCTTCGACAGCAGCAGCATCATCTGCTGGTCATCGCGGATTTCCCGGCTCATCAGGCGCATCAGTTGGCGGCGCAGTTGCGGCAGCTGCTCCGACAGTTCGTCCAGGCGCTCGAAGGGAATCTCGCAGACCGAGGTGGTTTCCAGGGCCTGGGCGGATACCGGATAGGTTTCGGTATCCATCCCGGACAGGCCGACCAGCTCGCTGGGCAGGTGGAAGCCGGTGATCTGTTCTTCGCCGGCATCGGTGATGCTGAAGGTTTTCAGGGCGCCGGAGCGCACGGCAAAGACCGAGCCGAAAGGATCGCCCTGGCGGAACAGGAATTCGCCTTTCTTCAGGGGGCGACCGCGCTTGACGATCTCGTCCAGCGAATCCATGTCTTCCACGGTCAGCGACAGGGGGAGGCACAGCGGGGCCAGACTGCAATCCTTGCAGTGTGCTTGGGGCAGTGCGCGCACCTTGATGGTTTCGGCCATTGAGGGGTCCTTGCTAGGTTAAAGGCACAACAGGAGTAAGGGTAACGCAGCCGCGATGCGGGTGCCAGCCATAGGTCTGGCAACGACCATTTCTGACAGGCCTATAGCGTTTCCAATCAGTGACTTGCGTCAAACAACTGCGACTACCTGTCGCATCCTGTCAAGGGGCGACGAAAAGGGGCTCAAGTTCGCGACGCGTGGGCCGATCCAATGGAAGAATTCCATTTTTCCCGGAGTGACTGGAATGTTGACCCTCAGTGGCTGGATCACCACCCAGGTGCCGCCCTCGTCGCGCGCCGCCGCGGATGCCAAGGCCGCGCGGACCGGCGCCGCCGAGCAGGCGGGAAACCCGGCCGCCGGCGCCGAGGCCGCCGATCAGCATGTACGGCTTTCCCAGGCAGGGCGCGAGCTGGCCGCCACCATGGGGGTGTCGGTGGAGGAGGAGGACGAGGATATCCCGCAGGAATTGCGGCCGATGGTGAAGATGATCCGCGAGTTGAAGAAGAAGATCGAGGAGAAGCTCAGGGAGCTGCAGGAGGCCATGAGGTCGTCCGATCCGGGGACGAAGGAGGTTCGCGTGCCTGCGTTGCAGAAGGAGCTGCAACAACTCAACTCCGCCCTGCAGACGGCGACGGCCGCGATGGCATCGGCCATCAAGAAGATGGGCATCAGCGACCCGGCGCTGATCATGAAGGTCATGGGCAGCCGGTAGAAGGGACGGGGATTCACCGCCCTGTCGTGCGGGCAGGGCGGTGCGCTTTCAGATCACTCGGGAGAAGCGCTGCCGGTTGAGGCTGGGCAGGTAGCGGTCGAACAGCATGCAGATCGAACGCACCAGCAGACGCCCGGAGGAGGTGATGTCGATGCCTTTGGCGTCCAGGCGGATCAGGCCGTCGGTGGCGAAGCGCTCGAGGTCGGGCCACAGCTCGGCGAAGTAGCTGCGGAAGTCGATGCCGAACTCCGTCTCGATATCCTCGAAGGCCAGTTCGAAATGGCAGATCAGTTGCTGGATCACCGCGCGCCGCACCCGGTCGTCGCTGTTGCAGTGCAGGCCGCGACGGATCGCCAACTGGCCGTTGTCGAGGCTGGTCTGGTAGTCGTTGATGTCGCTGCTGTTCTGGCTGTAGAGGTCGCCGATCTGGCTGATCGCCGAGACCCCGAGACCTACCAGGTCACAGTGCCCGTGCGTGGTGTAGCCCTGGAAATTGCGTTGCAGGGTGCCGTCTTCCTGAGCGCTGGCCAGCTCGTCGTCGGGCAGGGCGAAGTGATCCATGCCGATATAGCGGTAGCCCGCCGCGGCGAGTTGCTCGGTGGTGCGCTGGAGCATTTCCAGTTTCTGACCCGGGCTAGGCAAGTCGTCGGCGTTGATCCGCCGCTGCGGCATGAAACGCTCGGGCAGGTGGGCGTAGTTGAACACCGAGAGGCGATCCGGCTGTAGCGCGATCACTTCGTCGACGGTGCGGGCGAAGCTGTCCGGCGTCTGTTTCGGCAGTCCGTAGATCAGGTCGAGGTTGATCGAGCGGTACTGCAGGGTGCGCGCGGCCTCGACGATGGTACGGGTCTCCTCCGGGGTCTGCATGCGGTTGACCGCCTTCTGCACCTCCATGTCGAAGTCCTGTACGCCAAGGCTGACGCGGTTGAAACCGAGTTCGCGGAGCAGGCCCATGGTCGACCAGTCGGCCTCGCGCGGGTCGATCTCGATGCCGTAGTCGCCCGAATCGTCGTCCAGCAGGTTGAGGTGGGTGCGCAATTGCGACATGAGTTCGCGCAACTGGCCGGGACTGAGGAAGGTCGGGGTTCCGCCACCGAAGTGCAGTTGCTCGACCACCTGCTCGCGGGAGAGGTGGCGGCTGACGATCTCGATCTCGCGGACCAGGCGCGCGAGGTACGGCGCGCTGCGCCCGCGATCCTTGGTGATCACCTTGTTGCAGGCGCAGTAGTAGCAGATGTTGGCGCAGAACGGGATGTGCACGTAGAGCGACAGGGGGTGTCCGGCCTTCCGGCTGTCGCGCAGAGCGTGCAACTGGTCGAACGGGCCGATGCCTTCGTGGAACTGCACGGCGGTCGGATAGGAGGTGTAACGCGGGCCGGAAAGGTCGTAGCGCCGAATCAGGTCAGCGTCCCAGCGAATGGTGTCGAGCATGCCAGAGATCCCCAGTTGGCGAGCTTTAGTCGGGAAGTCTAGGGATTGCGCCGGGAAGGCCTGTTGATTTGTATCAAGCGGGTGAATGTATACAGGATGTGTCGCCCGATGTTGGGACGGGCGTCCGTCAATGCCCCATCAGCCAGGCCTGGTGCGGTCCTGGGAGGGTCCAGAGGCCGAAGAGGATGACCATCAGGCCGCCCACGATGCGTACGCCGCGACGGCGCAGCAGGGCGGTCACCCGTTCGGCGGCCATGCCGGTGGCCAGCAGAACCGGCCAGGTGCCGAGGCCGAACGCCAGCATCAGCAGCGCGCTGTCCAGTGCCGATCCCTGGCTGGTGGCCCAGAGCAGGGTGCTGTAGACCAGCCCGCAGGGCAGCCAGCCCCAGATCGCTCCGAGCAGCAGGGCCCGTGGCAGGCTGGAGACCGGCAGCAGGCGCCGGGCGAAGGGTTCCAGGTGGCGCCAGAGGCCGCGACCGAGCGCCTCGACGCGGGTCAGGCCGCTCCACCAGCCGGCCAGGTAGAGTCCCATGGCGATCAGCAGCAGCCCGGCGACCACCCGCAGCGCGCCGGCCAACGGGGTGCGCGCTACCGCCCAGCCGGCCAGGCCGAGCAGCAGGCCGGCGCAGGCGTAGCTGAGGATGCGGCCGAGGTTGTAGGCCAGCAGCAGGCGCAGGCGACGGCCGCGCTGTTCGGCGGGAATGGCCAGGGTCAGGGCGCCCATCAGGCCGCCGCACATGCCCAGGCAGTGGCCTCCCCCGAGCAGGCCGAGGATCAGCGCGGAAACCAGCAGCGGTGCCAGTTCAGCCACGCGGTCGGTCCTCGGGTTTCGACGGCTTCTCCGCTTCGTCGACGCCGGCCTGGTGCTTCGGGTCTTCGTCGTCGAAGAGAATGCTGTGGGCGGGGCCGTCGAGATCGTCGTACTGGCCGCTGTCCACCGCCCAGAAGAACACGTAGATGGCGATGGCGACGATGACGATCGCGACGGGGATCAGGATGTAGAGCGCGGCCATACGGACCTCGGCGAAGGGATTCGGATCAGCCGCAGGGCGTTGACCACCACCAGCAGCGAACTGACCGACATGCCGATCGCCGCCCAGCCCGGGGTGATCCAGCCGAGCGCGGCGAAGGGCAGGACCAGGCCATTGTACAGGCTGGCCCAGGCCAGGTTCTCGACGATGATATGGCGGGTACGGCGCGCCAGCCGGAAGGCCTGCACCAGGCTGTCCAGGCGGTTGGACAGGAGCACCGCGTCGGCGCTGGTCTTGGCCAGGTCGGTGGCGCTGCCCATGGCGACGCTGATGTCGGCACCGGCGAGCACCGGTACGTCGTTGACTCCGTCGCCGAGCATCAGCACCCGACGGCCCTCGCCGTGCAGGCGTTCGAGCATGGCCAGCTTGTCGTCCGGGGTCAGGCCGCCGCGGGCTTCGTCGATGCCCAGTTCGGCGGCGACGCTGGCGACCATCGGCGAGGCGTCTCCGGATAGCAGGAGGGTGCGCCAGCCGCGCGCCTTACAGGCGCTGAGCAGGGCGGGAGCGTCGCTGCGCAGGCGGTCGTCGAGACCGAACCAGGCCAGCGGTCCCTGTTCGTCGCCGAGCAGCAGCCACTGTCCGGAGTCGCCGGGCATCGCGGGCGTGGCGCTGCCGCCCAGGTTGCTGACGAAGGCGGCCTGGCCGATGCGCAGGCGGCGGCCTTCCACCAGGCCTTCGAGGCCCAGCCCCGGATGGCTTGCGACGCTGTCGGCGGCCTCCGGCGCACGGCCGAAGGCGCGGGCGATGGGGTGTTCGGAACGGTTCTCGAGGGCGGCGGCGAGGGCCAGGCAGCGATCCGCGTCGAGGTCGCGCAGGGGTAGCACCTGCTTGAGCGTCAGGCGGCCTTCGGTGAGGGTGCCGGTCTTGTCGAAGATTACCGTGTCGATGTGGTTCAGCCCTTCCAGCACGTGCCCGCGCGTGATCAGCAGGCCGAGCTTGTGCAGGCTGCCGGTGGACGCGGTGAGCGCGGTGGGCGTGGCCAGCGACAGAGCGCAGGGACAGGTGGCGACCAGCAGCGAAAGCACCACCCAGAAGGCGCGCTGGTGGTCGACCTGCCACCACAGGGCGCCGACCGCTGCGGCGACCAGCAGGACGATGAGCAGGAACCACTGCGCCACCTTGTCGGCCAGTTCCGCCAGGCGCGGCTTGTCCGCCTGGGCGCGTTCCAGCAGGCGGACGATGGCCGACAGGCGGCTGTCGTCGCCAAGGGCGCCGACCTCGACGGTCAGCGGCCCCTCGACGTTCAGGGTGCCGCCGGTGACGGCGTCGCCGGCCTGGCGCGGATGGGGCAGGTACTCGCCGGTGAGCAGCGACTCGTCGACGCTGGACTGGCCGTCGAGGATCACTCCGTCGGCCGGCAGCACGGCGCCTGGCGGTACCAGTACGCGGTCGCCGACGCGCAGTTCGCTGAGCAGGATGCGCTCGCCCTGGTTGGCGGCGTCCAGGCGCAGGCAGGACGCCGGCAGCAGGTTGACCAGTTGCGCGGTGGAGGCGGCGGTGCGCTCCCGCGCGCGGCGTTCGAGGTAGCGGCCGGCGAGGAGGAACAGGGCGAACATGCCGACCGCGTCGAAATACAGCTCGCCCTGGCCGGTGATCGTCGACCAGATGCCGGCGACGTAGGCGCCGCCGATCGCCAGCGACACCGAGACGTCCATGGTCAGGTGGCGGGTGCGCAGGTCGCGCAGGGCGCCACGGAAGAACTGGCCGCAGCAGTAGAAGACGATCGGCGTGGTGAGGATCAGGCTGACCCAGCGCAGGATTCGGTCCATGCCGGCGGAAAGGTCGAGGTTGAATTCCGGCCAGGTCGCCATCACCGCCATCATCACCTGGATCCACAGCAGCCCGGCGACGCCGAGCTGGCGCAGGGCGCGACGGTTCTCCATGGCCAGGCGCTCGGTGGCGCGGTCGGGTTGGTAGGGATGGCCGGCATAGCCGATCTGGCGCAGTTCGCCGAGCAACTGGCTGAGCGGCAACTGGCTGTCCTGCCAGCGCACGTGCAGGCGATGGTTGGACAGGTTGAGCCGCGCCTCGGCCACGCCAGGCAACTGGCGCAGGTGCTTCTCGATCAGCCAGCCGCAGGCGGCGCAACTGATGCCTTCGATCATCAGGCTGGTTTCCGCCAGCTCGCCCTCATGGCGGACGAAGCCGCCCTGTACGTCCGGGCGGTCGTAGAGCTGCAACTCTTCGCTGAGCGCCTTGGGCAATGCTTCGGGATTGGCGGCGTTTTCGCTGCGGTGCCGGTAGTAGCTTTCCAGGCCGCCGGCGACGATGGCCTCGGCCACCGCCTGGCAGCCCGGACAGCACATGGCCCGCGTCTCGCCGAGCACGCGGGCCTCGAAGCGGCTGCCGGCGGGTACCGGCAAGCCGCAGTGGTAGCAGGGCAGGGGGGCGCTCATGGGCGCTTCGCTTCTGCTCCCTGGAGCGGTTCGTCACCCAGCTCCATGACCACGGTCGGCGATACCACCTCTTCCTCGAAAAGGCGCCACTGGCCGCTGCCTTCCTGGCCGAGCAGTTCGACGAAGCGACGGCCCTCGACGGCGTCGGTCAGCTGGCCGACGTAGCGCTCGCGGTCGGAGTTGCTGCGCAGCAGCTCCACGCGGCGGTCCTTCTCCGGCTGGGTCGGCGAGATCAGGTTGAGGGTGAGCTGCTCCGGACGGCTGTTGCCGGTCAGGCGCACTTCGACTTCGCCGGTCAGGTCGTCGACCTTGACCTTGGCGTGCACCTGCAGGCGTACGGCCAGGTTCTCGCGTTCCAGGGAGCGGTTGATGCCCTTGCCGGCCTCGTAGTAGTTGTCGGTGACCAGGGTGTCCTGGTTGCGCACCGCGATGGTGACCAGGCTCAGCCCGAGCACCACCGAGGTCGCCAGGAGGGCCACGATGAACCAGGCCCAGAAGTGTTTGTACCAGGGTTGAGGGTGGGTCTCGGACTGCATGCTCAAGTTACTCAACGGGTGCGTGGGCCAATGAAGCGACTCTTCGCTTCTTTATGGATGCTCGGGTCGTCGGCCGACTCGATGGTGAAGACGATCTCGTTGGTGGTCGAAGGCAGCTTCTCCGGCTCGATGGACAGTTCCATCGGCAGGTTGAGGATGTCGCCCGCCGCCACCTTCAGCTCGCGCCGGCCTTCCAGGGTCAGGCCTTCGAGGCCCTTGGCACCGAGGATATAGGTGTGGTCCTGCTGATCCTTGTTCATGATCTTCAGGCTGTACACGTTCTCGATGCGGCCGAGTTCGTTCTCGCGGTAGAGCACGCGGTCCTTGCTGACGTCGAAGCCGACCAGCGGGCGCAGGACCACCGCGGTGATCAGGGCGGAGATCATCAGCACCAGGGCGATGGCGTAGCCGATCAGGCGCGGCCGGGCCAGGTGGGTCTTCTGGCCGTTGAGGTTGTGCTCGGTGGTGTAGCTGATCAGCCCTTTCGGGTAGTTCATCTTCTCCATGATGCTGTCGCAGGCGTCGATGCACGCGGCGCAGCCGATGCACTCGATCTGCAGGCCGTCGCGGATGTCGATGCCGGTCGGGCAGACCTGCACGCACATCGTGCAGTCGATGCAGTCGCCCAGGCCCTGGGCCTTGTAGTCGAGGGACTTCTTGCGCGGGCCGCGCTTCTCGCCGCGACGCGGATCGTAGGAGACGATCAGGGTGTCCTTGTCGAACATCACGCTCTGGAAGCGTGCGTAGGGGCACATGTAGATGCACACCTGCTCGCGCAGCCAGCCGGCGTTGCCGTAGGTGGCCAGGGTGAAGAAACCGACCCAGAAGTAGGCCCAGCCGTCGGCCTGGCCGGTGAGCAGTTCGGGAATCAGCTCGCGGATCGGCGAGAAGTAGCCGACGAAGGTCAGGCCGGTGACCAGGCCGATCAGCAGCCACAGGCTGTGCTTGGCGGTCTTGCGCAGCAGCTTGTTGCCGCTCATCGGGGCCTTGTCCAGCTTGATGCGCTGGTTGCGGTCGCCTTCGGTGACCTTCTCGCACCACATGTAGATCCAGGTCCACACGCTCTGCGGGCAGGTATAGCCACACCAGACGCGACCGGCGAACACGGTGATGAAGAACAGGCCGAAGGCGCAGACGATCAGCAGCCAGGACAGCAGCATGAAGTCCTGCGGCCAGAAGGTGGCGCCGAAGATGTAGAACTTGCGCTCGGGCAGGTCCCACCAGACGGCCTGGCGGCCGCTCCAGTTGAGCCAGACGGTACCGAAGTAGAGGAGGAAGAGCGCCGCACCGCCCACCATGCGCAGTCGGCGGAAGATACCGGTGAAGGCCCGGGTGTAGATCTTCTCGCGCTTGGCGTAGAGATCGTTGTTATTGGTGTCGCCCTTGGCAGGCGGGGTGACGTCTTGAACGGGAATCTGTTTGCTCATCAGTGCGTACCACGGCAGTGGGGGGCGCCCGGCCGGTACATGCCGGCAGGGTCAGAAAATAGTTGCACGCCTACTGATTATACGCCTGATCTATCAGGCTTTTTGCGGTAACTGTGCGACTTTTGGTCGCGTATTGTCCCATTCGCGCTTTTCTTTTGCACAAAATAAAACGGCGCCGGGGTTGCCGGCGCCGTCTGGGTCGTGGGGGAGGGGAGCGCTTATTCGGCGCTCTTCTCGCCGTGCGACAGGCTGTATACGTAGGCGGCCAGCAGGTGCACCTTGTCGTTGCCCAGGTGTTCCTGTTGCGCCGGCATCACGCCCTGGCGACCGTAGCGGATGGTCTGCTGCAGTTGCGCGAAGCTGGAGCCGTAGATGAACGCGCCGGGGTGGGTCAGATCGGGAGCGCCCATCGCCGGGGTGCCCTTGCCTTCCGGACCGTGGCAGGCGACGCAGGTGGTGGCGAAGACCTGCTTGCCGGCCTCGATGTCTGCCTTGGCGCCTTCCGGCAGCTTGCGGCCATCCATCTGGGTGAGGACGAAAGCGGCAACGTTCTTCACGCCTTCCTCGCCGATCACTTCACCCCAGGCCGGCATGGCGGCGTGGCGGCCAGCCATGATGGTGGTCTTGATGGTTTCCGGCTCGCCGCCCCAGCGCCAGTCGGCGTCGGTCAGGTTGGGGAAGCCGTAGGCGCCCTTGGCGTCGGAGCCGTGGCAGATCGAACAGTTGGAGGCGAACAGGCGACCGCCCATTTTCACCGCCTGCGGATCCTTGGCGACTTCCTCGATGGGCATCGCGGCGAACTTGGCGAAGATCGGGCCGTACTTCTCGTCGGCCTTGGCCATTTCCTTTTCCCACTGGTGGACGCCGGTCCAGCCTTTTTCCTTGTCGGCGAATTCATCGGCGGACTGGTAGCCCGGCATCAGGCCTTTCCAGGTGCCCAGGCCCGGGTACAGGGCCAGGTAGCCCACGGCGAACACCAGGGTGCCGACGAACAGCATGAACCACCACTTCGGCAGCGGGTTGTC
>NZ_KV811341.1:107233-108577 GCF_001813025.1 Pseudomonas sp. HMSC066A08
TCGTACTCCTCGATGCCGTCGTAGGAGTGGCCCACGGTCTCGTCGGTGGTGCTGCTGCGCTGGCCCTTGCGGGTGGCGAAGATCAGCCAGGTCAGCGCCAGCAGGGTGCCGAGGGTGAGAGCTGTAATGTACAGACTCCAGAAGGTCGTCATTCTTTGTTACTCCTAGAAGCTTGCTCGACGTGCTTTTGGGCTTCGGGATCGTCTGCGAAGGGCAGCATCGTCGCTTCGTCGAAGCTCTTCTTGCGCTTGCCGCTGTAGGCCCAGATCACCAGGCCGATGAAGGCGACCATGATCACCACGGTGCCCAGTCCACGCAGAGTCCCGATATCCATCACACTCACCGTTTGCTCTTGATAGAGGTTCCCAGGCCTTGAAGGAACGCCACCAGGGCGTCCATCTCGGTCTTGCCCTTCACGGCTTCACGTGCACCGGCGATGTCCTCGTCGGTGTAAGGCACGCCCAGCTTGCGCAGGACTTCCATCTTGGTGGCGGTGTCCTTGCCATCAAGCTTGTTCTCTACCAGCCACGGGTAGGCAGGCATCTTCGACTCGGGCACCACGTTGCGCGGGTTGTACAGGTGCGCGCGGTGCCAGTCGTCGGAGTAACGGCCGCCGACGCGGGCCAGGTCCGGACCGGTACGCTTGGAACCCCACAGGAACGGGTGGTCCCAGACGCTTTCACCGGCGACCGAGTAATGGCCGTAGCGTTCGGTCTCGGCACGGAACGGACGGACCATCTGCGAGTGGCAGCCGACGCAGCCTTCGCGGATGTAGATGTCGCGACCTTCCAGTTCCAGGGCGGTACGCGGCTTCATGCCTTCGACCGGGGTATTGGTCACGTCCTGGAAGAACAGCGGAACGATCTGGGTCAGGCCACCGATGCTGACGGCGATCACCATGAAGATGGCCAGCAGGCCGACGTTCTTCTCGAGTATTTCGTGGTTCTTCATTTACGTCGGGCTCCTCAGGCGATCTGCGCGGCGGCTTCGTATTCGGCCGGCTTGGCAGCACGCACGGTGCGCCAGGTGTTGTAGGCCATCAGCAGCATGCCGGTGAGGAAGAAACCACCGCCGATCATGCGCACGATGAAGCCCGGGTGGCTTGCGACCAGTGCTTCAACGAAGGAGTAGGTCAGGGTGCCGTCCTCGTTGACCGCGCGCCACATCAGGCCCTGGGTGATGCCGTTGACCCACATCGAGGCGATGTACAGCACGGTGCCGATGGTGGCCAGCCAGAAGTGCGCGTTGATCAGGCCGATGCTGTGCATCTGCGGACGGCCGAAGACTTTCGGGATCAGGTGGTAGAGCGAGCCGATGGAGATCATCGCCACCCAGCCGAGGGCG
>NZ_KV811342.1:0-323 GCF_001813025.1 Pseudomonas sp. HMSC066A08
GTCCTGCCGTCCGGTAGCGTCACGCTCTCGCTGCCCATGTGATTGACACGCACGCGGTCGCCCACGGCCGCACCGCTATTTGCCACCGCTCTTTCAAGATCGACGCCCCATAGGGTTCGGTCTTCGCCGTTCCCGTCGCGCAGCGTGACGAAGTAGCTCTTGCGGTTGCCCTTGACGTGCTCGAACGGCGCTTTGCCGAAGTCCACCAGTTCGGCGAAGTCGTCGCGGCTCGATGCCTTGATTTCGGCCTGAAAGGCCTTCTCCATTTCCTTGTGCTCGGCCGTCTCGCGGCGCATCTGCTCCATCGCCGGATCGGTGAACGT
>NZ_KV811343.1:0-327 GCF_001813025.1 Pseudomonas sp. HMSC066A08
TTGCTGGAGGTATCAGAAGTGCGAATGCTGACATAAGTAACGATAATGCGGGTGAAAAACCCGCACGCCGGAAGACCAAGGGTTCCTGTCCAACGTTAATCGGGGCAGGGTGAGTCGACCCCTAAGGCGAGGCTGAAAAGCGTAGTCGATGGGAAACGGGTTAATATTCCCGTACTGGTGGTAACTGCGATGGGGGAACGGAGAAGGCTAGGTTGTCCGGGCGACGGTCGTCCCGGTTCAAGCAGGTAGGCAGAGTGATTAGGCAAATCCGGTCACTTAATGCTGAGATGTGATGACGAACCACTAAGGTGGTGAAGCAATTGATGC
>NZ_KV811344.1:0-1723 GCF_001813025.1 Pseudomonas sp. HMSC066A08
AGGAGTTCGAGGCGTTCACCACCAGTTGCGCCACGTCGTGCAGTTGGCGAGCGGTGCCGGCGACCTCGCGGATCGACTCGTGGATGCGCTCGACGAAGCGGTTGAAGGACATGGCCAGCGTACCGAATTCATCGTTGCTGGTGACCTTCAGGCGCTTGGTCAGGTCGCCTTCGCCCTGGGCGATGTCCTGCATGGCGCGGCCCATGTCGGTGAGCGGCTGCATCAGTACGCGGATCAGCATGCCGAGGAGGAGGACGATGGCGACCACCGCGATCAGCGCGGCGACGATCGCCGAGGTACGCAGCTTGGTGAGCATGGCATAGGCCTTGTCCTTGTCCACCGAGATGCCGATGTACCAGTCCAGGCCGGACAGGCCCTTGACCGGAGAGAAACTGAGGATCCGGGTGTTGCCGTGCAGCTCGGCCTCGCTGAAGCCGCTGCCGATCTTCGGCGTGTTGCGTGGGTAGACGTCGCTGAGGTTCTTCATGACCTGGTCCTTGTCCGGATGGACGAGGATCTTGCCGTCGCCGCTGACCAGGAAGGCGTAGCCCATGCCGCCGAAGTCCAGCGAGTTGATGATCTTCACCACCGTCTGCAGGCTGAGGTCGCCGCCGACCACGCCGAACGGCTGGCCGCCCTGGCGCGCCGGGCTGGCGATGGTCAGCACCAGCTCATGGATGGCCGGCTCCATGTAGGGTTCGGTGAGGGTGGTCTGGCCGGCGCTGGTGGCGGCGTTGTACCAGGGGCGGCGGCGCGGGTCGTAGTCGGCCGGCAGGTCGCTGGTGGGGCGCGCGGTGTAGGTGCCGTCGGTCTGTCCCAGGTAGGTGAAGAGGAAGGTCGAGCCCAGCAGCGGCTGTTCCAGCAGGGCCTGGGTGGTTTCCGGGCTGTGGTCGCGGGCCAGGGTCTGGGCCAGGTTCTCGATCAGCAGGATGCGCCCGCTCAGCCAGTTCTGCACGTTGCTGGCGGTGATCTCGCCCATTTCGTGCAGGTAGTCCTCCAGGTCCTCGCGGATCGAGGCGCGCTGCAGGGAGTCGTTGTAGAGGGTGAACAGGGAGAAGGTCGCGATCACCACCAGCGCGGCGGCGAGCAGGATCTTGTGGCTGAACTTGAGACTTTTGATCATGGTTTCTTGCATCCGGGAGGCGCGGGCGCGCTGTCGTGAACAGCCCCAGTTGGATCGCAACTGCAAGGCTTGCCGTGTCTGTCGGCGGCAAGTCCGGAAGCTTTAGCGCAACGGATGAATGGTTTCACCGAATGCGACCTGGAGAACGAAAAAAGCGCCCGTGGGCGCTTTTCGTCGGCAGGGCGGATAACCGCATCGCGGTTGTCCGCCGGTTCGGCGACGAGACCGGCCGGTCTCAGATCTTGAAGCTATCCACCAACTGGCGCAGGCGCCCGGCCTGGGTTTCCAGCTCGCCGCAGGCGCGCAGGGTGGCCTGGAGGTTCTCCACGCCTTCCTGGTTGAGGGTGTTGATCTCGGTGATGTCCATGTTCAGCGAGTCGACCACCGCGGTCTGCTCCTCGGTGGCGGTGGCCACCGACTGGTTCA
Organism: Pseudomonas sp. HMSC066A08; assembly: GCF_001813025.1. Lineage (NCBI taxonomy): Bacteria > Pseudomonadati > Pseudomonadota > Gammaproteobacteria > Pseudomonadales > Pseudomonadaceae > Pseudomonas > Pseudomonas sp. HMSC066A08. The sequence goes on from NZ_KV811344.1 coordinate 1,550, forward strand.
TCCCGTCGATCTCGCCGATCCGCCGGGTCACGCTGCTCAGGCTTTCGCCGGCACGGTTGGCGATCTCCACGCTCTCCAGGCTGTAGCGCTGGCTCTCGGTCATGGTGGCCACCGCCTCGCGGGCGCCGACTTGCAGCTCTTCGATCATCTTCTGGATCTGCTGGGCCGACTCCT
>NZ_KV811345.1:0-221 GCF_001813025.1 Pseudomonas sp. HMSC066A08
ACGCTAACCCCATCAATTAACCTTCCAGCACCGGGCAGGCGTCACACCGTATACGTCCACTTTCGTGTTTGCACAGTGCTGTGTTTTTAATAAACAGTTGCAGCCAGCTGGTATCTTCGACTGGCTTCAGCTCTGTCCGCGAGGGACTTTACCTACCGCCAGCGTGCCTTCTCCCGAAGTTACGGCACCATTTTGCCTAGTTCCTTCACCCGAGTTCTCTC
>NZ_KV811346.1:0-230 GCF_001813025.1 Pseudomonas sp. HMSC066A08
CAACAACGTGATCTTGCGCTTTGACCCAGCGAAGCCGGGCACCGGCTGCGCATGGAACCCGTTGGGCGAAATCCAGTTCCGCACCCGCTTTCAGGTCAGTGACGCGCAAAACATCGCGCTGATGGTCATCGACTCCGATGGCAAGGGCATCGAGTCCGACCACTTCCGTAGTGCCGCGTTCGAGCTGTTGGTAGGACTGATCCTGCACGCGCTCTACAAGGGCGAACAGG
>NZ_KV811347.1:0-334 GCF_001813025.1 Pseudomonas sp. HMSC066A08
AGCGCAGCGCCTCGAAGGGCGGCGGCATTTCCCTTTAACGATGAAGGTCAGCGCCACGACTGACCACCAACACCAAGGAAAGCAAGGGCCTCACGGCCCTTTTTCTTTGGCCGCAGAAAAGGCCCTGTGAGGGCCGGGAGGGAAAGGCGGTAGGGTAGGGAGGCTAACGGGCCGAACGGGCCTTGTAGGGGCTGCCGGGGCAGTTGTGTGGCGGCCGAGCGCCGCGCCGGGAATTTCCTTTTGGTGCCGAGCCGTTCAGGCCCGGCGGGTGGCGATGCGGCGTAGCGCGGCGTCGAAGACTCGCGGGGCGAAGATCACCACGGCCAGCACGACC
>NZ_KV811348.1:0-111209 GCF_001813025.1 Pseudomonas sp. HMSC066A08
CGCCCCAGTCGCCGAGCATCCATTTCGAGTTCGGCGAGAACGCCTCGGCGGCGTGCGCCGCGCTCCCCAAGCCCAGCGCTCCAAGGGCAAACAGGCAGCCAACGGTCCTGGCGGCCGGTCTGGTTTTCTTGTTCTTGTACATTTCCAGCATCCTCGTGGTTGTGGTCTAGGCAGTACGAAAGGAATCAGGAGTTCTTCTGGCGATTGCCGTTCAAGGCAGTGACCTTCTCCGCCGCCGCGCCCGCCGTGCGCACGGCCACGCGCTCGCCGCTCTGCGCGTCGAACAGCAGGACCCGCGCGGGATCGAAGCGCAGGCTCATGCCGCTGCCCGCGGCCGGCGCGACGTCCGGCGCCAGGCGGCAACAGACCTTGACCTGGTTGACGCTGACGAAAACCAGGGTGTCCGGCCCGGTCGGTTCGAGCACCTCGACCTCGGTACGCAGGTCATGGGCAGCGCTGCCATCGCCCAGGGCGATCTGCTCCGGCCGTACGCCGAGGATCAGCTCGCGTCCCTCCTCCAGGCCGGGCTCCAGGCTCAGCGGCAGTTCGATACGGTCCTGGCCGCTATCGAGCAGGCCGGTCCAGCGTCCGTCCCGGCGCTGCAGGCGCAACGGAATGAAATTCATCGGCGGCGAACCGATGAAGCTGGCGACGAACAGGTTGGCCGGGTCGTTGTAGATCTGCTGCGGCGTGCCGAACTGCTGGATGACGCCGTCCTTCATCACCGCCACCTTGTCGCCGAGGGTCATGGCCTCGATCTGGTCGTGGGTGACATACACGGTCGTGGTCTTCAGCCGCTGGTGCATCAGCTTCAGCTCGGTGCGCATTTCCACCCGCAGCTTGGCATCGAGGTTGGACAGCGGCTCGTCGAACAGGTAGACCTTGGGCCGCCGCGCCAGCGCCCGGCCCATGGCCACCCGCTGCTGCTGGCCGCCGGAGAGCTGAGAGGGCTTGCGTTCGAGCAGGTGCTCGATCTGCAACAGCCTGGCCACCCGCGCCACCTCCTCGTCGATGGCGGCCTGGGGCATCTTGCGGATCTTCAGGCCGAAGGCGATGTTCTCGCGCACGCTCATGGTCGGGTACAGGGCGTAGGACTGGAAGACCATGGCGATGTCGCGGTCCTTGGGGCTCATGCCGCTGATATCCTGGCCGTCCACCAGGATCGCACCGCCGGTGATGCTCTCCAGCCCGGCGATGCAGTTCATCAGGGTCGACTTGCCGCAGCCCGAGGGCCCGACGAGGATCAGGAATTCGCCGGAGTCGATCTTCAGCCGGATGTCCCTGAGGGTATCGGCCAGGCCGCTGCCGTAGCTCTTGTGCAGGTTGCGCAGTTCGAGGGTTGCCATGTTTCGTTCGTCTCCGGGGTCAGCGACCCGTCTCAGCCTTTCACGGCGCCGGCGGTGAGGCCGCGCACGAAGTACTTGCCGGCCAGTACGTAGACCACCAGCGTGGGCAGCGCGGCGATCATCGCCGCGGCCATGTCGACGTTGTATTCCTTGACCCCGGTGGTGATGTTCACCAGGTTGTTCAGGGCCACGGTGATCGGTTGCGCATCGCCGCTGGCGAACACCACGCCGAACAGGAAGTCGTTCCAGATCTGGGTGAACTGCCAGATCAGGCAGACCATCACGATGGGCGTGGACATCGGCAGCAGGATGCGCAGGAAGATGGTGAAGAAACCGGCACCGTCCAGGCGCGCAGCCTTGACCAGGGCATCCGGGATCGCCACGAAATAGTTGCGGAAGAACAGCGTGGTGAAGGCCAGGCCGTAGATCACGTGGACCAGCACCAGGCCACTGGTGGTATTGGCCAGGCCGAGCTTGCCGAGGGTGAAGGACATCGGCAGGAGGATCACCTGGAACGGCAGGAAGCAGCCGAACAACAGCGCGCCGAAGAACAGCTGGGAACCGCGGAAGCGCCACATCGACAGCACGTAGCCGTTCAGCGCACCGATGAAGGTGGAGATCAGCACGCCGGGCACGGTGATCAGCACCGAGTTCCAGAAGAACGCGCCGACGCTGTCCCAGGCCTTGATCCAGCCGATGACGGTGAAGGTGTCGGGCAGCGACAGCAGGTTGCCGGTGCGGATGTCGTCCGGCGTCTTGAAGCTGGTCAGCAGCATCACCAGCAGCGGCACCAGGTAAAGCGCGCAGGCGCCCCAGAGGGTCAGGTGCACGGCCAGGCGGCTGACGCTGAAGCTCGGGTTCAGGGACGCGTCACGCATGGCGCTTGCCTCGCAGTTCGGAATACAGGTAAGGCACCACGATCGCCAGTACCGCGCCGAGCATCAGCATCGCGCTCGCCGCGCCGAGCCCCATCTGGCCGCGGGTGAAGGTATGCGCATACATGAACATCGCCGGCAGGTCGGAAGAATAACCCGGGCCGCCGGCGGTCATCGCCGCCACCAGGTCGAAGCTCTTGATCGCGATATGGGCGAGGATCATCAGCGCGCTGAAGAACACCGGGCGCAGGCTCGGCAGGACGATGCGCAGGTAGATGGTCGGCAGGCTCGCACCGTCGACCTGGGCGGCGCGCACGATGGCCGGGTCGACCCCGCGCAGGCCGGCGAGGAACAGCGCCATGACGAAGCCGGAGGCCTGCCACACGGCGGCGATCACCAGGCAGTAGACGACCCGCTCCGGGTCCACCAGCCAGTCGAAGCGGAAACCTTCCCAGCCCCAGTCGCGGAGCAGCTTGTCCAGGCCCAGGCCCGGATTGAGCAGCCACTTCCAGGCGGTGCCGGTGACGATCATCGACAACGCCATGGGATACAGGTAGAGGGTACGGATGAAGCCTTCGCGGCGGATGCGCTGGTCCAGCAGCACCGCGAGGAACACTCCGAGCACCAGGCAGATGGCGATGAACGAGCCGCCGAAGAGCAGCAGGTTCTTGCTCGCCACCCACCAGCGGTCGTTGTCCCACAGGCGCTGGTACTGGCTCAGCCCGGCCCACTTGTAGCTGGGCATGAAGCGCGAGTTGGTGAAGGACAGCAGCAGCGTCCAGCCGATGTAGCCATACATGCAGAACAGCACCACGACCACGCTTGGCGCCAGCACCAGCTTCGGCAGCCAGCCTTGCAGGCGATCGAGCGGCGAGACGCGACGAGGCGCTACCGGAGCCGTGGGATAGACAGGGGAATTGGTCGCCATGCGTTTTCTCGCGTGCGAAGGAACCCACCCGTGCCGCTCGGCGGCACGGAGCCAGTCGGGAGGATCGAGCGGAGCCCAGGCCGGGCTCCGCGCCAGGGACTTACTGCGCCGCCGCCTCGATGGCGGCCGCCAGTTGCTGGGCGGCCTTCTGCGGATCCGCGGCGGGGTCGTTGAAGAAGTTGGTCACCACGTCGAAGATCGCCCCCTGCACGTAGCTGGAAGCAGCCATGCTGTGGGCCATGCTCGGCACCAGGTTGCCGTCCTGGGAAGCCTGCTTGAAGTCCTTCATCGACTGCTGGGCGCAACTGTCGAACGGCGCCATGTCGGCGTCCAGGCGAACCGGGATGGAGCCCTTGTTGAGGTTGAAGTCCTTCTGGAAGGACGGATCGAGCACGCTGCGCGCGAGATCTTCCTGGGCCTTGCGGTTCTCCGCGTTGCTCAGCTTGAACATCACCAGCGAGTCGATGTTGTAGTCGAAGGCCTTCTGCGTGCCGGGGAACGGCAGGCACTGGTAGTCCTTGCCCGGCACCTTGCCGGCGGCGGTGAATTCGCTCTTCGCCCAGTCGCCCATGATCTGCATGCCGGCCTTGCCGTTGATCACCATCGCCGTGGCGGCGCTCCATTCGCGACCGGCGGCGTCGGCATCGACGTAGCCGCGGAGCTTCTTCAGCGCGGCGAACACCTCGACCATCTGCGCTCCGGTGAGGGTTGCCTTGTCCTGTTCGACGAAGGCCTTGCGATAGCCTTCCGGGCCCATCTTGCTCAGCACCAGGTTCTCGAACACGGTACCGTCCTGCCACGGTTGGCTACCATGGGCCAGCGGTGTGAAACCGGCGGCCTTGAGCTTGTCGGCGGCGACGAACAGCTCGTCGAGGGTGGTCGGCGGGGTCGCGCCGGCCTTCTTGAACACTTCCGGGTTGATGTAGAGCCAGTTCACCCGGTGTACGTTGATCGGCACTGCTACGTAGTCGCCGTCGTACTTCATGATCTGCGCCACCTGCTTCGGCAGCAGGGTGTCCCACTTGCCTTCGGCGGCCACCGCGTTGAGGTCGGCAAGCAGGCCCAGTTCGCCCCACTCCTGGATATCCGGCCCCTTGATCTGCGCCGCGGCCGGCGGATTGCCGGACACCGCGCGGGTCTTCAGCACGGTCATCGCCGCCTCGCCGCCACCGCCGGCCACGGCGAAGTCCTTCCAGGTGTGGCCCTTGGCTTCGACCAGCTTCTTCAGGGTTTCGGCGGCGCGCTTCTCGCCGGCGGAGGTCCACCAGTGCAGCACTTCGACTTCGCCGGCCTGGGCCAGCAGCGGGGAGAGACAGAGGGAGGAAAGACAGATGACGGCAGAGAGGCGACGGATCGCATTCATGAGGAAAACCTTCTTCTTGTTATTCGGAGCAAGTCTGCGCTTGCAATGCTCCGAGTCTATTCAAGCGTTCCGCGTCGCGGGTAACGAAGCGATCCGGGTTTGTCACGGAGTGGTTACATTGGGATTGAGGCAGAGCAGGAAAATCTAGGCTTGGACTCGGCAAAGCGGTTTCGCGACAGAAACCTCCGACAACACGAGAAGGTTCCTTCGTGCCGCCCTCTCCCCACGACTCCACAGCCCTCAGAATGACCTCCAGCACCACCTCCCTGCGCGCCAGCACGTTGTCGTTCCAGAATGACCCCCGGCTCTCCAGCCAGGCATCGGCCGGCGAACCCACATGCTGCCCGCCATCCCGTTCGATCACCAGCATCCGCTCACGGCAGACGAAATCGACGATGTACGGCCCGAGAACCTTCTGCCGACGAAACTTCAGCCCGAGCAATCGATGCCCGCGCAAGCACTGCCATAGCGCCCGCTCCGCCTCTGTCTGCCGCTGCCGCAGAACGCGGGAAAAACCGTTTCGGGAAAACCTCATGCCTACCTGCCTCGTTCAAGGGCCCGGCAGGCCAGCCCATCACTCCAGCCCCAGGCGCGGCAGGCGCAGGCTGACCCGCAGGCCGCCCTCGCGACGGTTCTGCAAACTGACCTCGCCGCCATGGGTGTGCGCGATGTTGCGCGCGATGCCCAGGCCCAGCCCGTAGCCCTGCCCTCGCGGAGACAGGCGGAAGCGCGGCTCGAAGATCTGTTCCAGGCGCTGCTCGGGCACGCCGGGGCCGTCGTCGTCGACATGCAGCACCACCGCTTCCGGCCCGTCCTCCAGGCTCAGGCGGGCGCGTTCGCCGTATTTCAGCGCATTGTCCAGCAGGTTGCCGATACAACGCTTGAGCGCCAGGGGCTTGCCCGGATAAGGCTCCGCGGCGCGACCGACGACCTCCACCCGGCCATCGGCCAGGTAGGGCTCGGCGATGTGCTGGAGCAACAGGTCGAGGTCGACCGGCTCGACGTTCTCGTGGATATCGGTGTCTTTCACGCACTGCAGCGCGCCCTTCACCAGCAGTTCCAGCTCGTCCAGGTCGCGCCCGAACTTCTCCTGCAAGCGCTCGTCCTCGAGGAGTTCTACCCGCAGGCGCAGGCGGGTGATCGGCGTGCGCAAGTCATGGGAGATGGCGCTGAACAACTGCCCGCGCTCGTTCAGGTAGCGGTCGATGCGCTCGTGCATGGTGTTGAAGGCGCGCGCCACCTCCACCAGTTCGCTGGCGCCGCGTTCCTCCAGCGCTGCCGACGGACTGCCCAGGGCCAGGTCGCGGGCGGCGCGCGCCAGGCGCTTGAGCGGACGGCTCTGCCAATGCATCAGCAAGCCGGTGAAAAGCAGCAGCAACAGGCTGGTGAAAACGATCGAGAGCACCTGCTGCGACTGCAATCCCTCGGGTTCCAGGCTGACGTACGGCGCCGGCATCAGGCTGGCGATGTACAGCCACTCGCTGTCGCCGATGCGGATCTGGGTAACCAGCACCGGCGGGTTCACCGGTTCCAGGGTCAGCGCGTAGTGCGCCCAGGAACGCGGCAGCTCGTCGAGCTTCAGCGCGCCGTTGAACAGGCGCAGCTCGTCGGGACTGACGAACTCGACCTGCAGCTCGACCTCCTTGCCCAGGCGTTGGTGCAGCACATCCCGGACGATCTCCAGCACCGCCTGCTTGTTCGGCGTGTCCGGCAGGGCGCGCATCTCCAGCGGCCGGTCGTTCAGCGAGACGAAGAAGCGCGTACCGCCCATGCTGCGCAACTGGTCGAGCACCAGCGGACGGTAGCCGAGCGGCAGGGAACGGAAGTAGCTGACGCTGGCCGCCATCGAGTAGGCCAGGCTGCGCGAGCTGGTGAGCAGGCCCTCGCGCTGGCTGGAGCGCAGGTGCGACAGCCAGAACAGGCTGGAAAGCCCTTGCGCGACCAGCACCGCGAGCAGGGTCAGGAGCAGCATGCGCCCGAGCAGCGAGCGCGGCACCGGCGACCAGCGCCGCCGTTCGCTCATGGCTGCAGGTGCGGCCGCACCTGCGCCGCCAGCAGGTAGCCACTGCCGCGCACGGTCTGGATCAGCCGCGGCGCCTTGCCGGTATCGCGCAGGCGCTGGCGCAGGCGGCTGACCGCCATGTCGACGATACGCTCCAGCGGCAGCACCTCGCGGCCGCGGGTGGCATTGGCGATGGTGTCGCGGTCGAGGATCTGCTGCGGATGGTCGAGGAACAGCTTGAGCAGGGCGAAATCCGCACCGCTGAGGAAGAACTCCTCGCCGTCCTCGTGGAACAGTCGGTGGCTGACCGTGTCCAGCCGCCAGTCCTCGAAGGCCAGTACGTCGCCACCACGCACCTGGGTGAACTGCGCGCGGCGCAGCAGGGCCTTGATCCGCGCCAGCAGCTCGCGCGGGCTGAACGGCTTGCCCAGGTAGTCGTCGGCGCCCAGTTCCAGGCCGATCACCCGGTCGGCCTCGTCGGAACTGGCGGTGAGCATGATGATCGGCATGCAGGCCAGGCGCTGGTGGGAGCGAATCCAGCGACAGAGGCTGAAGCCGTCCTCGTCCGGCAGCATCACGTCGAGGATCGCCAGGCTCGCCTCCTCCTCGCACAGCGCCTGGCGGAAGTCGGCGCCCCGCGAGACGCTGCGGACCTGGAAGCCGGCACGGCTCAGGTAGGTCTCCAGCAATTCGCGGATCTCCTGGTCATCGTCCACCAGCAGGATCGATCGTCCGTTCGCGCTCACGAGGTTCCTCCTTATGCGGTTGCTCGACGCCGACTCAGCCCTCGGCGTCCAGGGCCTGCTGCAGGGCGACACCGGCGCCGAGCAGGCCCGGATGTTCGGCGGTCATGACCCACACCGGTACGTCCTGCAGGTAAGCGCCGCTGGTCTTGCCACGGCTGGCGAAGGCCTCGGCGAAGCCGCTGGCGATGAAACGCTCGAGGAAACGCGGGACGATGCCGCCGGTAATGTAGACGCCACCGAGCGCGCCGACGGTGAGCACCGCGTTGCCAGCGACCCGCGCCAGCCACAGGAAGAAGCGCTCCAGCACGGCGTCCGCCTGGGCGTCGCCGGCCATGGCCAGGGCACCGACTTCCGCCGCACTGCTCGCGCGGACGGCGACCCCGTCCAGGGTACAGCTGATTTCATAGAGGGCGAGCAGGCCGTTGCCGGACAGTGCGCGCTCGGCGGAGACGTGTCCGTAGCGCGCCTGCAGGCCCTGCCAGAGCGCGAAGTCGCGCGGCGAAGTGACCGGCAGGTCGACGTGCCCGCCCTCGCAGGGCAGCACTTCCCAACGTCCCCCGCCCAGCGGCAGCAGGCTGCCGACGCCAAGGCCGGTGCCGGGACCGATGATCAGCCGGGCGCGATCCGCCTGGGCGCTGCCGGCGCGGACCTGCACCAGCTCGTCCGCGCCCAGCCGCGAGGCGGCCCAGGCCATGGTGCTGAAGTCGTTGACCAGCAGCAGGTGATCCAGCCCCAGCTCCTCGCGGAACGCGGCACGATTGATCACCCAGTGGTTGTTGGTGAAACGGAAATCCGCCGCCCCGACCGGACCGGCGCAGGCCAGGCAGACCGAGTCGATGTTCGCCACCGATTCGCCGATCCGCGCCAGGTAGTCGCGTACGGCCAGTTCAGGCCGCGGGTAGTCGGCACAGGCGAGCACCTCGATGGATTCCAGGCGCTGCCCGCGCCAGAGCGCGAAACGCGCATTGGTGCCGCCGATATCGCCGACCAGGCCGAGGCCGCCGGCGCTTCTCTTGTTGTCGTTATTCATCGTCGTTGAACCGCAATGCCCCGCGCCAGGGCGGGGCGGTCGGCAGATGTTGCCGGAGAGACAGCCGCCAGCCAAGCGCCGGCGGACATCGACCTATCAGAATCAGCGCCAGCCGGTGAGGCTCTCGGTAAAGCTGCAGGCGCCCTCTTCCGCGCTGCTCATGGCGTTGCGCATGAAGGCGAACAGCTCGCGACCGCAACCCAGGTTGCCGTCCTGCGGCGCCGGCTCCAGGCTGCGCGCCTGCCATTCGGCGTCGTCGACCAGCACCCGCAGCTCGCCGCTCACCCCATCCACCCGTACCCGGTCGCCGTCGCGCAGGCGCGCCAGGGGACCGCCGGCGATGGCTTCCGGACTCACATGGATGGCCGCGGGCACCTTGCCCGACGCCCCGGACATGCGCCCATCGGTGACTAGCGCCACCTTGAAGCCACGATCCTGCAGGACCCCGAGGAAAGGGGTGAGCTTGTGCAGCTCCGGCATGCCATTCGCCCGCGGACCCTGGAAGCGCACCACGGCGACCAGGTCGCGCTCCAGCTCGCCGGCCTTGAAGGCCGCGGCCAGGCTGGCCTGGTCGTGGAAGATCCGCACCGGTGCCTCGACCACCTGGTGTTCCGGCGCCACCGCCGAGACCTTCATCACGCCGCGACCGAGGTTGCCCTCCATCAGGCGCAAGCCGCCTTCGGCGGAGAACGGCTTGTCCAGCGGACGCAGGATGGCTTCGTCGAGACTCCGTTCAGGCCCTTCGCGCCAGACCAGCCGGCCATCCTCGAGGAACGGCTCACGGGTGTAGCGGCGCAGGCCGGGGCCGGCGACGGTCTGTACGTCCTCGTGAAGCAGCCCGCCGTCGAGCAGTTGGCGGATCAGGAAGGACATGCCGCCGGCCGCCTGGAAGTGGTTGATGTCGGCCTGGCCGTTCGGATAGATGCGCGCCAGGGTCGGCACCACATGGGACAGCTCGGACATGTCCTGCCAGGTCAACTGGATGCCCGCCGCCTGGGCGATCGCCAGCAGGTGCAGGGTGTGGTTGGTCGAGCCGCCGGTGGCGAGCAGCGCCACCACCGAGTTGACGATGGCCTTCTCGTCGACGATCTCCGCCATCGGCACGTAGTTGCCGTTCTCGGGGGTCAGCCGGCTGGCCTGGCGCGCCGCTTCGCGGGTGAGTTCGTCGCGCAGCGGGGTGTTCGGGTTGACGAAGGAGGCACCGGGCAAGTGCAGGCCCATCACCTCCACCAGCAACTGGTTGGTATTGGCGGTGCCATAGAAGGTGCAGGTGCCGGGTGCATGGTAGGAGGCCATTTCCGAGGCCAGCAACTCTTCGCGAGTGGCCTTGCCCTCGGCGAACAGTTGGCGCACCGCGGCCTTTTCCTTGTTGGAGATGCCGGTCGGCATCGGCCCGGCCGGGACGAACACGGTGGGCAGGTGGCCGAAGCGCAGCGAGCCGATCAGCAGGCCCGGCACGATCTTGTCGCAAACACCCAGGCACAGCGCCGCATCGAACATGTTGTGAGACAGCGCGATGGCGGTGGACATGGCGATCACGTCGCGGCTGGCCAGCGACAGTTCCATGCCCGGCTCGCCCTGGGTCACACCGTCGCACATGGCCGGCACGCCGCCAGCGAACTGGCCGACCGAACCGATCTCGTGCAGCGCCTGCTTGATCAGCCCCGGAAAGCGCTCGAACGGCTGGTGCGCCGAGAGCATGTCGTTGTAGGCGGAAACGATGGCCACGTTGGCCTGGTTCATCAGCCGCAGGGTCTGCTTGTCGCTTTCGCCACAGGCCGCGACCCCGTGGGCGAGGTTGCCGCACGGCAGGGTGCCGCGGTGCGGCCCCTTGCTGGCCGCCGCCCGGACCATCTCGAGGTAGCGCTGGCGAGTGGCCGCGCTACGGGCCTGGAGGCGGCGGGTGACTTCGAGCACACGAGGGTGCATGGCAGATTCTCCTACAGACTATCAATTGTTGTTTTTACAACATAATCATCGGTTGAAGGATGTTTACTTTTCTTTCTGGACGAAATGTAATGGTTTTTACCACAACAATAGAAAAGAGACGACCTCATTATGACTATCCGCCTGGCCATCAACGGCTTCGGTCGCATCGGCCGAAACGTTCTTCGCGCCCTGTATACCGGCCACTACCGCGAACAGTTGCAGGTAGTGGCGATCAATGACCTCGGCGACGCCGCGGTCAACGCCCACCTGTTCCAGTACGACAGCGTCCATGGACGCTTTCCCGGCGAGGTCGAGCACGATGCCGAAAGCCTGCGGGTGATGGGCGACCGCATCGCCGTCAGCGCCATCCGCAACCCGGCGGAACTGCCCTGGAAGAGCCTCGGCGTGGACATCGTGCTCGAGTGCACGGGGCTCTTCACCCGCCGCGACAAAGCCGCCGCCCACCTGCAGGCCGGCGCCGGCAAGGTGCTGATCTCGGCGCCCGGCAAGGACGTCGACGCCACCGTGGTCTACGGCGTCAACCACGAGGTGCTGCGCGCCTCCCATCGGATCGTCTCCAACGCCTCCTGCACTACCAACTGCCTGGCACCGGTGGCCCAGGTACTGCATCGCGAACTGGGCATCGAGCACGGCCTGATGACCACCATCCATGCCTACACCAACGATCAGAACCTCTCCGACGTGTACCACCCGGACCTGTACCGCGCACGTTCGGCGACCCAGTCGATGATCCCCACCAAGACCGGCGCCGCCGAGGCGGTCGGCCTGGTCCTGCCGGAACTCGCCGGCAAGCTTACCGGGCTGGCGGTGCGGGTGCCGGTGATCAACGTGTCGCTGGTCGATCTCACCGTGCAGGTGGCCCGGGATACCAGCGTAGACGAGGTCAACCGCCTGCTGCGCGAAGCCAGCGAAGGCTCTCCGGTGCTCGGTTACAACACCCAGCCACTGGTGTCGGTGGATTTCAACCACGACCCGCGCTCGTCGATCTTCGACGCCAACCACACCAAGGTCAGCGGTCGGCTGGTCAAGGCGATGGCCTGGTACGACAACGAGTGGGGCTTCTCCAACCGCATGCTGGACAGCGCCCTGGCGCTGGCCGCCGCCCGCGACTGACGCGCCTCAGCGGAACTTGCGCCGACCGCGCGCCTGCAACGCCAGCAGGCGCAGGTCGGCCTCGGCGAGGATCAGTCGCTGCTCGGCCTTGTCCGCGCGCTTCCAGGCGCGGATTTCCTGGCGCGTACGCCCGCAGCCGCGGCACACGTCGGCATCGAACTCACAGATATTGATGCAAGGACTCTTCAAGCGTTCCCCCTTTTTCGGCGCGGACCGCAACCGGTCCTCGCCCGTCACTTCACGACAGGCGGCGGGCCGGCGTCCAGGAGGGAATGACTATCGGGCCGATCGAGCGGCCCGCGGTCACTCGGCCTCGGCGTCGCGCAGGCTTTCGTAGGCAGGTGCGGCATAGATGCCGGCCTCGACGCAGAGCGCCATGACCCGCGGCAGGTCCTGGGTATAGACCAGCACCGCCTGCAACTCGTCGTCCAGCGGCTCGCTGAAATCCACCAGCACGTAGCCGCCCTTTTCCGGATACATGCTGTTCAGTTGCACCTGGATACGGTTGAGGGCGACCAGCGGCTCGGTCTTGAGCAACTGCTTCGGCTTGATGTTGAACGCCACGTCCTTGCCGAAGGAGGCGACGATCCGGGCGAACAGCTCGGCATAGGTGTCGGCCTGGAACAGCACGATATCCGGCAGGCTACCGACCACCACCCACTCGCCGAGCGGGATCGGGAAGCTGTCGTCGTAGTTGATGTCCGGGTTGGCGGCGAGGAACCCTGCCGGATCGGCGTAGGCCTGGGCCGCCTCGTCGGCGATCCGCCGGATCTCCTCGGCGCCCATGCAGCCGGTGCTGATGAGGGTGATCAGTTCGTTCAGGGTCTCTTTCATGGGTGGGTTCCAGGGTCGATGAAACGGAGCGGGCCAGACTCGCCGGCGCGTCCGGATGAATTCTACAGGGTGGAACGACGGTCAGCGGCGCGGCCAGTCGTCGTCGGCGTCCAGTGCCTCGCGCTCCTCGCGCATGGCCTCCGCCAGGGCACGCTCTTCGTCATCGGGATCGGCGCCCGCGACAGCCTCCGCGACGGCAGGCTCGACGGCTTGCTCCGCGACCACGGGAATCGGCCCAGCCGCTGGCTCGGCGGACTCGTCGCCCTGCTCCGAGGGCTCCGGAGGGTCGAGCAGGTCGTCGAAGTCGGTCTTCAGGCCCTGCTCCATCTCGTCCAGTTCCAGCAGCAGGCTGCGGAAGCTGGTTTCCTCGCGCGGTTTCTCCGGCTCACCGGCCTCCCCCTCGATCTCCTCGAGGCTTTCCCCGGCCTCGGCGATGGCGCGATCGGCCAGGGCCTGGATCGAGGCGGGAATCGCATCCTCGTCGAGACCGTCGCGCGGCGGCTGCGCCACGGGCGCCACTTCGACCGGCGGTTCCGGCTCGGGCTCCATCTCGCGCAGCGCCGACAGCGGCGGCAGCTCGTCGAGGCTCTTCAGGTTGAAATAATCGAGGAACGCCTTGGTGGTCGCCAGCATCGCCGGGCGCCCCGGCACCTCGCGGTAGCCAACGATGCGGATCCACTCCCGCTCCATCAGCGTCTTGACGATCTGGGTGTTCACCGCCACGCCGCGGATCTCCTCGATCTCGCCACGGGTGATCGGCTGGCGGTAGGCGATCAGCACCAGGGTTTCCAGCAGCGCGCGCGAATAGCGCTGCGGACGCTCCTCCCAGAGGCGGCCGACCCACGGCGAGAAACGCTCGCGAATCTGCAGGCGATACCCGGACGCGACTTCCTTCAGCTCGAAGGAACGCCCTGCGCAGGACAGCGCCAGGATCGCCAGGGCGTCGCGAAACTGCCCCGGCTCCGGCCGCTCGGCCTCGTCGAACAGCTCGGCCAGGCGTTCCAGCGACAGCGGCTTGCCGGCCGCGAGGAGGATGCCTTCGAGCAGGGTGGCGAGTTCGTGGGGATCGGACAGGTTCATCGTCGCAACGGATACCGGAGCCAGGAAGAGGAAAAGATAGCGGAATCGGGCATGCAGCTTAACAGGCCACGGCAGGGAGCGAAGCCAGAAGCGCGGAAAAGCTGACCGTCCGCAGGGGGACGAGCGGCCAGCGGCGCGTTCACTCGAAATCGTCTTCCAGGGCTTCCTCCAGGGTTTCGCCTTCCTCCGCTTCGCGGGCTATCCGCAGGCGCACATGGATGGCGCCGAAAGCCTCGTTCTGCACCAGTTCCACCATCTGCTCCTTGACCAGCTCGAGGATCGCCATGAAGGTGACCACCACGCCGAGCTTGCCCTCCTCCAGGGTGAACAACTGGATGAACGGCACGAAGGCGCCGCCTTTCAGGCGTTCCAGCACTTCGCTCATGCGTTCGCGGGTGGACAGTACCTCGCGGGTCACCTGGTGGCTCTCGAACAGGTCGGCGCGGCGCAGCATCTCGCCCATCACCAGCATCAGCTCTTGCAGCGCCAGCTCCGGCAGTAGCTTGCGCGCCCGCGCCTCCGGCGCAGCCACCGCCGGCACCAGCACGTCGCGGCCGACCCGGGGTAGTTCGTCGAGGTCTTCGGCGGCCTTCTTGAACCGTTCGTACTCCTGCAGGCGGCGGATCAGCTCGGCCCGCGGATCTTCCTCTTCCTCCTCGGCTTCCGCCGAGCGCGGCAGCAACATGCGCGACTTGATCTCCGCCAGCATCGCCGCCATCACCAGGTACTCGGCGGCCAGCTCCAGGCGCACCGCCTTCATCAGCTCGACGTAGCCCATGTACTGGCGGGTGATTTCCGCCACCGGGATATCCAGGATGTCGATGTTCTGCTTGCGGATCAGGTACAGCAGCAGGTCGAGCGGGCCCTCGAAGGCCTCGAGGAAGACCTCCAGCGCGTCCGGCGGGATATAGAGGTCCTGCGGCAGCTCGGTGACCGCCTCGCCGTAGACCAGCGCCAGTTGCAGCGGCACCCGCTCGGCGGCGGGCTCGGCTGGTGGGGTGTCGGCGTTGGCCGGGTTATCGTCCTGCATCGGTAGGCTCGTGGTGGGCGGATTCGGGCGGCGCTCAGGCCGGCTGCATGAACGGCGCCGGATCGCCGCAACCCACGCGGATCACTTCGGGATCGGTGTCGGTCAGGCTGATCACGGTGGAGGCCTCGCCGCCACCATAGCCCCCGTCCACGATCAGGTCGACCTGGTGTTCCAGCACCTGGCGCATTTCATAGGGATCGTTCAGCGGCTCGCCGCTGCCGGGCATGATCAGGCTCACGCTCATCAGCGGTTCGCCCAGTTCCTCCAGCAGCGCCCGGGCGATCGGACAGTTCGGCACGCGCAGGCCGATGGTGCGGCGCTTGGGGTGCAGGAGCATGCGCGGCACCTCGCGGGTGGCGCTGAGGATGAAGGTGTAGGGACCGGGGGTGTGCGCCTTGAGCAGGCGGAACAGACCGGTGTCGACCTTGGCATAGACGCCCAGCTCGGAAAGGTCGCGGCAGACCAGGGTGAAGTTGTGCTTGTCGTCCAATTGGCGGATGCGGCGGATGCGATCCACCGCGGTCTTTTCGCCGATGCGGCAGCCCAGGGCATAGGACGAGTCGGTGGGATAGACGATCACCCCACCCTGGCGGACGATCTCCACCGCCTGCTTGACCAGCCGCGGCTGGGGATTTTCCGGATGGATCTGGAAGAACTGGCTCATTCGGCCCCCTTGGCTTCGGAATGACGTTCGGTATCGCGAAAATGCCTGGCGAAACGCGGCCACATGGCCGGAAGGTCCTCTGGAACCGCACGGTACATGCCCAGTTCGGACCAGTCGCCCGGCGCGTGGAAATCGCTGCCGGCGGTGACCATCAGGCCGAACTCGCGGGCCAGGATCGACAGGGTACCGACCTGTTCGGCCGGCTGCACGCCATTGACCACCTCGATGGCGTGTCCGCCTGCCTGGAGAAAGTCGGCGACCAGGCGCCGGCGCTTGGTCCGGGTGAAATCATAATGGTACGGGTGCGCCAGGCTGATCCAGGCGCGCGCCTCGCGCAGGCAGCCGACCACTTCCTCCAGGGTCGGCCAGTGCTGCTTGACGTCTCCCAGCTTGCCGGCCCCCAGCCACTTGCGGAACGCGTCGGCGCGATCCTTGACCCAGCCGCCCTGGACCAGGAACTCGGCGAAATGCGGCCGCGCCGGCGCGTTGCCGCTGTCGCCCAGGGCCCGCTGGATCGCCCGCGCACCCTCCAGCGCACCGGGCATACCCTTGGCCGCAAGCCGCCGGTCGATTTCCTCGGCGCGCGCCCAGCGGCCCCGGTGCAGGGCTTCGGTCGCCTGGCGCAGGGGAGCGGCGTCGAGGTCGAAACCGTAGCCCAGCACATGGATGGTGGCACCGCCCCAGGTGCAGGACAGCTCGACACCGTTGACCAGTTCGATACCGAGTCGAGCGGCCGCCTGGTGGGCTTCCGGCAGGCCTTCCAGGGTGTCGTGGTCGGTCAGCGCCAGCAGCCCGACGCCTTTCTCGTGGGCCCGCTGCACCAGGGCGGCGGGCGCGAGCACGCCATCGGAGGCGGTACTGTGGCAATGCAGATCGACACGCATGGCTGAATCCTGATTCCAGTGAAGAATGGTGATGAAGCAGCGCCGATTCGCTGCCTCGCGGTATCGAGACGTACCGTTCATGGGTCCGGGGAGCCTGCTCCACCTGGCGAATGCGCCTGCGGCACAGGCCTGACGCATTCGGAAAGACAGGATGACTGTTTCAGAACATCCAGAGGTTGCTATTATGCCGCTTCAACCGTGTCCTGACTGCCACCATGAAGCAATTCATCGATTTCATCCCACTGATCCTGTTCTTCATCGTCTACAAGATAGACCCTCAGAACGTCGAGTTCGCCGGGTTCAATCTGAGTGGCATCTACGGCGCGACCGCGACCCTGATCCTCGCCTCGGTGATCGTCTACGGCGCCCTCTGGCTCAAGCACCGCCACCTGGAAAAGAGCCAGTGGTTCACCCTCGGCGCCTGCCTGGTCCTCGGCGGCCTGACCCTGGCCTTCCACGAGGACACCTTCCTCAAGTGGAAGGCGCCGCTGGTCAACTGGCTGTTCGCCCTGGCCTTCGCCGGCAGTCACTTCATCGGCGACAAGCCGATGATCCAGCGCATCATGGGCCATGCCATCCAGTTGCCGCAGGGCCTCTGGGTGCGCCTGAACATCGCCTGGGTGGTGTTCTTCCTGGTGTGCGGCTTCGCCAACCTCTACGTGGTCTTCACCTATCCGAACTTCTGGGTGGACTTCAAGGTGTTCGGCAGCCTCGGCATGACCTTGCTGTTCCTGATCGGCCAGGGCCTGTTCCTGGCTCGCCACCTGCACGACGCCGATACCGGCGAAAAGCCCAAGGACTGACATGCTCTACGCGATCATCGCCCGTGACATCCCCGCTTCCCAGGAACGCCGCCTGGCCAGCCGCCCGGCCCACCTGGCCCGTCTCGAACAGCTGAAGGAAGAAGGCCGCCTGGTACTCGCCGGCCCGCACCCGGCGATCGACAGCAACGACCCGGGCGCCGCCGGCTTCACCGGCAGCCTGATCGTCGCCGAATTCGATTCGCTGGCCGCGGCGCAGAGCTGGGCCGAGGCCGATCCCTACCGGGCCGCCGGGGTGTACGCCGAGGTGGTGGTCAAGCCGTTCAAGAAAGTCCTGCCCTGAGGCAGTCGCCGGGTACCGGCGGCCGGCCCGGTCGCCCTCCCGGCAAACGTTTTCGCACCGGACGTCGCTTTCCGGTGCCCGCCGCAGTGCAACCAGGCCGGCCCGGCGCTTTCGCCAAGCCGGAAGGGCGAACCGGAAGACAGTGCAATCCGTCGCTTCATCGGTACAAGGAGTCATGATGCGTCCATCCACTGCCCACTGCCTGCTGCTGAGCCTGGGAGCTTCGCTGGCCCTGGCCGAGGAACCCGCGCCAGCACCGCTTCCAGCCGCGCAGCCTTCCATTGCGCAGGCTACCGCCGAACTGGAGCGCCGCCTGGTGGAAACGGAACGCCAGCGCGACGAACTGGTCAGTCGTATGCGCCAGGAGAACCGCCAGTTGCGCGAGCAATTGCAGGCGGCCCAGGCGCAACGGCAACCGCCGCTGCTCACGGAAGAGCAGACCTGGTATGTCGCCGGCGCCGCCACCGCCCTGCTCGCGTTCGTCCTCGGCGCCCTGAGCCGCGGCCGCCGGCGACAGCGACGCGAATGGATCAATTGAGCGACACTCGATGAGCGAACTGCTGTTGATCGACGATGACCGGGAGCTCTGCGAGCTGCTCGGTACCTGGCTGGTCCAGGAAGGTTTCTCCGTGCGTGCCAGCCACGACGGCGCCCAGGCCCGTCGCGCCCTCGCCGAGCAGACACCGGATGCCGTGGTGCTCGACGTGATGCTGCCGGACGGTAGCGGCCTGGAACTGCTCAAGCAACTGCGCGGCGACCATCCCGACCTGCCGGTGCTGATGCTGTCCGCCCGCGGCGAGCCGCTGGACCGCATCCTCGGTCTGGAACTGGGCGCCGACGACTACCTGGCCAAGCCCTGCGACCCGCGCGAACTCACCGCACGGCTGCGCGCCGTGCTGCGGCGAACCCATCCGGCGCAGCCCAGCGCGCAGATGCAACTGGGCGACCTGTCGCTGAACCTGACGCGCGGCTTGGCACAGATCGACGGCCAGGAGATCAGCCTGACCCTTTCCGAAAGCCGCATCCTCGAAGCGCTCCTGCGCCAGCCCGGCGAGCCGCTGGACAAGCAGGCCCTGGCGCAACTGGCGCTGGGCCGCAAGCTGACCCTCTACGACCGCAGCCTGGACATGCACGTCAGCAACCTGCGCAAGAAGCTCGGCAGCCACCCCGACGGCAGCCCGCGCATCCTCGCCCTGCGCGGCCGCGGCTACTACTACAGCCACTGAGCGGGTTTCGTCAGCCCGCCGACACAAGGTCTTTACCCAAGCTTTACCCAGGGCTGACCGCGCTTGACCTTGACCTCCCTAGACTGGGCTCATCCGGTAAATGGCCGGACCCAGAAAGGAGAAACACCATGCGCAAGACGCTAACCGCCCTGTTCATCGCCGCCGCCCTGCCGACCTTCGCCATGGCCGCGCCCGCCGCCAACGACCTGCCGCCCCCGCCGATGGAAGGCGGCCACATGATGGGCCAGCACGGTCCCCGACATGGCGGCCCGATGAAGGAACTGAATCTGACCCGCGAACAGCGCCAGCAGATGGGCAAACTGATGGGCGAACAAATGAAGGCCCGCCACGAGATCACCCAGCGCTACCTGGCCAAGCTGCCGGCGGCCGAGCAGAAGGCCCTGAAGGACGAACTCAAGGCCAGCCACGAGAAGACCCAGAAGGACATCCGCGCCCTGCTCACCCCCGAACAGCAGAAGAAGTTCGACGAACTGCAGAAGAAGCGCGAGCAGCGCAAGGCAGAGTGGGCCGAATTCCAGCAGTGGAAGGCCGACAAGAAGTCCAACTGACGTCCGAGCCACCGCTACCGGGTCCTCCGGTAGCGGTCTTCCGACCAGCCGGAATCGCATATCCTAGGGGTTTACCCACGCGGCCGGCCCGATATGCGATTCAACAGGAAAACCATGCGTTCACTCTTCTGGCGAATCCTCGCCGCCTTCTGGCTGGCCCTGCTGCTGGTCGCCGGGCTGTCCATCCTGCTGGGCCGTGCGCTGAACCAGGACACCTGGATCATCGCCCGCCATCCTGGCCTGAAGGACCTCGCCGAGCAGTGGACCGCCCTCTACGAAGAACAGGGCAGCTACGCGGCCCAGGGTTTGCTGGAGCAACGCCGCCGCGACTACGGGATTTCCATCCAGGTGCTCGATGAAAGCGGCCAGCGCCTGGTCGACGGCACCTACCTGCCGCGCCCCCACCACCGCCCGCCGCGCACCAGCGACCGCAACCTGCCGCGCTTCCCCTGGCGCCAACTGAGCCAGGAATACGTCAGCCCGCAGAGCAACCATACCTATCTGTTCATCTACCGCATCCCGCACCCGGAACTGGAGGCCTGGCACCGCGGCAGCCTGCTCTGGCCGCTCAGCGCGCTGGGCATCGCACTGGTGGTGCTGACCCTCTTCAGCCTGCTGCTGACGCTGTCCATCACCCGTCCGCTGAACCGTCTGCGGCGCGCCGTACACGACCTCGGCCAGACCGCCTACCAGAAGGACAGCCTGGCCCGACTGGCGCGGCGCGGCGATGAACTGGGCACCCTGGCACGCGATTTCAACCGCATGGGCGAACGCCTGCAAAGCCTGATCGGCAGCCAGCGCCAGTTGCTCCGCGACGTGTCCCACGAACTGCGCTCGCCGCTGGCGCGCCTGCGCATCGCCCTGGCCCTGGCCGAACGCGCCGAACCGGAAGCGCGGGCGCAGATGTGGCCGCGCCTGGAACAGGAATGCGACCGCCTGGAAGCGCTGATCGGCGAGATCCTCGCCCTCGCCCGGCTCGACGCCGAACCCGGCGCGAGCCAACGGATCGCCCTGCTGCCGCTGCTCCAGCGGCTGCGCGAAGACGCCCTGCTGCTGGCTCCGGAGCAGGATATCCGCCTGGAAGTGACGCCTGACCTGAGCATCGACGGTTGGCCGGACATGTTCGAGCGCGCGGTGGACAACCTGCTGCGCAACGCCGTGCGCTTCAACCCCGTCGGCCAACCCCTGGAGGTGCGTGCCAGCAGCGCCGGCGACTACCTGCGCCTGAGCGTCCGCGACCATGGGCCAGGCATCGCCGCCGAACTGCAGGAGCAGTTGGGCGAACCGTTCTTCCGCGCACCCAACCAGAGCAGCCCGGGACACGGCCTGGGCCTGGCCATCGCCCGCCGCGCCATCGAGCGCCACGGCGGGCACCTGCGCCTGGGCAACCATCCCGACGGCGGCTTCATCGCCACCCTCAGCCTGCCGCTACGGCGCAAGGCGACCGAATGACGCCGCGCCCAGATGAACGGCAATTCCCCAGGAGCATCCGGCATGACTCTTCCCGCTTCGTTGTTCCTCGATGAACGCCCTTTCGCCCAGGCCATCGCGCCGCCGCCGGAACCTCCCGGCGACGAACCGCAATCGCTGGTGCTGGCGGTCGAACTGGGACAGGTCGCCCAGCAACTACGGCAACGCTGGGCGCGTCTCGACCTGAGCCTGCCGGAACGCGGTACCTGGCCACTGGAAAGCTGGCGCCCGGCCTTGCACGAAGCGCTCTACGGCCTGCTCGGCGGCGCCGCGCAGGCCCGCCCGTGGCAGCGCATCACGCTGAATCCGGCGCTGGACGCTCGCCGCGGACGGCTGCGCCTGGACATCCTCGGCCAGGCGGAAGAAGGCCGGCGCTGGCTGCCGGCGGCCGTGGAAGCCGCCCGAAGACTGGCCGGCTGGCAGGGCGGACGACTGCTCTGGCACGCCCAGGGCGCGCATTGGTGCGTACGCCTGCTGTTGCCGCTCAGCCCGGCCAGGAGCTGACGAAGGCCGCCGGATCGAGTTCCGTCGGCGTGCGCAACTCGCCCATCGGCGTCCCCAGGTAGACGAAGCCGATGATCCGCTCCTGCTCGCCGAGCCCCAGGCCGGCGTGCACCACCGGATCGGTGGCCATCTCGCCGGTCCGCCACATCGCCCCCAGTCCCTGGGCATAGGCGCCCAGCACCAGGCCGTGGGCGGCGCAGCCGGCAGCCAGCAGTTGCTCGCCGTGCGGCACCTTCGGGTGGTCCTGCAGGCAGGCGA
Source organism: Pseudomonas sp. HMSC066A08 (assembly GCF_001813025.1). NCBI lineage: Bacteria > Pseudomonadati > Pseudomonadota > Gammaproteobacteria > Pseudomonadales > Pseudomonadaceae > Pseudomonas > Pseudomonas sp. HMSC066A08. The sequence continues at coordinate 20,977 of NZ_KV811348.1, forward strand.
CCGCCACGACCAGCAGCGGTGCGCGCAGCGGCATGTTGCGGGCCTTGGCCAGCGCTTCCTCGGCAGCGTCCGGCTGGCGGCTCGCCAGGGCGCGGGCGTAGAGGTCGCCCAGGGCCCGGCGACCTTCGCCCTCTACCAGGATGAAGCGCCAGGGCCGCAACTGTCCGTGGTCCGGGGCGCGCAAGGCGACCCGGAACAGCCGGTCGAGCTGCTCCGGCGAGGGCGCGGGATCGCTCAGGCGGGCGTGGGAAACGCGAGTGAGCAAGGCGTCGAGAGCCTCCATGGGCGAACTCCTGTCAGAAACGAAATCGCCATTGTAGACGCAATCGCCAGGCTCACGCCCGCTCTCAGGCGACCCGTCCCGGCGCCAGGTGCGGCTGCAGCGGCGGGGTCAGCGGCGGCAGGCCGTAGGCGGCGCGCGCGGCATCGCAGGCCGGATTGGGCTGGCCGTTGGCCCAGGCCGCCTCGAACTCGCGGCAGGTACCCGAGCGCTGCTCGTAGACGGTGCAGCGAACGCCGCAACCGACCTCGCCGAGCAGTCCGACGCAGCGTGCCGGCTTGTTCTCGGTACCGCTCATGGCGACCATCTGCGGGCTGATGCGGACGGTCAGTTCGTCGGGTACGACGCCGCCTGCGGAACGGCACTCGCCCCAATAGAAGGACACACGAAAATGCGCACAGCAGGCGCCGCAGGTAAGACACGGATTGTCAGTGGACATGGTTGGCAGAACACCAGAGAAACCGGCGAGCGCCGGCGGGCGAAGCGAGATTCTAGCGATTTCGCGGCAGCTGTGAAGAGGGGCGCAGCGGCAGATTTACTCTCCGCGGACGGCTGGTAGAATGGCCGGTCCGCCACAGCCCAGAGCCCCACGATCCATGGCCTTGCCGACCCTACGTATCCTCGGTTTCATCATCGGCATCTTCCTGATCACTCTGGCCGCCAGCATGCTGGTCCCGATCCTGACCATGCTCGCCTTCGACCGTACCGAAGGCATCCAGGCATTCATCTGGTCCAGCGTCGCCACCTTCGTCACCGGCCTCGGCCTGGTCCTGCCGGGGCGTCCCGAGCATGTCCACCTGCGCCCGCGGGACATGTACATGCTCACCGTATCGAGCTGGGTGCTGGTATGCATCTTCGCCGCCCTGCCGTTCGTCCTGCAGCAGCACATCAGCTACACCGATGCCTTCTTCGAAAGCATGTCGGGAATCACCGCCACCGGCTCCACCGTCCTCAGCGGGCTGGACGACATGTCCCCGGGCATCCTCATCTGGCGCTCTCTGCTGCACTGGCTGGGCGGCATCGGCTTCATCGCCATGGCCGTGGCGATCCTGCCGATGCTGCGGATCGGCGGCATGCGCCTGTTCCAGACCGAATCCTCGGACCGCTCGGAAAAGGTCCTGCCACGCTCGCACATGGTCGCCAAGTACATCGTCGCCACCTATGTCGGTATCACCCTGCTCGGCAGCCTGGCCTTCTGGGGCGCCGGCATGAGCCCGTTCGACGCGGTCAACCACGCCATGTCGGCGATTTCCACCGGCGGTTTCTCCACCTCCGACCAATCCCTGGCCAAGTGGAAGCAGCCAGCGGTGCACTGGACCGCGGTAGTGGTGATGATCCTCGGCAGCCTGCCGTTCGCGCTCTACGTCGCCACCCTGCGCGGACACCGCAAGGCGCTGATCAAGGACCAGCAGGTCCGCGGCCTGCTCGGCCTGCTGCTGGTGACCTGGCTGCTGATGGGCACCTGGTACGCGGTAACCTCCAAGCTGCCCTGGATGGATGCTTTCCGCATCGTCGCAGTGAACGTCACCTCGGTGGTCACCACCACCGGCTTCGCCCTCGGCGACTACAGCATGTGGGGGCACTTCTCGATCATGCTGTTCTTCTACCTCGGCTTCATCGGCGGTTGCTCCGGCTCTACCGCCGGCGGTATCAAGATCTTCCGCTTCCAGGTCGCCTACACCCTGCTCAAGGCCAACCTCTACCAGTTGATCCATCCGCGCGCGGTGCTCAAGCAGAACTACAACGGCCATCGCCTGGACGAGGAAATCGTCCGCTCGATCCTGACCTTCTCGTTCTTCTTCGCCATCGTTGTCTGCCTGCTCGCCCTCGGCCTGTCGCTGATCGGCCTGGACTGGATGACCGCGCTCACCGGCGCCGCCAGCACCGTGGCCGGCGTAGGCCCGGGGATGGGGCCCATCATCGGCCCCTCGGGCAACTTCGCCAGCCTGCCGGACGCCGCCAAGTGGCTGCTGGCCGCCGGCATGCTGCTCGGTCGCCTGGAGATCATCACCGTGCTGGTCCTGCTGACCCCGGCGTTCTGGCGCCACTGAGCGCTCACGGGCCTGTCTGCAATGGCTCTACTCAGGGACTGAAAAGCCGGTGTAAGCTTCTGCACCATGACGACACAGCCGCAACCCGGCCACGTGAGCCTGGATAGCTCCACCCAGCCCGCCCGCGTCAGAGCCATAGGTGATTGGACGCTCGCCCACTACACGGCCCTGGAGCGCGAAGTGACGCGCCTGCGCAGCGAAGTGGCGGCCAACGTCAGCTTCGACCTGAGCCAACTGGGCGCCCTGGATACCGCCGGTGCCGCCCTGCTCGCCGAATTGCTCGGTGCCGAGCGCCTGGCCGACCTCGCCGAGCTGGAGCCCGGTCTGCCGCGCGAGCGCCAGGCCCTGCTGAAGACCGTCGGCCACGCCCTGCACGACTTCTGCGAGCCGGAGAAACCCAAGCCGCCCACCACCGCCATCGAGCTGCTGGCTCGCATCGGGTGTGCCATGGAGACCTTCTGGCTGCACCTCAAGGCACTCCTCGGCTTCATCGGCCTGACCCTGGAGACCCTGCTCCGCAGCCTGGTCCGCCCGGCCAGTTGGCGGGTCACGCCGCTGGTGGCGAACATCGAGAAGAGCGGCCTGGACGCGGTGCCGATCATCGCTCTGCTGACCTTCCTGGTCGGCGCGGTGATCGCCTTCCTCGGCGCCACGGTGCTGGCCAACTTCGGCGCGACCATCTACACGGTCAACCTGGTGGTGTTCTCCTTCCTCCGCGAGTTCGCCGTGCTGCTCACCGCGATCCTCATGGCCGGCCGCACCGCCAGCGCCTTCACCGCGCAGATCGGTTCGATGAAGGCCAACGAGGAGATCGACGCGATCCGCGCCCTCGGCCTCAACCCCATCGAGCTGCTGGTGCTGCCGCGGGTGCTGGCGCTGCTGGTATCGCTACCGATGCTGACCTTCGTCGGCATGCTCTGCGGCATCGTCGGCGGCATGACCGTCTGCGCCTGGACCCTGGACATCCCGCCGGCGATGTTCCTGTCGATCATGGAGGACGGAATCGGCGTACAGCATTTCCTGGTCGGTATCAGCAAGGCCCCGCTGTTCGCCTTCCTGATCGCCGTGATCGGCTGCCTGGAAGGCTTCAAGGTCAGCGGCAGCGCCCAGTCGGTGGGCGAGCACACCACCACCAGCGTGGTCCACTCGATCTTCGTGGTGATCCTGCTCGACGCCCTCGCCGCGCTGTTCTTCATGGAGATGGGCTGGTGAACCAGGACAACCCGCAAGCGATCATCCAGGTCCGCGACCTGTGCAACCGTTTCGGCGCCCAGGCGGTCCACGAGCACCTCGACCTCGACGTCCGTCGCGGCGAGATCCTCGGCGTGGTCGGCGGCTCCGGCACCGGCAAGTCGGTGCTGCTGCGCAGCATCGTCGGCCTGCGCCGGCCGACCTCCGGCAGCGTGCGGGTGTTCGGCGAAGACCTGCTGCAACTGCCGGAGGAACGCCGCTCCCTGGTCGAACGGCGCTTCGGCGTGCTGTTCCAGCAGGGCGCGCTGTTTTCCTCGCTTACCGTGGTGGAGAACGTCGCCCTGCCGCTGATCGAGAACGCCGGCCTGCCGCGCGCCGACGCAGAGCACCTGGCCCAGGTCAAGCTGGCCCTGGCCGGGCTACCGGCCAACGCCGGCGACAAGTATCCTGCCTCGCTTTCCGGCGGCATGATCAAGCGCGCCGCCCTGGCCCGCGCCCTGGCGCTGGACCCGGACATCCTGTTCCTCGACGAGCCCACCGCCGGCCTCGACCCGATCGGCGCGGCGGCCTTCGACAACCTGATCCGAACCCTGCGCGACGCCCTCGGCCTGACCGTATTCCTGGTCACCCATGACCTGGACACCCTGTACACCATCTGCGACCGGGTCGCCGTGCTGTCGCAGAAGAAGGTCCTGGTGGTCGATACCCTGGAACGGGTCGCCGCCACCGACGACGCCTGGGTCCGCGAATACTTCCACGGGCCGCGCGGGCGCGCCGCCCACCAAGCCGCCGCCGTGCCGGAGAATCACTGAGATGGAAACCCGAGCCCACCATGTGTTGATCGGCCTGTTCAGCGTGATCGTGATCGGCGCCGCCCTGCTCTTCGGCCTGTGGCTGGCCAAGTCCGGCTCGGAGGGCAAGTTCAACTACTACGACATCGTCTTCAACGAAGCGGTCAGTGGCCTTTCCCAGGGCAGCTCGGTGCAGTACAGCGGGATCAAGGTCGGCGACGTGGCCTTCCTTCGCCTCGATCCGCAAGACCCACGCAAGGTCTGGGCACGCATCCGCGTGGTGGCCAGCGCGCCGATCAAGCAGGACACCACCGCCAAGCTGGCGCTCACCGGGATCACCGGCACCTCGATCATCCAGCTCAGCAGCGGCACGCCCGCCAGCCCGATGCTGGAGGGCAAGGACGGGAAGATCCCGGTGATCGTCGCCACGCCCTCGCCGCTGACCCAGTTACTCAGCAACGGCGAAGACCTGATGGGCAACATCAACCAGCTCATCGCGCGCTTCAGCAACCTGCTCTCCGAGGAAAACACAGCGCGCATCAGCCGCACCCTCGACCATCTCGACCAGGCCACCGGCGCACTCTCCGCCGAGCGCGAGAACGTCAGCGCGGTGATGCAGCAGCTGGCCCAGGCGAGCAGGCAGGCCAACGCCGCCCTGGCCCAGGCCAGCGAGTTGATGCGCAGCGCCAACGGCCTGCTCAACGAGCAAGGCAAGGGGATGCTGGAAAACGCCAACAAGACCATGGCTTCGCTGGAGCGCACCAGCGCCACCCTCGACCAGTTGATCAGCGAGAATCGCCACTCTCTGGACGGCGGCATCCAGGGACTCGCCGAGCTGGGCCCGGCGGTCAGCGAACTGCGCGATACCCTGGCGGCACTGCGCGGAATCAGCCGGCGCCTGGAAGAAAACCCGGCGAACTACCTGCTGGGCCGGGAAAAAACCAAGGAGTTCACCCCATGAGGCTCGCCCTTCGCCCGCTCCGTCGCCTGTCCCTGGCCGCCGGCCTGGCCGCGTTCGCAGCCCTCGGCGCCTGCTCGATCCTGCCGGAGGCGCAGGTCCTCCAGGTCTACCTGCTACCGGTGCACAACCCTCCGGCCAGCGCCGCCGCCAGGCCGGTCGACTGGTCGCTGCGGATCGCCCGGCCGCGTACCAGCCTGGTGCTGGAGAGCCCGCGCATCGCGGTGCGTCCGCACGGCGACGAGATCAGCGTGTACCAGGGCGCACGCTGGAGCGATCCGGCGCCGTCGCTGCTGCGCGACCGTCTGATGCAGGCGTTCCAGGCCGACGGCCGGGTCCGCGGCCTGAGCAGCGACGACAGCAACCTGCAGGCCGATTTCGAACTGGGCGGCGACCTTCGCGCCTTCCAGACCGAGTACCCGAACGGCCAGGCCAGCGCGCTGATCCGCTACGACGCGCGCCTGGTGCGTACCGACGACAAGCGCGTGGTCGCCAGCCGGCGTTTCGAGGTCAGCCAGCCGGTGGACGGCAAGAAGGTCGCGGCGGTGGTCAGCGCCTTCGGCAAGGCCGGCGATACGCTGTCGGCCCAGGTTCTCGACTGGACCCTACGCCAGGCCTCGGCGCAACCCGCCGTGCAGCCCTGAAGCGTCCCGCCTGGCCTGGCGACTAGCCCGGGGGCTCCTGGCGGCGCGCCCGGTATTCGTTGGGCGTGCAGCCGAACCAGCGACGGAATGCCCGGAAGAAATTGCTCGGATCGGCGAAACCCAGCAGATAGGCGACTTCCAGCAAGGTCAGGCCGGGCTGCTGGAGATACTGCTCGGCCATATCCCGGCGCGTGTCGTCGAGCAGTTGCTGGTAGCTGGTGCCTTCTTCCTGGAGGCGCCGTTGCAAGGTGCGCTGCGACAGGTGCAGCGCCTGGGCCACCCGTTCGCGCCTGGGTTCTCCCTGCGGCAGCAGCCGGCACAAGGTCTGCCGGGCCAGATGGGTGATGCGGCTGGTACTGAAACGCGCCAGGTATTCGCCGGCGAAGCGATCGTGCAACTGGGCCAGCGCCTCGTTGGCCGAGGGTAGCGGCGTCTCGAGGTCGACGCGGGAAAACACCAGCGCGAACTCCTCGGCGTGAAAGCGCAGCGGCGCGCGGAACAGCTCGACATAGGGTGCCAGCGGCTCGCGGGGCGCGCCGGGCAGTTCCACCGCCAGCGGATCCAGCGACCGGCCGGTGATCCAGCGGACCATGTCCACCAGGTAGGCCAGCGAGCATTCGGCACTCTGCGGTGGCGCCGGCAGGCGATCGCCATGCACCGTGACGCCGATTCGATAGCCCTGCGGCGTGCGGCGGAAAGTCAGGTCGGACGCTTCCGCGATGATCCGCTGGTAGCGCTCCAGGCGCGCGAAGCCTTCCGCCAGGTTGCGGCTCGACATCAGCGCATAGCCGACGACGTGGAAAGCCGGGCGCCGGACCCGGGCGATGTTCAGGGCGATCGCCGGGTTGCCGCTGAGCGCCACCGCACGCTGCCACAGACGGCTCATGGCGTCCTGCGGGAAGCGCGCGTCGGGGTCCTGCAGGGCCTGGTAGTCGAGGCCCAGCTCGGCGAACAGCTGGCGTCCGTCGAGGCCTTCCAGCTCCAGGGCGATGACGATGCCCTGGACCCAGCTGGACAAGGTTGTACGTTCCGGCATCGGTCTCTTCTTGTTCTGGCGGGAGGCACGCCGACCGTCGACCGGCCTGGCGGCCCAAGGATACTAAACTGGCCCTGTATGTCATCCGCGACATCGTGCGGCCCGCACTACACTGCGTGGACACAACGAGAGGAGGCATTCCATGAGCAGCCCTGACGACGAGCGTTTCCACAGTTTCGCCGAGTTCTACCCCTACTACCTGCAGGAACACAGCAACGCGGTCTGCCGCCGCCTGCACTACGTCGGCAGCCTGCTGGTGCTGGCGGTGCTCTTCCACGCCGTGGCCAGCCAGCAGTGGCTATGGCTGCTGGCGCTGCCGCTGGTGGGCTACGGCTTCGCCTGGGTCGGCCACTTCGTCTTCGAGAAGAACCGCCCGGCCACCTTCAAGTACCCGCTGTGGTCGTTCATGGGCGACTGGGTGATGCTCAAGGACGCTTTCACCGGCCGCATCCGCTTCTGACCCATCCGCGCGGCTGGCCCCCGGGCCGGTCGCTCCCCCGGGACGACCGTCGGTCCCGGATCGGCGCGCTTTCCTGAACTATCGATCAGCTGTCACTGGCCGCCGCGCAAACGCTTGGTTAAGATTCCGCCAGCAACCTGGCCACCCGCCATTCCCCAGGCGGAAAGCTCACGAGGCCGAGCCGGGACGAAAATACACAGGGATCCTCTCCAGCGCATGAAGCCTACCCTCCCCGACCGCTCGCCGACGAGCCGGTCCGTCGCGTCCATGCGTGAATACTATTCGCGCGTGCTGGCCTATATCGCCTGTGGCGCCAGCATCGCGGCGGGAACCTACACCCAGTATTTCAGCTACGGCATCCTCTGGATGGTGCCCTATGCGCTGCTCTACCCGCACCTGGCGTACCACCTCGGCCAGCGCTTCCGCCAGCACGACCCGCGCAAGGTGACCCGCGCCCTGCTCGCGGTCGACGCCGTGCACTGTGGCCTGGGCATGGCGCTGCTCGGCTTCTCCGTGGTACCCAGCCTGATGTTCCTGCTGGTGCTGAGCTTCACCGCACTGGTCATCGGCGGCCTGCGCCTGCTCGGCATGGCCTTGCTGGTATCGGCCAGCAGCGCCCTGCTGGTCGCCGTGCTCGTCGCCCCGCCGCTGCTGGGCAATACCCCGGTCGAGGTGGCCGCGGTCAGCATCCTGTTCTGCGGCCTGTACATCTGCATCACCGCCTTCTTCGGCCACCAGCAGGGTCTGCGCCTGGCCCAGGTGCGCCAGGAGATCGCCCGCGAGCAGGAGAAGGCCGCGCGGCTCGCGCGCAACCTGGCCAAGTACCTATCGCCGCAGGTCTGGGAAATGATCTTCAGCGGCAAGAAGAGCGTGCGCCTGGAAACCCAGCGCAAGAAGCTCACCGTGTTCTTCTCCGACATCCGCGGCTTCACCGAGCTATCCGAGGAACTGGAAGCCGAGGCCCTGACCGACCTGCTCAACAACTACCTCAACGAAATGTCGAAGATCGCCCTCAAGTACGGCGGCACCATCGACAAGTTCGTCGGCGACTGCGTCATGGTGTTCTTCGGCGACCCCAGCACCCAGGGCGCGAAGAAGGACGCGGTGGCTGCGGTATCGATGGGCATCGCCATGCGCAAGCACATGAAGGTGCTGCGCCAGCAGTGGCGGGCCCAGGGCATCACCAAGCCGCTGGAAATCCGCATGGGCATCAACACCGGCTATTGCACGGTGGGCAACTTCGGCGCCGACACGCGCATGGACTACACCATCATCGGCCGCGAGGTGAACCTCGCCAGCCGCCTGGAAAGCGCCTCGGAAGCCGGCGAAATCCTCATTTCCCACGAGACCTACTCGCTGATCAAGGACGTGATCATGTGCCGCGACAAGGGCCAGATCGCGGTCAAGGGCTTCAGCCGCCCGGTGCAGATCTACCAGGTGGTGGACTCGCGCCGCGACCTCGGCGCCGCGCCCAGCTATGTCGAGCACGAATTGCCCGGCTTCTCCATGTACCTGGACACCAACAACATCCAGAACTACGACAAGGAGCGGGTCATCCAGGCCCTGCAACAGGCCGCCGAACGCCTGCGCGACAAGGTCATCCTCTAAGTTCGTCGAACGCCGCCGGCAGTTCGTCGCGCCATTCCGGCGCAGTCCGCGGGCCGCTTGCCTGCAGCGCCAGGAACTCCTCCGCCGAACCCCGCCAGGACTGCTCCCGCGCCCAGCGCCCGCAGGCCTGGCGATCCAGCGCCAGCGCCTGGCGGCAGGCTTCGCCAAGATCCTCGTGCATGACCCCGGTCACGCCCTGCTGCAATACATCCAGCGGCCCCGGCACGGCGAAGGCCGCCACCGGCACGCCACAGCCCAGGGCTTCGAGCATCACCAGGCCATAGGTATCGGTCAGCGAGGGGAACACCAGCACCGAGGCCGCCCGGTAGGCGTCGGCCAGCGCGCGGCCATGGCGGTAGCCGAGAAAACGCGCCTGTGGATAGCGCTGCTCCAGCGCCGCCCGCTGCGGGCCGTCGCCCACCAGCCATTTTTCGCCCGGCAGTTCGAGATCGAGGAACGCCTCCAGGTTCTTTTCCGTCGCCAGCCGCCCGACATACAGGAACACCGGCGGCCGCTCTTCCGCCGGGGGTGTCTCGGCGGGATGGAACAGTTCGGTATCGACGCCCTTGCGCCACAGCCGCAGGTGCTGGAAGCGCCAGGCGCAGAACTCGTCGCGCAGGCGCGGGGTGCTCACCAGCACCGCCCGGCTCGGCCGATGGAAGGTGCGCAGGAAGGCATAGCCCCAGGACAGCGGCAGCCACGGACAGCGGTCACGCAGGTATTCGGGAAAGCGCGTATGGATCGCCGAGGTGAATTCCAGGCCGCGCTTGCCCAGCCAGCGCCGCGCGGCCCAGCCGAGCGGCCCCTCGGTGGCCAGGTGCACGGCATCCGGGGCGAAGGCCTCGATCAGCCCGCCGAGGCGCCAGAGGTTCCAGGCCAGGGGGATTTCCGGATAGCTGGGACAGGGCAGGCAGCGGAAGTCGGCGGGCGACAGCACCCGTACCTGGTGGCCCAGCAGTTCCAGCTCGCGCTGCAGGGCCAGCAGGCTGGTGACGACTCCGTTGACTTGCGGTAACCAGGCGTCGCTGACGATCAATAGCCTCATGCCGCCGGCTCGACCGCCGCGGCCTGCGCCGCCAGCCGCGCCTGCTCCTCGGCCAGGCGGTAGAGCTGGATGCTGCCGTCCCAGTGTTCGATCAGCGCCGTGCAGGACTCCACCCAGTCGCCGCAGTTGAGGTAATCGACGCCCTCGATGCGGCGGATCTCGGCATGGTGGATGTGCCCGCAGACCACCCCGTCGAGCCCGCGCTTGTGGCACTCGTGGGCGATGGCTTCCTCGAAGTCGCTGATGAAATTCACCGCGGTCTTGACCTTGTGCTTGAGGTACGCCGACAGCGACCAGTAGCCGTAGCCCCAGCGCCGCCGCCAGTGGTTCAGCCAACGGTTGAGGAGCAGGGTGAACTCGTAGGCGGAATCGCCGAGGAAAGCCAGCCAGCGGTGGTAGCGGGTGATCACGTCGAACTGGTCACCGTGTATCACCAGCAGCTTGCGGCCGTCGGCGGTACTGTGCACCGCCTCGTCGACCAGGCGGATGTTGCCGAGGATCAGGCTCGAATAGCGGCGCAGGAATTCGTCATGGTTGCCGGTGACGTAGATCACTTCGGTGCCGCGCTTGCTCAGGGTGAGCAGGCGACGGATCACATTGGTGTGCGCCTGCGGCCAGTAGATGCCGCCGCGCAGCTTCCAGCCGTCGATGATGTCGCCCACCAGGTAGATGCGATCGGCGTGGTAGCGCTTGAGGAACGCCGCCAGGTGTTCGGCCTGGCAATCCCGCGTCCCCAGGTGGACATCCGAGATCCACAGGGTCCGGACCCGCTGCTTGCGGTTCGAGGTGAAGCGTTGCGCGGTGCTCATCGGCGGGTCTCCGACGGTGTTTTTCCGATCTTGGCCGGCGCCGGTGAAACGACTGTGACAGGCCGGCGACCGTTGCGTGACAGGGCCCGGCTGTCTGTCGCCGGCGCCAGCGGGTAGACTGGGCGCCTGCCTCCGGGAGCTTCGCCATGGGTTCGATCCTTTCCCTGCGTCACTACAGCCACGACCAGATCGTCCACAGCCATGACCATGCCCAATTGGTCCTGGGCCTCAGCGGCTGCCTCGACTTCGAGGTCGAGGGGCGCGGCAGCCGCGTGTTGCGGCAGACCTTCGCGGTGGTTCCGGCGCAAGCCCGGCATGCCTGCTCGAGTCCCTCCGGCAGCCGCTGCCTGGTCCTCGACCTGCCCTGCGACGGCAGCCTGCTGCTGGGCCTGGGCGAACACGCCGAAGCCGGTCGGCGGCTGTTCGAGCGACCGCAGGCGCTGTCGCTGACGCCCGCCCAGGGCCAACTGGTGAACTGGCTGGCCAGCGGCCCGATCAACGACCCGGTGATCGCCCACCAGGGCGCCGGCCTGCTCCTCGCCAGCCTGGCCAGCGAGCGCCAGCCGCCGCGCCAGCAGCCCCGCCTGCCACTGGCCAGCCTGGACGCCTACCTCGACCGCCATGCCGCCCATCCGCTACAGGTAGCCGACCTGGCGCGGCTGGCCGGCCTTTCGGTGGCGCGCTTCCACAGCCTGTTCCTCGCCGAGACCGGACAGACGCCCATGGACTACGCGCGCAGCCGACGCCTGCACCAGGCCCACGAACTGTTGCTGGAGAGCAGCCTGGCGGTGGGCGAGATCGCCGCCCGGGTCGGCTACGCCTCGCAGAGCGCCTTCACTGCAGCGCTGGTCCGCGAGTTCGGCGTCACCCCGCGACAACTGCGTCGCGAGTCCCGCGACAAAACCGGCTAGCCGCACGACAGACAAATCCGTCACGACTCCTTACTCTCTGCCCATCGACAGACCAGGAGTCAGCATGGACATCATCGAATGGCAGGATTTCGAACGCGTCGAACTGCGCGTCGGCACCATCCTCAGCGCCGCTCCCAACCCCAAGGCACGCAAACCCGCCTATGTCCTCGAGGTCGACCTCGGACCGCTCGGCCTGCGCACCTCCAGCGCGCAACTGACCGCACACTACCAGGCCGAGCAACTGGTCGGACGCCAGGTCCTCTGCGTCTGCAACTTCGCTCCGAAGCAGATCGCCGGGGTGCGCTCGGAGGTCCTGGTCACCGGGGTCTACGATAGCGAGGACAAGGTGGTCCTGGCCGGCTTCGACAAGCCCCTGCCCAACGGTGCGCGCCTGGCCTGAAGGATCCCCATGAATCGACGTTCCGCCCTCGCCGCCCTGCACGGCGGCGCCCTCCTCTTCGGCCTGACCGGGGTGTTCGGCAAGCTGGCCAGTGCCTCCCCCGGGGTGATCGTGTTCGGCCGTGCGCTGTTCGCGGTGCTCGCCCTCGGCCTCTTCGCCCGCCTCGCGGGCCAGGCCTGGCGCGCCCTGGGACCCGCGCAATGGCTGCGCCTGGCGCTCTGCGGCCTGCTCCTGGCCGGGCACTGGGTGAGTTTCTTCATCGCCGTGAAGACCGCCGGCGTGGCCATCGCCACCCTCGGCTTCGCCAGCTTCCCGGCCTTCACCGTAATCCTCGAAGGGCTGCTCTTCCGCGAGCGCATTCATCTCGCGGAAGGACTGCTGGTGGTCCTGGTCAGCCTTGGCCTGGTGCTGGTCACGCCGAACTTCGACCTCGCCAGCGGCGCCACCCTCGGCCTGCTCTGGGCGATCCTTTCCGGCCTTCTGTTCGCCCTGCTGTCGCTGGCCAACCGTAGCAACAGCGGGCAGGTCGGCCCGGTGCAGGCGGCGCTCTGGCAGAACCTGGTAGTCGCCCTGTGCCTGCTGCCGTTCGCGGTCGGCGAACTACCGGCGCTACCCGCTCTCGACTGGCTCTGGCTGGCCCTGCTGGGCGTCTTCTGCACCGGCCTGGCGCACAGCCTGTTCGTGGCCAGCCTGGCGGTGGTCAAGGCCCGCACCGCGGCGCTGGTATTCGCCCTGGAGCCGGTCTACGGGATCGCCTTCGCCTGGCTGCTGTTCCATGAGACGCCGGGGCCGCGGATGTTCCTCGGCGGTGCCCTGATCATCCTCGCCATCGTGCTGTCGGCGCGCCTCGGTACACGGGGCAGGAAAACCGCAGTCGGCGACGAACGAGGCGATCCCGAGCGCGCCTGAATCCGCCCCGGCCGTCACACCGGCAACCATCGAAAGTCCGCAGGGAATAAAAAACCCGGTCGAACACGCGGGGGGAAGGGGTTCGACCGGGTGCTGCGTCCGATCACCGGAGCGTTGGCAGAGGGACGCAAAGGGAGGTGTCGGTTTCCAGCGCCTGCCGCATCCGCTCGCGGGCTCGCGCCAGGCCTTTCTCACGGAATTCCGGGCCCATGTTCATGCCCTCCGCGTGGACGAAGGTGACGTCGTGGATGCCGACGAAGCCCAGCACCTGGCGCAGATAGGGTTCCTGGTGATCGAGACCGCCGCCGGCGTAGATCCCGCCGCGGGCGGTGAGAACGAAGGCGCGCTTGCCCTGTAGCAGGCCTTCCGGACCCTGCTCGGCGTAACGGAAAGTCAGGCCGGCGCGCAGCACATGGTCGAACCAGCTCTTCAGGCTGCTGGGAATGGCGAAGTTGTACATCGGTGCCGCCAGCACCAGCACGTCCGCCATCCGCAACTCCTCGGTCAGGCGATTGGAACGCTCGAGGGCGCGCCTTTCCGCAGCGCTATGGCCATCACAGGGGGTGGTCCAGGCTCCCAGCAATAATTCATCGAGGTGCGGCAGCGGCTCGCGCGCCAGGTCGCGGACCTGGAAGCGATCAGCGGGATGCGCGGCTTTCCAGTGGGAGATGAATTCCGCCGTCAGCAGGCGGGAAACCGAGCCCCGTTGGCGGGCACTGCTCTCGATAACCAGGACACGGGACATGACTCGACCTCCACCCACTGCGCTACAACGATGGAGGTGAGGGTAGAGAATGATTAATCGATTAAAAAGTTGAAAAAACCGCTGTTAAATATCGACCAGGTTGATTTATAAACAGGCACCACCTAGTCTTTCGGTGAGAGAACGCTCTATTTCGCGATCTTGCAGGTCAGCTTGATCCGCAACTTGATGATGTCGCGGCCGAACTGCGCGGTGAAGTTGCTGTTCTGCCCGGGCTGGATCACGCCCTTGCGCACTTTCGGGGTCTCCGGGCCGTTGCGGAACACCGCCGTGCACTCTGCCGCCTGGCCTCCCAGGTTGGTGAGGAGGATCGCGCCCATGTCGCGACCGATGTCCTGGGTGCTGTAGGAGACCTCGGTGCCGTTGAGTTGCGGGTCGACCTCGATCGGATAGGCGAAAGCGGACAGGGGCAGCAGCGATAGTGCGAAACAGCAAAGCCTTTTCATGGCCGGACTCCCGGTAGCGACAGATGGAAAAATGGCAACACCCTGAAAACCACGGCATCCCGTACGTCAAGAGAATGGACAGCTACCCCGTACAGGACGCCGACGACACGATAAGCGAAGTCGCCCCTCCGGCGCACTCGTCATCGCCTGCCGGCCGCGGAAACGCCGGCGAGGCATCCCTGCATTCGAGGAGGCGGAAATGAAAGCGCCACGCGTAACCCTGGACCAATGGCGGACCCTGCAGGCGGTGGTCGACCACGGCGGCTTCGCCCAGGCCGCGGAAGCCCTGCACCGCTCGCAATCATCGATCAGCTATACCGTGGCGCGCATGCAGGAACAGCTCGGCGTGCCGCTGCTGCGCATCGACGGACGCAAGGCGGTGCTGACCGAGGCCGGCGAAGTGTTGCTGCGCCGTTCGCGGCAACTGGTCAAGCAGGCCGGGCAACTGGAGGAACTGGCCCACCACATGGAACAGGGCTGGGAACCCGAGGTGCGCCTGGTGGTGGACGCCGCCTACCCCACCGCGCGGATCGTCCGCTCGCTGTCCGCCTTCATGCCGCAGAGCCGCGGCTGTCGCGTGCTGCTGCGCGAGGAAGTGCTCTCCGGCGTCGAGGAAGCGCTGATCCAGGGCGCCGCCGACCTGGCGATCAGCGGCCTGATCATTCCCGGCCACCTCGGCGCCGACCTCAGCGTGGTCGAGTTCGTCGCCGTGGCCCACCCCGACCATCCGCTGCACCGCCTGCAACGCGAACTGACCCACCAGGACCTGGAAACCCAGATGCAGGTGGTGATCCGCGACAGCGGCCGGCTACAGCCGCGCGACCACGGCTGGCTGGGCGCCGAACAGCGCTGGACGGTGGGCAGCCTGGCTACCGCGGCGACCTTCGTCGGCAACGGCCTGGGCTTCGCCTGGCTGCCGCGGCACATCATCGAGCGCGAACTGCAGAGCGGCCAACTCAAGCCGCTGCCGCTGAGCCAGGGCGGCGTGCGGCAGAGCCGCTTCTACCTCTACACCAACAAGGAAAAGCCGCTCGGCCCGGCCAGCCAGATCCTCATGGAAATGCTCAAGTCGTTCGCCAACGTACCGCTCAACGCGCCCTTCGCGGCGCCCGAACCGGCCGCCGAGTGAGCGCAGATGCCTGACTTCCAGCACCGCGACTGCACCCTCGTCTACGACGACCACCCCGGTCCCGCCGAGCGCGCGCCGGTCCTGCTGCTGCACGGTCTCGGTTCGAGCGCCCGCGACTGGGAATACCAGTTGCCGGCCCTGCTGGGCCGCTACCGCCTGCTGATCCCGGACCTGCGCGGCCACGGCCGCTCCGGCAAGCCGCGCGGCGGCTACAGCATGGCCGGCTTCGCCGAGGACTGCGCGGCGCTGCTCGACCGGCTCGGCTGCGGCCCGGTACACCTGGTCGGCATCAGCATGGGCGGGATGATCGGCTTCCAGCTGGCCTGCGACCGACCCGACCTGCTGCGCAGCCTGACCATCGTCAACAGCACTCCGGAAGTCATCCCGCGCAAGCCTCGCGAGCATCTGGAGGTGGCCAAGCGCAAGCTCCTCTCGCGCCTGCTCAGCCTGCGGACCATCGGCCGCGCCCTCGGCCGGCTGTTGTTTCCCAAGGCGGAACAGGCCGTGCTGCGAGAGAAGATCGAGGCGCGCTGGGCGGAGAACGACAAGCGCGCCTACCTGGCCAGCCTCGACGCGATCATCGGTTGGGGCGTGCAGGAACGATTGGCCGAGATCGCCTGTCCGACCCTGGTGATCAGCGCGGATCGCGACTACACGCCGGTATCGCTGAAGCAGGCCTATTGCGAGCGGATCGCCGACGCCCGCCTGGTGGTGGTGGAGGACTCCCGCCACGCCACGCCGATGGACCAACCCGAGATTTTCAACACCACCCTGCTCGGCTTCCTCGCCGATATCGACAAAACCAAGGAACAACCATGCTCAAACGTCTCCTGATCGCCGCCTGCACCCTGCTCTTCGCCGGTTCCCTGCTGGCCGCCACGCCTGCCGCCAAGCCGCACGTCCTGATCGCCACCAGCCTCGGCGAGATCGAGGTAGAGCTCGATCCGGCCAAGGCGCCGATCAGCGTGAAGAACTTCCTCGAGTACGTCGACAGCGGCTACTACGACGGCACCCTGTTCCACCGCGTGATCCCTGGCTTCATGGTGCAGACCGGCGGCTTCAGCGCCGGCATGCAGGAAAAGAAGACCCGCGCACCGATCAAGAACGAGGCCGACAACGGCCTGCTCAACGAGCGCGGCACCCTCGCCATGGCCCGTACCGGCGTGGTCGATTCGGCCACCAGCCAGTTCTTCATCAACCTGACCGACAACGACTTCCTCAACCATGGTGCCCGCGACTTCGGCTATGCGGTGTTCGGCAAGGTGGTGCGTGGCATGGGCGTGGTCGACCAGATCGCCAAGGTTCCCACCCCCCGCCGCAACGGCTTCGCCGACGTGCCGAGCGACGACGTGGTGATCCTGTCCGCCAAACGCCTCTGAGTTCAGCCGCAGGGGCTTGATCCGGCGGGCCCAGGACGGGCCCGCTCCAGAAGAGAGCCATCATGCTTTATCGTCGTTTCGAACGTCTGATCGACCCGTTCCGCAACGCTTCCGAACGCATGCCGCCCAGCGAAGTGCTGCGTTTCTATGTCTACTTCCTGCGCCAGGTCTGGCCGGTGTTCCTGGCTCTGCTGGTGGTCGGCCTGATCGTCGCGCTGATCGAGGTAGCGCTGTTCAGCTACCTCGGCCGCATCGTCGATCTCGCCCAGAGCACGCCCAGCGCGGAGTTCTTCCGCGTGCACGCCAACGAACTGATCTGGATGGCGGTGGTGGCGCTGGTTCTGCGCCCGCTGTTCAACGCCCTGCACGACATGCTGGTGCACCAGAGCATCAACCCGAGCATGACCAACCTGATCCGCTGGCAGAACCACCGCTACGTGCTCAAGCAGAGCCTCGGCTTCTTCCAGAACGATTTCGCCGGGCGCATCGCCCAGCGCATCATGCAGACCGGCAACTCGTTGCGCGATTCGGCGGTGCAGGTGGTAGACGCACTCTGGCACGTGCTGATCTATACCGTCAGCGCCCTGGTGCTGTTCGCCGAGGCCGACTGGCGCCTGATGATCCCTCTGGTGCTGTGGGTGTTCGCCTACGTCGGCGCCCTCGCCTACTTCGTTCCCCAGGTCAAGCGCCGCTCGGTGGAGGCCTCGGATTCGCGCTCGAAGCTGATGGGGCGGATCGTCGACGGCTACACCAACATCACCACGCTGAAGCTGTTCGCCCACACCCGCCAGGAAGAGGACTACGCCCGCGAAGCGATCGGCGACCAGACCCTCAAGTCGCAACGCGCCGGGCGCGTAGTGACCTCCATGGACGTGACCATCACGGTGATGAACGGCGTGCTGATCACCGGCACCACCGGCCTGGCCCTGTGGCTGTGGAGCCAGGAGCTGATCTCGGTGGGCGCCATCGCCCTGGCCACCGGGCTGGTGATCCGCATCAACAACATGTCCGGCTGGATCATGTGGGTGGTCGGCGGCATCTTCGAGAACATCGGCCAGGTCCAGGATGGCATGCAGACCATCGCCCTGCCGCGCAAGGTGGTCGACCGCGAGGACGCCCGGCCGCTGCGGGTAGAGCGCGGCGAGGTGGAGTTCGAGCACATCGCCTTCCACTACGGCAAGGGCAGCGGCGTGATCCAGGGTCTCGACCTGAAGGTCCGGCCCGGCGAGAAGATCGGCCTGGTCGGACCTTCCGGCGCCGGCAAGTCGACCCTGGTCAACCTGCTGCTGCGCCTGTACGACCTGGAGAGCGGACGCATCCTGGTCGATGGCCAGGACATCGCCGGGGTGACCCAGGAAAGCCTGCGCGCGCAGATCGGCATGGTCACCCAGGACACCTCGCTGCTGCACCGTTCGATCCGCGACAACCTGCTCTACGGCCGCCCCGGCGCCAGCGACGCGGAACTCATGGAGGCGGTGCGCAAGGCCCGCGCCGACGAGTTCATCCCGCTGCTCAGCGACGCCGAGGGCCGCCGCGGCTTCGACGCCCATGTCGGCGAACGCGGAGTGAAACTCTCCGGCGGCCAGCGCCAGCGCATCGCCATCGCCCGGGTGCTGCTCAAGGACGCGCCGATCCTGATCCTCGACGAAGCGACCTCGGCGCTGGACTCGGAAGTCGAATCGGCGATCCAGGAAAGCCTGGAGACCCTGATGCAGGGCAAGACGGTGATCGCCATCGCCCACCGCCTGTCGACCATTGCGCGCATGGACCGCCTGGTGGTGCTTGACAAGGGCCACATCGCCGAAAGCGGCACGCATGCCGAGTTGCTCGCCCATGGCGGCCTCTATGCGCGCCTCTGGCAACACCAGACCGGCGGCTTCGTCGGCGTCGACTGAAGGGCGGCGGCTCGCGCCGCCCGACCTGGGTGACCTTGTCAAAGGCTCTGCAACGGGCCTTTGCGCGGCAATCATCACCGCCGTCGATCTCGACTAGCACGCGCTTCGATTTTTTCCGCCAGCGAAACGGTGTTCTTATCGAACCCGTGCCCCGGCTCGATCCCGACGCCTGCCGCATCGTCCCCGTCCACCTGGCGTCGGCCACGGACGACCAAGGATGCCAGTGCTCGGTACCGGGGATTTCGCCCCATCGCTACGGAGAATCACAGAATGAAACTTGCCTCTGTCGTGTCCGCCGTCATCACCAGCCTCGCCCCCATGGCCTTCGCCCAGGACGTGGACAAGGACCCGGGCCGCGGCCTGCCGGTCGAGGAATACCACTACGGCATGCAACTGGACGTGAAGACTGTCCTGCACCGTACCGACAATTCGACCAGGACCGGCGTAGTGCCGGTGACCGTGGTCTACGAGGACCATAGCGGCGAACTGCACAAGATCCGCTTCCTCGAATGGGGCGGCAGCACCAGCAACGGCTGAGCGGACGCCACGCCCTATCGTTCCGGCCCCCTTCAGGCCTGGCGATAGGGCAACAGGCCGTGGGCCTCCTCGGCGTAGGCGCGCACTCCCGCCCGCTCCTGTTCGAGGAACTGCGCCACGGCATCGCGCAGACCGGGATGCGCCAGGTAGTGCCAGGAGCGCGTCAGCACCGGCTCGAAACCGCGGATCAGCTTGTGTTCGCCCTGGGCACCGGCGTCGAAGCGCGCCAGGCCGGCGCCGATGGCGAATTCCAGGCCCTGGTAGAAGCAGGTCTCGAAGTGCAGCCGGTCGAACTCGGCCAGGCATCCCCAGTAGCGCCCGTACAGGGTGTCTCCAGCGACCAGGCTGAACGCCATCGCCACTGGCTTGCCACGCTGGTGGGCGAAGACCACGCGGATCGCCTCCGGCATGCGCTCGGCCAGCAGGCCGAAGAACTCGCGGCTCAGGTAGGGATCGCGGTCGCGCACCAGGTAGGTGTTGGCGTAGCAGAGATAGACGAAATCCCACTCCAGTTCGGACAACTGGCCGCCTTCCCGCCATTCGAACTCGATGCCCTGTCCGCCGACCTGTTCGCGCTCCTTGCGCAGTTGCTTGCGCTTGCGCGAACTGAGGGCCTCGAGGAAGTCCTGGAAGTCCCGATAGCCGCGGTTGTGCCAGTGGTACTGGCAACCCAGGCGTTCGAGCCAACCGTCACGCGCGGCAAGCAAGGTGTCCGCCCGGGCGTCGGTGAAATTCACATGGATGCTCGACAGACCGCTCGCCTCGGCCTCCTCGCCAAGGGACGCGAGCAGCCCCTGCAACCCTTCGTCCTCGCCCAGCAGGCGCGCACCGGCGACCGGGGTGAAGGGTACCCCCACCAGCAGCTTCGGGTAGTAGCGGATACCGGCCCGCTGGCAGGCGTCGGCCCAGCTCCAGTCGAACACGTACTCGCCGTACGAGTGCGCCTTCACATAGGCCGGCAGCGCCGCGCACAGGCGCCCTTGCGGATCGCGCAGCACGCGATGGGCCGGGCGCCAGCCGGTGGCGGGCGTTACGCTGTGGCTGTCTTCCAGCGCGGACAGGAAAGCATGACGCAGGAATGGCTGGGCGGGAGGCAGCAAGGCGTCCCACTCGGCGGCATCGATATCGGCAAGGGTGTCAAGCGTCTGGATCGGCATGCGCGCCAGTCTGGCGCGAGACGCAAGGCAAGTGAAGCCGGTCGATGGAAAAAAGCGCCCGGCGGACCCGCAATGAAACCGCCTTTCACCAAGCGAAGGCTTCGAACCATTTTACGTAGAGCGCATAACGCCAACGGCGTTATCCGCCGATACCTCGCCTTACCCCAGCGCAGAGCGAAAGCTTGGAACCCTCCGCGTAGGGCGCATAACGCCGGAGGCGTTATCCGCCGATACCCGTCGCGACGGCGGACAACCGCGACGGCATTCCCGATCGGACCCTCCTCGGGCCCTAGATCATGCCCAACAGCAACAGGACCAACAGTACCACCAGCAATGCGCCGATGATCCCCGAGGGCCCGTAGCCCCAGTTGCGCGAATGAGGAAAGACCGGCAGGCCGCCGATCAGCAGCAGGATCAGGATGATCAGAAGAATCGTACCGAGACTCATGGGCGTCGCTCCTGTTCGGCTCATGGGGCAAAGGACGGGAGATTCCGCCCTTGTAGTTCTCGACCCCCGCCGAGCAATGAAGATTCAATAAATCCGCGCCCTCCAGCCTCAGTGGATGACCTTGGGCGCCGGCCCCTTGAGCAGACGCATGAACATCAGCGCCACCGCCTGGGCGTCGCCGAGGGCGGTGTGGCGACCGCTCACCGGCACATCCAGGGCCCGCGCCAGGGTGTCGAAGCGCAGGTCGATGTGTGCGTCGGGAAAATGCCGGCTGACCTTCCGGTGGTACAGCGACGAAATCTCGATGGAGGGGTTGTGCAACTGTCGGTCGAGGAGCTGGCGCAGGTGCCGGTTCAGCACGGCGACATCGAACGACAGGTAGTAGCCCAGCAGCGGCCGGTCGCCGATGAACGCCAGCACCTGGCGCAGGGCATGCTCCAGTTGCAACTGTCCCTCCAGGTCGGCGCGGCGCAGCTTGTGGATGCGGATCGACTCCGCGTCCAGGCTCGGCGGCGGCTCGACGTAGAGTTCCAGGCGCTCGCCCATGACCAGTTTGCCGCGCCGCACCAGCACCGCGCCGATGCTGAGGATGTCGGCACGACGCGGGTCGAGGCTGGTGGTCTCGAGATCGAGGGAGATCACTTCCTCCGCCTCGACCGCCTCGTGCATCCACCAATACAGCCGGCGGCGCCAGCCCGGCCAGCGGCTGTCGGGCAACTTGACCATGGTGTTCATCGGGTCTCCAGGTGGAATTGACGGGCCACGCTCTGCTTGAATTTCTTCACCACATGCAGGCCGTAGCGCAGCATGTCGCGATCGTGGCGGCTCATGCCACTGACGTCCAGGCCCTGCTGGCGACCATCGCGTTGGCCGGCCAACTGGCGGGTCAGGCGCAGTTGCAGGAACAGCTCGAAAGACTCGCTCAGGTCGTCCGCCAGGCGTGCTTCGAGGACCTTGTGTCGCTTCAGTGCCTCGATCCGTGCCAGGGTCCCGCGGGTCTCCAGGCCTTCGCGCAGGGCCAGGGTGCGGATGCCGTGGACGATGGGGAAGATCCCGCCGCGCTTGAGATCGAGGCGGGCGCCCTGGGTTTTCAGTTGGCCGAGGAAGGTCAGCGGCGTATCGAATTGCAGGGCCGCCGCCGCGATATCCGCCAGCCAGCGCTCGCCGCCGTCGGCGAAACCGCGCAGTTGCCGACGCAACGGCTCGAACAGTTGCAGGTTGCCGGCCACCGGCCAGGCATCGGCCAGGATCGACAGGCGCAACAGCTGCTCCGGCTTGCCCTCCAGCAGCGTCGCGCGCAGCTCCGCCTGCCAGGCCGCCAGCGGCTTGCACCATTCCGGCCGACTGGCCATCACCCCTCCGGGACAGGGCGGATAACCGAACTCCAGCAAGGCCGCGCTGAAGCGCTGCATCATCGCCAGGGCCTGTTCCTGCGGCAGATCGTCGGCCAGGACCAGGGCATTGTCCTGGTCGGTCTTCAGCAACTGCTCGCCGCGTCCTTCGCTGCCCATCACCAGCAAGCAGCAGCGCCCGCGCAGGGTCGGCGGCAGCAACCATTCGAAAAGCCGTTCGAGCAATTGCTCGTTGAGCGCGCTGACCAGCTGCATGATGAAGCGCAGGCGGATACCGTTGCCGGCCAGGGTCGCGATCAGGGTGTCCAGGGTTTCCGCGCAGCGGCGCAGGTCGCCGAGGTCGTCGGCGCGGGCGATGCGCAGCGCCAGGACGTGGGAATGGGTGGAGAACAGGCTGAGCACCTGGGTCAGGTGCAACAGGCCGATCACCTGACCGTCCTCGGTGACCGCGACCCGCTCGATACGCTGGCGCGTCATGAGGATCATCGCGTCGAACAGGAAATCGCCCAGTTCGACGCTGGTCAGCGGACCATGGGCCAACGGCCCGATCGCCTCCAGCTCGCTGCGCCCGTCGCGGAAGTGCGCGCTCATGAGGTCGGTGCGGGTGACGATGCCGAGCTCGGGCCCGTCCCTCTCCAGCCGCACCAGCAGGGCATCGGCGCCATGGCTCAATTGCAGGCGCGCGGCGTCGCCGAGGGACAGCGAGGCCTCTACCTCCAGCGCCGGCAGCAGATGCTCGCGGGCGATGCGGGTAAGGATGAACTCGGCAAGGTTCTGCCCGTCGCGCTGGGCCAACTGGCGCTTGGCCGCCAGGTCGGCCTGGAAGAAGCGGGCGAAACCCGGGTTCTCCCCGCACAACTGGTGGAAGCAGCTGGCCGGCAGCTCGTAGACGATGCTTTCCTCGATCGCCAGGTAGCGATGCTTGCTGCTGCCGGAGAACAGCCCGCGAACGTCGAACAGGTCGTCCGCGGCGTACTGGGCGAACACCCGCCCGTCGTCGCCGCGCTCCTCGACCACGCCCTTGAGCAGGACGAACAGCCCGGGGACCGCCGAACCGGCCTCCAGCAAGGTTTCCCCCGGCGCGTAGTAACCGACGCTGAGGGCCTGCTTGAGGGTCTCGCGCTGATGGGGACGCAACTGGTCGAAGGGCGGCGAGGCGAAGTTGAAACTGTCAGGCATGGATCATCTCGCTGTGACCGGGACGCTGAAACGAAAGGCGGCGGACCGGAAATCCGGCCGCCGCCTCGGGCTACGCCTTCACGTAGCGCTTAGTGGGCCACCGCGCCAGAGGCGCCGAGGCCGGTCTGGGAACGGATGAACTGCGGGAAGAAGCGCGCCCGCTCCTCGTCGGCCGCCGCCGACTTGTCGGTGATGGAGAAGAACCAGATACCGGCGAAGGCGACGATCATCGAGAACAGCGCCGGGTACTCGTACGGGTAGATGGCTTTCTCGTGGCCGAGGATCTGCACCCAGATGGTCGGACCGAGGACCATCAGACCAACCGCGGTGACCAGGCCCATCCAGCCGCCGATCATGGCGCCGCGGGTGGTCAGCTTCTTCCAGTACATGGAGAGCAGCAGCACCGGGAAGTTGCAACTGGCGGCGATGGAGAAGGCCAGGCCGACCATGAAGGCGATGTTCTGCTTCTCGAAGAGGATGCCGAGCACGATGGCGACCACGCCCAGGGCCACGGTGGTCATCTTCGAGACCCGCAGCTCGTCCTTCTCGTTGGCCTTGCCGCCCTTGAACACGCTGGCGTACAGGTCATGGGAGACGGCCGAGGCCCCGGCCAGGGTCAGCCCGGCGACCACCGCGAGGATGGTGGCGAAGGCCACCGCCGAGATGAAGCCGAGGAACAGGCTGCCGCCCACCGCGTCGGCCAGGTGCACCGCCGCCATGTTGTTGCCGCCGATCAGGGCGCCGGTGGCGTCCTTGAAGTCCGGGTTGGTGCTGACCAGCAGGATCGCGCCGAAACCGATGATGAAGGTCAGGATGTAGAAGTAGCCGATGAAACCGGTGGCGTAGAACACGCTCTTGCGTGCTTCCTTGGCGTCGCTGACGGTGAAGAAGCGCATCAGGATGTGCGGCAGACCGGCGGTGCCGAACATCAGCGCGAAGCCCAGGGAGAATGCCGAGATCGGATCCTTGACCAGGCCGCCCGGACTCATGATCGCCTCGCCTTTCGGATGCACCTTGATGGCTTCGGAGAACAGCGTGCTGACGTCGAAGTTGACGTGCTTGAGCACCATGATCGCCATGAACGAGGCGCCGGAGAGCAACAGCACGGCCTTGATGATCTGCACCCAGGTGGTCGCCAGCATGCCGCCGAACAGCACGTAGAGCACCATCAGGATGCCCACCAGGACCACCGCGACATGGTAGTTGAGGCCGAACAGCAGCTCGATCAGCTTGCCGGCGCCGACCATCTGCGCGATCAGGTAGAACGCCACCACCACCAGCGAGCCGCAGGCCGACAGGGTGCGGATCTGCTTCTGCTTGAGGCGGTAGGAGGCGACGTCGGCGAAGGTGTACTTGCCCAGGTTGCGCAGGCGCTCGGCGATGAGGAAGAGGATGATCGGCCAGCCGACCAGGAAGCCGATCGAGTAGATCAGGCCGTCGTAGCCGGAAGTGAAGACCAGCGCCGAAATACCCAGGAAGGATGCCGCCGACATGTAGTCGCCGGCGATCGCCAGGCCATTCTGGAAGCCGGTGATGCGGCCGCCTGCGGCATAGTAGTCGGCCGCCGAGCGGTTGCGCTTGGATGCCCAGTAGGTGATGCAGAGGGTCGCGCCGACGAAGGCGACGAACATGACGATGGCCGAGACGTTCAGCGGCTGGCGCTGCACGTCGCCGGTCAGCGCGTCGGCCCAGAGGGCCGGAGCGAAGGCCGCAAGGCCGAGCGCGGCAAGGAGACGAGCGATCATTGCTGCGCCTCCTTGAGGATTTCCTGGTTCAGGCTGTCGAACTCGCCGTTGGCGCGACGCACGTACAGGCCGGTCAGGATGAACGCGGCAAGGATCAGTCCGACACCCATCGGGATGCCCCAGGTCACGGACGAATCGGGACTGATACGCGCGCCCAGCAGCTGCGGCTGGAAAGCGATCAGCAGGATGAATATCACGTAGAGGCCAAGCATGATCGAAGAAAGTATCCAGGCGAAACGCTCTCGCTTGGCCACCAACTCCTTGAAGCGCGGATTGGTATCAATCCGCTGGTAGATGCTGTCGTTCATTGTTTTTATCCTCACAGCGGGGTGACGCGGAATGTCGTCGATATCCACTGTAGGACGCTGGTGCAAGCGCTCCAGACGACTTTAGTCGTAGCGGTTCGCCAGCCGCTCTAGACCGGTATTCCCGGGCCTTCCGGCAGATTCCGGAGCCAGCCTTCGGCAAGGAAAAACGCCGTGCCCGGTTGCCCGGGCACGGCGTTCCCCAATCGAACCAGCCGTGCTACTGCACCCAGTCCTTGACCCGTCCCGGGTTGGCCGCCACCCACTGCTTCGCCGCATCCTCGGGTTTGGCGCCCTCCTGGATCGCCAGCATCACCTGGCCGACCTCGTTGCCATCCTTCCAGCCGAACTTCTTCAGGAACTCCCAGACCGGCCTGGCCTTGGCTTCCAGCGCCGGGTTGGCGACGGTGTCGACATGCTCGGTATCGCCATAGACCTTCTTCGGATCGTCGAGGAACTTCAGCTTCCACTTGGCGAACATCCAGTGCGGAATCCAGCCGGTCACCACCACCGGCTTCTTCTCGTTCTCGGCACGGGTCAGCTCGGCGATCATGCCGCTGCCGGAACTGGCCACCAGCTTGTAGTCGAGGCCATATTGCTTGATCGCCTCGTCGGTCTTGATCATCACCCCGGCGCCGGCATCGATACCCACCACGCGGCCGCCGAAAGCGTCCTTCTGCGCCTGGAGGTCGGCGATGCTGTTGGCGCTCACGTATTCGGGGACGATCAGGCCGATGCGTGCGTCGGGGTAGTTGATGGCAAGGTTGACCACCTTGTCCTTCATCTTCTCGTAGTAGGCGCCGTGAGTGCCCGGCAGCCAGGCCGAGAGCATGGCATCGAGCTTGCCGCGCGCCACTCCCTGCCACATGATCCCCGCCGCCACCGGCATCAGCTTCACCTCGTAGCCGAGCTTCTCGCGGATCACCTCGGCGGCCACATGGGTGGTCGCCACGCTGTCCGACCAGCCGTCCACGTAACCGATGGTGATCACCGGCTTGTCCGCCGCGGCCGCCATCCCCACAGCCGCCGACATTGCCAGGCCCGCACTCCAGCACAACAGTCGTCGCATCATTCGCATCAGACGTACCCCTTGTTCTATGCCGACGGGGACGCTCCCCGGCGGTCGCGGCACTCTGCGGTGCCGCCGTCCATCATCGGCGCGCCCGGACGGCGGACTGCTCTGAGAACGACACCCATCGCACCCGATAACGACATGCCTCGAACTGCGCTGCGGCACGCTGCGGGTGTGCTCCGAGACAGTGCGATCGAAGCGCTCTATGCACTCGATTGGACAGGCCGATTTCCGCTTGGCCGAGCGCCTGGATAGGCTTTCGCCAAAGAGGAATGATTCTCGATTAAAGGAGAGCAGCCATGCTCAAGACCCTGACCTTCACCGTCATGCACTTCATGATCGCCTTCAGCGTGGCCTATGCGCTGACCGGCAGCATCGCGGTCGGCGGGCTGGTGGCGGCGGTCGAGCCGCTGTGCAACTCGGTCGGTTTCTACTTCCACGAGAAGATCTGGAAACGCTTCGAGAAAGACGGCGCGCCGCGCCCGGCTGGCACCCACGGCTGGCTGCACCGCCACGCCTGAAGGGATATTCGCGAGGCACGGCAAGAGGCGGGAAAGGCCGATTGGAACGCTGGCTGCAATAACCCACTGCACTACTGAGGCTTGCAGTTGTCATAGCGGCAGTATATTCACTCAGTACTTTTCCCTCGAAGGGATTCCCCCGATGCCCCACTTCCTCCGTTTCGCTGCCCTGCTCGGCGGCCTCGCCCTCGGTTGTGCCAATCTGGCGCAGGCCCGGGACGTCGACGCCGCGAGCTACGGCTATCCATTGACCAACCCGTTCGAGGCGACCATCGCCACCACGCCGCCGGAACTGCGTCCCGAGCTTCCGCACAGCGAGGACATCGACCAGAAGGACTACAGCCTGAAATTGCGCCCGGAGCGCGAGTTCGCCCTGCCGGACAACTTCTGGCCGGTGAAGAAGCTGCGCTACCGCCTGGCCCGCCAGGATCATGCGGCGCCGCTGATCTTCATCATCGCCGGGACGGGCGCGCACTACGCCAGCAGCTTCCCGGAATACCTGAAGAAGCTCTTCTATCAGGCCGGCTACCACGTGGTGCAGCTGTCCTCGCCGACCAGCTGGGACTTCATGGCCAGCGCCTCGCGCTTCGCCACGCCGGGCTTTTCCAGCGACGACGCCGATGACCTGTACCGGGTGATGCAGGCGGTGCGCGCACAGCAGCGCGACCTGCCGGTGACCGGCTATTACCTCACCGGCTATAGCCTGGGGGCGCTGAACGCCGCGTTCGTCAGCCACCTCGACGAAAGCCGCCGGAGCTTCAACTTCAAGAAAGTGCTGCTGCTCAACCCACCGGTGAACCTCTACACCTCGGTGAGCAACCTCGACAAACTGGTGGAAACCCAGGTCAAGGGCATCACCGACTCGCGCACCTTCTACGAGGTGGTGCTTAGCAAGCTGACCCGCTACTTCCGGCAGAAAGGCTACGTCGACATCAACGACGCCATGCTCTACGACTTCCAGCAGTCGAAGCAACGCCTGAGCAACGAAGAAATGGCCATGCTGATCGGCACCTCTTTCCGCTTCTCCGCCGCCGACATCGCCTTCACCTCGGACCTGGTCAACCGTCGCGGCCTGATCACCCCGCCGAACTATCCGATCAACGAAGGCACCAGCCTGGAGCCCTTCTTCAAGCGCGCGCTACAGTGCGACTTCGAGTGCTACATGACCGAGCAACTGATCCCGATGTGGCGAGCCCGTTACGACGGCGGCAGCCTGACCCAACTGGTCAACCAGGTCAGCCTCTACAAGCTGCAGGACTATCTGCACGACAGCCCGAAGATCGCCGTGATGCACAACGCCGACGACGTCATCCTCGGCCCGGGCGACCTCGGCTTCCTCCGCCGGACCTTCGGCGAACGCCTGACCGTCTATCCCTATGGCGGTCACTGCGGCAACCTCAACTACAAGGTCAACGCGCAGGACATGCTGGACTTCTTCGCCACGCCCGCTGCCGGACAGACCCAGGTCGCCAGCGCGGCCCTCACCCAGCAGGCAGGAAACTGATCGATGAGCCGAACCGCACACTGGATGTTCGCCCTTCTGCTGAGCGCTGCCGCCAGCGCCCAGGCCGACGAGGCCGCCGCACCGGCCGAATTGCCGCCACGCCAGCTCGACGGCGACGGTTTCAGCCGTCCGCTGGACCAACTCAAGTTCAATCCCGGCCTGGATCAACGCGAATTCGAACGCGCCACCCTCGACGCACTGAACATGTACGATCCCTGGGAATCCTGGAACCGCCGGGTCTACCACTTCAACTATCGCTTCGACGAGTGGGTGTTCCTGCCCGTGGTACGAGGCTACGAATACGTCACCCCGCACTTCGTCCGCAGCGGCGTGAGCAATTTCTTCGACAACCTCGGCGACGTGCCCAATCTGCTGAACAACCTCGCCCAGTTGAAGGGCAAGGCGGCGATGGAAACCACCGCGCGGCTGCTGTTCAACACCACCTTCGGTGTGCTCGGCCTGTGGGATCCTGCGACCAAGATGGGCCTGCACAAGCGCAGCGAGGATTTCGGCCAGACCCTCGGCTTCTATGGCGTGGGCAGCGGCCCCTACCTGGTGCTGCCGATCCTCGGCCCGTCCAACCTGCGCGACACCGGCGGACTGGTGGTGGACTACGTCGGCGAATACCAGGTGAACTACCTCAACGTTCCCCAGGCCAGCGGCGACCACCCGGAGATCACCGCCCTGCGCGTGGTGGACAAGCGCTACAACACCAGCTTCCGCTACGGCCAGATGAACTCGCCGTTCGAGTACGAGAAACTGCGCTACATCTATACCGAGGCGCGCAAGCTGCAGATCGCCGAGTGAGACGAAGAACCGTCGCCCTGTGCGGCGGTTTCTTTTCCTCAGAACAATCCAATAAATCGATAGGAATCACATAAAACTCGCATCCATATATCGACCATAGAGGACTATCATCGAGCCATACACGAACCAGGAGGTTCCCATGACCCGCTACCGTGATGTCCTCGAACTGCATACCGGCCACCCCGCCTCCGATGGCGCCGGCGTCCGCCTGACCCGCGTGATCGGCGGCCCGTCCCCGGAACGCTTCGACCCGTTCCTGATGCTCGACCAGTTCGATACCCAGAACCCGGATGACTATGTCGCCGGTTTCCCTTCGCACCCGCACCGCGGCTTCGAGACCGTGACCTACATGCTCGAAGGGCGTATGCGCCACGAAGACCACCTCGGCAATCGCGGCCTGCTCAAGCCCGGCGGCGTACAGTGGATGACCGCCGCCCACGGCATCATCCACAGCGAGATGCCGGAACAGGTGGAAGGCGCGATGCGTGGCTTCCAGCTGTGGGTCAACCTGCCGGCGAAGAACAAGCTGGCTCCGGCC
This sequence comes from Pseudomonas sp. HMSC066A08, assembly GCF_001813025.1. NCBI lineage: Bacteria > Pseudomonadati > Pseudomonadota > Gammaproteobacteria > Pseudomonadales > Pseudomonadaceae > Pseudomonas > Pseudomonas sp. HMSC066A08. Next base: position 50,847 of record NZ_KV811348.1, read on the forward strand.
GGCTATCGCGATATCGAGCCGGAAGACGTGCCGCGCCTGGAAACCGCCGGAGGCGTGAAGGTCACGGTGATCGCCGGTCGCTTCGACGACGGCCAGGCGCAGCAGATCGGCGCCGTGGAAAGGCCGGACACCGAGCCACACTACTACGACCTGCAACTGCCTGCCGGCGGCCGCATCGCCCCGCGCCTGCCGGACGGCCATCGCGTGCTGCTGTACGTCTACGAAGGCAGCCTGACGGTGGAAGGCGAACGCCCGGTGGAAATCTCCACCAACCGCCTGGCTCGGCTGTCCGAAGAAGGGGAACTGAGCCTGCGCAGCGAAGCCGGCGCCCGCGTGCTGGTTCTCGCCGGCAAGCCGTTGCGCGAGCCGATCGTCCAGTACGGCCCGTTCGTGATGAACAGCCGCGAGGAAATCGAGCAGGCGCTACGCGACTATCGCGACGGTGTCCTGGCCGTCTGAGCCGTACGCGAGCCGCCCTTCAGGGCGGCTTTTTCCTTCCGCCTGTCCCGTTCCGAATAAGGTTTACCGCTCGATCCGCAGGAAGCGCTCCAGCTCCGCCCGCTTGCCCATCGCATCGTGGTAGCCCAGTTCGATCAGTTCGCTGCAATAGCCGCGCTCGAACAACAGGTAGCTCAATACCCCCGCCCCGCTGGCGCGGGTCGCTCCGGGACCGCGCAGGAAAAGCCGCAGCACCCGCGACAGCTCCCGGTAGTGCCGCGCGGCGATCTCGTCCAGCGGCCGGCTCGGCGACACCAGCAATACCTCCACCGGCTCCAGCCCACCCGCCTGGCGGCGCACCTCCGGCGCCACCAACTGGCCGATCTGGTTCATCCGCTGCAACTGCTCGATGTCGCCTTCCAGGCTGTCGATGAAGGTGCTGTTCAACAGGTGGGCGCCGATCTGCGCCAGGCTCGGCGGTCGGTCGGACGGCGGCAGCCCGGTCATGGCACTGTCGCCACCGGTGGCCGGGTTGCCGCTGACGCCGATCACCAGCACCCGCGTGGCACCCAGGTGCAACGCCGGACTGATGGGCGCCTGGGAACGCACCGCGCCGTCGCCGAAGTATTCGCGGTTGATCCGCACCGGCGGGAACAGCAGCGGGATCGCCGCGCTGGCCAGCAGGTGCCGAAGCTCCAGGCGGGTGGGAATGCCCAGGCGCCGATGGCGTACCCAGGGATCGATGGTCGCGCGCCCCTGGTAGAAGGTCACCGCCTGCCCCGACTCGTAGCCGAACGCGGTCACCGCCACCGCGCGCAACTGGCGCTGGCGCACCGCCGCATGAATCCCGGAAAAATCCAGCTCACGTGCCAGCAGCTCATGCAACGGCCGGTTGTCCAGCAACGCCACCGGCACCCGCCGCCCCAGACCGAGCAGGCTATGGCCGAGGAAGCGCGAGGCCTGGCGGGTCACGCCCGGCCAGTCGCTGCGATAGACATGTTCGGTGCGGAACCCCTGCCAGACCGCGGTCAGGCGCTGGATCGCCTGGCGGAATTGCAGGGCGCCGCAAGCCAGGCCAACGGCGTTGATGGCGCCGGCGGAGGTACCGACGATGACCGGGAAAGGATTGCCGGCACTGTCCGGCAGCAGGTCGGCGATGGCGGCCAGGACCCCGACCTGGTAGGCCGCGCGGGCGCCGCCCCCGGAAAGGATCAGGCCGGTGAGCGGCGGACGTGGGGCAAGGGGATCGGACACAGCGGGGCTTCCGTCATGAACTGCGGCGAGTATAGCCAGGCCCCGCGCGCATCCGGAATGCCCGTCCTCAGCGCTTGCGCCGTTTCGGATAGAGCTTGGCTTCGCCTGGCGGGCGGGTCTTGAAACGCCGGTGCGCCCACAGGTACTGCTCGGGCTGCTGGCGCACGCAGCATTCGACCCACTGGTTGATCCGCAGGCAATCGGCTTCCTCGCTCTCGCCGGGGAAGTCCTCCAGCGGCGGGTGGATGGTCAGGCGGTAACCGCTGCCATCGGCCAGGCGGCTCTGGGTGAACGGCAACACCCGCGCCCGGCCCAGGCGAGCGAACTTGGTAGTGGCGGTGACGGTGGCCGCCGGGATGCCGAACAGCGGCACGAACAGGCTCTGCTTGGCGCCGTAGTCCTGGTCCGGTGCGTACCAGATGGCGCGGCCGCCACGCAGCACCTTGAGCATCGAGCGCACGTCCTCGCGCTCGATGGCGGTGGCATCGAGGTTATGCCGCTCGCGGCCACGGCGCTGGACGTAGTCGAATACCGGGTTGTCGTGCTCACGGTACATGCCGTCGATGGTGTGCACCTGGCCGAGCAGCGCCGCGCCGATCTCCAGGGTGGTGAAATGCAGGGCCATGAGGATCACCCCCTCGCCCTGCGCCTGGGCCTCGCGCAGATGCTCGAGGCCTTCTATATGGGCAAGACGGGCCAGGCGCGCCTTCGGCCACCACCAGCTCATGGCCATTTCGAAGAAGGCGATGCCACTGGAGGCGAAGTTCTCCTTCAGCAGACGCTCGCGTTCGGTGGGCGACTTTTCCGGAAAGCACAGTTCGAGGTTGCGCGCGGCAATCTCGCGGCGCGAGCCGACCAAGCGATACATCAGCGCCCCCAGGCCACGGCCGAGCATCAGCAGGACGGGATACGGCAACTGCACCACCAGCCAGAGCAGCCCCAGGCCGAACCAGAGCGGCCAGTAGCGGGGATGGAGAAAAGCGCTGGAGAAACGGGGGCGATCCATGGACGGTTCCGACGACGATCAAAGCCCGCCATTCTACCCTGCCCGCCGTCCCGGCGGGACGCCGCGTTGCCGATCGATGCCGCCCCGGCTATCTGCCACGCTTGCGGGCATCCGGCGTTCTCGTTATAAGTCCCTGCAATTCAACGACCGACAAGCCCCATGAGCCAAGCCGACCTCCTCGACCAAGACCCCGTATTCCAGCTCAAGGGCAGCATGCTCGCGGTGACCATCCTCGAACTGGCGCACAACGACCTGGCGAGGCTCGAACGGCAACTCGCCGACAAGGTGGCGCAAGCGCCCAACTTCTTCCGCGACACCCCCCTGGTCATGGCCCTCGACAAGCTGCCCGAAGGCGAAGGCCGCCTCGACCTGCCGGCGCTCCTCGAGGTCTGTCGCCGCCACGGCCTGCGCACCCTGGCGATCCGCGCCGGGCGCGAGGAGGACATCGCCGCCGCCCAGGCCCTGGACCTGCCGGTGCTGCCGCCCTCGGGCGCCCGCGAACGGCCGCTGGACATCAAGGACAGCGCCCCGCGCAAGCCTACCGAAGAGCCCAGCCCGAGCGCCAGTGAAGCCAGGCCCGAGCCGGCCAAGGCGGAAGAAAAGCCCGCCGACCCCGTCAGCCGCCCGACCAAGGTGGTGAAGACCCCGGTGCGCGGCGGCATGCAGATCTACGCCGCCGGCGGCGACCTGATCGTGCTGGCCGCGGTCAGTCCCGGCGCGGAACTTCTCGCCGACGGAAACATCCATGTGTACGGCCCGATGCGCGGACGCGCACTGGCCGGCGTGAAAGGCGATGCCACGGCACGAATCTTCTGCCAGCAGCTGGCCGCCGAACTGGTCTCCATCGCCGGTAACTACAAGGTCGCGGAGGACCTGCGACGCAGCCCGCAGTGGGGCAAGGCAGTGCACGTCAGCCTGTCGGGTGACGTGTTGAACATCACCCGCCTTTAACGGATACTGCCGCCACTTTCAGGGACCAGAATTCTTACGTTTTTCATTGGGGTGAATCACCTTGGCCAAAATTCTCGTAGTCACTTCCGGTAAGGGTGGCGTCGGTAAAACCACCACCAGCGCAGCTATCGGCACCGGCCTGGCCTTGCGCGGTTTCAAGACCGTCATCGTCGACTTCGACGTCGGCCTGCGTAACCTCGACCTGATCATGGGCTGCGAACGCCGCGTGGTGTACGACTTCGTCAACGTCGTCAACGGCGAGGCCACCCTCACCCAGGCCCTGATCAAGGACAAGCGCCTCGAAAACCTGCATGTCCTGGCCGCCAGCCAGACCCGCGACAAGGACGCCCTGACCAAGGAAGGCGTCGAGAAAGTCATGGCCGAGCTGCGCAAGGACTTCGAATACATCATCTGCGACTCCCCGGCGGGCATCGAGAAAGGCGCCCACCTGGCCATGTACTTCGCCGACGAAGCGATCGTCGTGACCAACCCCGAGGTTTCCTCGGTACGCGACTCCGACCGCATGCTCGGCCTGCTGGCAAGCAAGTCGCAGCGCGCCGAGAAAGGCGAGGAGCCGATCAAGGAACACCTGCTGCTGACCCGCTACAACCCGGAGCGCGTCACCAAGGGCGAGATGCTCGGCGTCGACGACGTCGAGGAGATCCTCGCCATCCGCCTGCTCGGAGTGATCCCGGAATCCCAGGCCGTGCTCAAGGCGTCGAACCAGGGCGTGCCGGTGATCCTCGACGAGCAGAGCGACGCCGGCCAGGCGTACAGCGATGCGGTCGACCGCCTGCTCGGCAAGGAAATACCGCATCGATTCCTCGATGTGCAGAAGAAAGGATTCCTGCAAAGACTGTTCGGAGGACGTGAATGAGCCTTTTAGACTTCTTTCGCAGTCGGAAATCGCAGAACAGCGCTTCCATCGCGAAAGAACGACTGCAGATCATCGTTGCCCACGAACGTGGCCAGCGCGCACAGCCGGATTATCTGCCCCAGTTGCAGAAAGACCTGCTGGAAGTGATCCGCAAGTACGTACCGATCGACCAGGAGCAGATCCAGGTGGAACTGGAGAACCAGGGCAACTGTTCGATCCTGGAACTCAACATCACCCTGCCGGATCGTTGATTCGCCCAGGGTCCATACTGCGGCGGCCATTGGCCGCCGCAGTCGTTTCACCGAGCCTGCCCGCCAGGCTCCCTGCCGCCTCCCGGCGATGAGCCCGTTCGCTATGCCGCTGTCCCAGATCCGAATCGTTCACCAGGATGATGCCCTGCTGGTGGTCGACAAGCCCACCCTGCTGCTGTCGGTGCCCGGCCGCGCCGATGACAACAAGGACTGCCTGGTCACCCGCCTGCAGGAAAACGGCTATCCCGAGGCCCGCATCGTCCACCGCCTGGACTGGGAAACCTCCGGCCTGATGGTGCTCGCCCGCGACGCCGACAGCCACCGCGAGCTGTCCCGCCAGTTCCACGACCGCGAGACCGAGAAAGCCTATACCGCCCTTTGCTGGGGCCTGCCGGAACTGGACAGCGGGCGCATCGAACTGCCGCTGCGCTACGACCCGCCGACCAAGCCGCGTCACGTGGTGGACTTCGAGCACGGCCGCCACGCCCTGACCTTCTGGCGTGTGGTCGAGCGTCATGAACGCTGGAGCAGGGTCGAGCTGACGCCGATCACCGGCCGTTCGCACCAGTTGCGCGTGCACATGCTCTCCATCGGCCATCCGCTGCTCGGCGACCGCCTCTACGCCAACCCCGAAGCCCTCGCCGCCCACGAACGCCTGTGCCTGCACGCCAGCCTGCTGTGCCTGACCCATCCGCAGAGCGGCGAACGCCTGCGCTTCGAGTCGCCGGCGCCGTTCTGATGGAACACTCGCGTTTCCACGCCGCCTCCCTCGGGGCTCCCGCCCACCCAACCCTGCTGCTGGCCCTGAGCCACTGGCAGGACGAACCGGGGCTGGCGCTGGACCTCGGTTGCGGCAGCGGCCGGGACAGCCTGGAGCTGCTGCGCAATGGCTGGGCCGTTCAGGCCATCGACCGCGACGCGGACGCATTGCGCCTGCTCAGGGATCAGGCTCCGGAAGCCCACCGGGCACGCCTGGAAACCCGGCAGGCCGGTTTCGAAAGCCTGGTCCTGCCGACGGCGCAACTGGTCAACGCCAGCTTCGCCCTGCCCTTCTGCGCAGCGCCCGTCTTCTCTCGGCTGTGGCGAGAAATCGAAAGCACGCTGGCCGCCGGGGGCCTGTTCGCCGGGCACCTGTTCGGCGAGCGCGACCAGTGGCGCGAGCGCGGCCTGACCCTGCATAGCCGGGAGCAGGCTCAAGCGCTGCTGGGCGACTGGCAGGTACTGCAATTCGAGGAACTGGAGTGGCAGGGGCGCACCGCCCTGGGCCGCGACAAGCACTGGCACCTGTTCGCCATCGTCGCCCGCCGGCGCGACTAGACCGTAACGTTGATCCCCTCTTGGAATACCGCGACCAACTTCCGCTTTTTCTGGCCGGCCCCGCCGCCAACGACCTGAACCCCGTCGGACAATACGATAGACTGCATGGATTGCCGTCCGGAGCCACTATGCGCGCAGAACTCAACCAGGGCCTGATCGATTTCCTCAAGGCCTCGCCCACGCCTTTCCATGCCACCGCCAGCCTCGCCCGCCGCCTGGAAGCCGCCGGCTACCGCCGCCTCGACGAGCGCGACGCCTGGCACACCGAAGCCGGTGGCCGCTACTACGTGACCCGCAACGACTCGTCGCTGATCGCCATCCGCCTGGGCCGTCGCTCGCCCCTGGAAAATGGCTTCCGCCTGGTCGGCGCGCACACCGACAGCCCCTGCCTACGGGTCAAGCCGAACCCGGAGATCGCCCGCAACGGTTTCCTCCAGCTCGGCGTCGAAGTCTATGGCGGCGCGCTCTTCGCCCCCTGGTTCGACCGCGACCTGTCGCTGGCCGGACGCGTGACCTTCCGCGCCAACGGCAAGCTGGAAAGCCGTTTGATCGACTTCCGCAAGGCCATCGCGGTGATCCCCAACCTGGCCATCCACCTCAACCGCGCCGCCAACGAGGGCTGGCCGATCAACGCGCAGAACGAGCTGCCGCCGATCATCGCCCAGCTGGCGCCGGGCGAGGCCGCCGACTTCCGCCTGCTGCTCGACGAACAGCTGCTGCGCGAGCACGGCATCACCGCCGACGTGGTACTGGACTACGAGCTGTCGTTCTACGACACCCAGTCCGCCGCGGTGGTAGGCCTCAACGACGAGTTCATCGCCGGGGCGCGCCTGGACAACCTGCTGTCCTGCCATGCCGGCCTGGAGGCCCTGCTCAACGCCGAAGGCGACGAGAACTGCATCCTGGTCTGCACCGACCACGAGGAAGTCGGTTCCTGTTCGCATTGCGGCGCCGACGGTCCGTTCCTCGAACAGGTACTGCGCCGCCTGCTGCCGGAAGGCGACGCCTTCAGCCGGGCGATCCAGCGCTCGCTGCTGGTCTCGGCCGACAACGCCCATGGCGTACACCCGAACTACGCCGACAAGCACGACGCCAACCATGGCCCGGCGCTGAACGGCGGTCCGGTGATCAAGATCAACAGCAACCAGCGCTATGCCACCAACAGCGAAACCGCCGGCTTCTTCCGCCACCTCTGCCAGGACAGCGAAGTGCCGGTGCAGAGCTTCGTGACCCGCAGCGACATGGGATGCGGCTCGACCATCGGCCCGATCACCGCCAGCCAGGTCGGCGTGCGCACCGTCGACATAGGCCTGCCGACCTTCGCCATGCACTCGATTCGCGAACTGGCCGGTAGCCATGACCTGGCGCACCTGGTCAAGGTGCTCGGCGCCTTCTACGCCAGTAGCGAGCTGCCCTGAGCGCCAGCCGCGCTCACGCCCCGGGCATTCGCCCGGGGCCACTCAGGCGTGCGCAGCGTGCCATTCGCTGCGCAACAGCGTGTAGATCGCATGGTCGCGGGCACGCCCGGCGATGATCTCGTTGGCCCGGATCACTCCGTCGCGCCGGAAGCCCTGGCGCTCGGCGGCGCGCTGGCTGCGCAGGTTCTCGGTGGAACAGCGGATCACCAGGCGCTGTCGGTCGTAGCCAAGGAAACCCAGCTCGATCGTCTTCCCCAGCGCCCTGGCGAGCAGCCCGCGCCCTTGCGCGGACGCCGCCAGCCAGTAGCCGATGCTGGCGCTGCGACTGTCCTCGGTGAAGTCGTGCAGGTCGATGACGCCGACCAGGCATCCGGATTCGACGATCCCGCAGCGGCAGCTCCTGCGCTCCGCCCACAACCGCTGGCCTTCGCCAATGAAACGGCGGGTATCGTCCACGCTCTGCGTCAGCGGCACCCACGGCATCCAGGGCGCCAGGTGCTCGCTGTTGGCACGCACCAGGCGGAACAGTTCCTCCGCGCGCGGCTGGTCGAGCAGCTCCAGGTGCAGGTCGGACGAAATCGGCAGTATGAACATGCGAGGGCTCCTTTTCCCGGAGCCCCATCCTCGCAGAAGACGCCGCAGGTCGTCGACGCGTGGCGTTACTGCGGTACTTCGACGCTGATATGGATGGCGTCGTGACGCCAGAACTCCAGGTCGCAGTCGATCAGCCGACCACGCTGGTCGCGGTTGATCCGGCTGATGCGCAGGGCCGGGCTGCCCACCGCCACCTTCAGCGGCGCCGCGGCCTCGGCATGCAGTGCCGTGGGCACCATGTCGAAACGTACCCGCCCATAGTGGATGCCGTACTCGCTGGCATAGAGTTCGGTCAGCGAGCGAGTCAGGTCGTGGCCGAGGATTCCGGGGAAGTACTGCGCGTTCAGGTAGTGCTCGACATACAGCACCAGCCGCCCGTCCACCCGCCGCGCCCGGCGGATCTGGTAGACGCTGGACAGCGCCGGCAGCTCCAGCAGCTCGCAGACCGCCGCGCTCGCCGGCATCTGCCGGGCCGACAGAACCTCGGTCGCCGGCACCCGGCCCTGTTCGCTGACCATCGCATGGAAGTGGCTGCGGACCAGCGGGTTGTAGGCCAGCCGCTCGGGGGAGACGAACCAGCCGCGGCGCTCCTCGCGGTAGATCAGGCCCTGCGACTCCAGTTGGATCAGCGCCTCGCGCAGGGTGATCCGGGTCGTCGCGAACAGCTCGCTGAGCTTGCGCTCGGCCGGCAGCTTGCCACCCGCCGGCAGCAGACCATGGCCGATCTGCTCGCTGAGCGCCCGGCAGATCGCCGTTACGGTGGGTAGCGCTTCGTCACGCATCGACTGCTTCCTTATTGGTCTAGTCCAGCCCCAATCAGGGGCACTTCCATCGGCCCGCCCTGCGCCTCCGGCTCGTCCGATGCTAGGAAACCCAGATGACCGTGACGTGACAGGCACAAGACAGCAGTCTTCCCGGAGGCGCCCGGCGCCCATGGAATCGAGGGCTTAAGCATGGTCTACGCTTCTGCGGATGCAAGCCGCGGCGATGCCAGGCGCGGCTAGCTGACATGAAACCGTCATCCAGCGGCTCTAGATTGGCCTGGGTCTTGCTGATCTAGACCACACCCGCGGCAGCCCCGCCCGAAGGAGCGTCGAGAACTCCCGAGGCTGCCCGCCCGAACCTCTCGAACGAAGGAGCACCGAATGAAACGCATGCTTGCTTCATTGCTGGGAACCGCCATCGCCCTCGGCAGCGGCCTGGCGTTGGCCGCCGAAGCGGACCTGCAGGCGCTGGAACAGGCCGCGCGCAAGGAAGGCCAGGTCAACAGCGTCGGCATGCCCGACAGTTGGGCGAACTGGAAGGACACCTGGAAGGACCTTGAGAGCAAGTATGGGCTCAAGCACATGGATACCGACATGAGTTCGGCCCAGGAGCTGGCCAAGTTCAAGGCCGAGAAGGACAACGCCAGCGCCGACATCGGCGACGTCGGCGCCGCCTTCGGCCCCATCGCCGTGCAGCAGGGCGTCAGCCAGCCGTACAAGCCGAGCACCTGGGAACAGATCCCGGCCTGGGCCAAGGACCAGGACGGCCACTGGGCGCTCGCCTACACCGGGACCATCGCCTTCATCGTCAACAAACAACTGGTGAAGGACGTACCGCACAGCTGGGCCGACCTGCTGCAAGGCAAGTACAAGGTCACCATCGGCGACGTCAGCGCTGCCGCCCAGGCGGTCAATGGGGTGCTCGCCGCGGCCATCGCCAACGGCGGCGACGAGAAGAACATCAAGCCGGGCCTGGAGTTCTTCGGCAAGATCGCCAAGCAGGGCCGCCTGTCGCTGACCAACCCGGTGATCGCCACCCTGGAAAAGGGCGAGGTCGAAGTCGGCATCGTCTGGGACTTCAACGGCCTCAGCTACCGCCAGCAGATCGACCCGGAGCGCTTCGAGGTGTTGATCCCCTCGGACGGCTCGGTGATATCCGGCTACACCACCATCATCAACAAGTACGCCAAGCATCCGAACGCCGCCAAGCTCGCCCGCGAGTACATCTTCAGCGACGCCGGGCAGATCAATCTGGCCAGGGGCAACGCGCGCCCGATCCGCGCCGAGAGCCTGACCCTGCCGGACGACGTGAAGGCTCAACTGCTGCCCAACGAGCAGTACGCCAAGGCCCAGCCGATCAAGGACGCCAAGGCCTGGGAAGAAACCTCCAAGCGCCTGCCGCGCCAGTGGCAGGAAGCGGTGATCATCAACATGCAGTGACGCGGAGCGCGGCCGTCCTCGCCGGCGGCCGCCCCGCATCGACGGATACCCCGAATGCGCCAAGACGTCATCCTCGTCCTGCTGGACGGCCTCAACCACAGCGTCGCCCGCGACTGCATGGGGCATCTCCAGGCCCTCTGCGGCGCCGGCCGCGGCCAGTCGTACCGCCTGGAATGCGAGTTGCCTTCGCTGTCCCGGCCGCTATACGAATGCATCCTCACCGGAGTGCCGCCGATCGATAGCGGCATCCTGCACAACGACGTGGTGCGCCTGAGCCAGGAACAGAGCCTGTTCCACTACGCCCGCGCGGCCGGCCTGAGTACCGCGGCAGCGGCCTACCACTGGGTCAGCGAACTGTACAACCGCGCGCCGTTCGACCCGGCCCGCGACCGCTACACCGACGACAGCGCACTGCCGATCCAGCGCGGACACTTCTACTGGAGCGACCATTATCCGGACTCGCACCTGTTCGCCGACGCGGAAAGCCTGCGCCGCCGGCACGCACCGAACTTCATGCTGGTCCACTCGATGAACATCGATGACGCCGGGCACAGGCACGGCCTCGCCAGCCCCGCCTACCGCAACGCCGCACGGCGCGCCGACGCGCTGCTGTCGGAATACCTGCACCAGTGGCTGGCGGCCGGCTACCAGGTGGCGATCACCGCCGATCACGGGATGAACGAGGACCGCAGCCACGGCGGCATCCTCGAGGAGGAGCGCGAGGTGCCGCTGTTCGTCTTCGGCGACGCCTTCAGTCGCGACGACCTGGCGCAACCGCTGCAGACCGACCTCTGCGGCACGCTCTGCGAAATCCTCGGCTCCGCCCACGACAAACCCGTCTGCCGGGAGCTGCTCGCCCCATGAAACGACTCTCCAGCAAATGGCTGGCGCTGCTGTTCCTGCTGCCCTTCGCGGCGTTCTTCGTGATTTTCCAGATAGCGCCGCTGGCCTGGGTCGCGCTGAACAGCCTGAAGGCCAGCGACGCCTGGAGCCTGGCCAACTACCTCGAACTGTTCGGCTCGCCCTTCTACCGCCAGGCGATCCGCCACAGCCTGGAGATCGCCGGCTGGTCGAGCCTGCTCGGCCTGCTCATCGCGGTGCTCGGCAGCCATTCGCTGCGCCACGTCGACAGCCGCCTGCGCGACTTCGTCATGGCCTTCTCCAACATGACCAGCAACTTCGCCGGGGTACCGCTGGCGTTCGCCTTCATCATCCTGCTCGGCTTCAACGGCGCGCTGACCCTGCTGCTCAAGCAGGCCGGCTGGATCGACGACTTCAATCTCTACTCGAAGACCGGCCTGATAATCCTCTACACCTATTTCCAGATTCCCCTCGGGGTGATGCTGCTCTACCCGGCCTTCGATGCCCTGCGCGAGGACTGGCGCGAGTCCGCCGCGCTGCTCGGCGCCAACGGCTGGCAGTACTGGCGGCACATCGGCATCCCGGTGCTGACCCCGGCGCTGCTGGGCACCTTCGTCATCCTCCTGGCCAACGCCCTCGGCGCCTACGCCACGGTGTACTCGCTGACCACCGGCAACTTCAACGTGATCCCGATCCGCATCGGCGCGCTGGTCGCCGGCGACGTGTTCCCCGACCCGAACATGGCCAGCGCCCTGGCCATGGTGCTGGTCGGCCTGATGACCCTGATCACCCTGGTCCACCAATGGCTGCTGCGCAGGAGCTACCATGTCGCGCGCTGATCGACGTCCTGCCGCGCTCTACCATCGCCTGGTGGTCTGCGCGCTGTTCCTGATCCTGGTCCTGCCGCTGGCGGCGACCCTGCTCTACTCGCTGGCCACCCAGTGGTCGGCGACCCTGCTGCCGGACGGCCTGACCCTGAAGTGGTACCTGACGCTGTGGAGCGACCAGCGCTTCCTGCTGGCCTTCGCCCGCTCGCTGCTGGTCTGCTTCGGCGCCCTGGCGTTCAGCGTGTTGCTGATCCTGCCGCTGATGTTCGTCATCCACTACCACTTCCCGCGCCTCGACGGCGTGATGAACGTGCTCATCCTGCTGCCCTTCGCGGTGCCGCCGATCGTCTCCTCGGTGGGCCTGCTGCAACTCTATGCCAGCGGGCCGCTGGAAATGATCGGCACGCCCTGGGTGCTGGTCGGCTGCTACTTCACCATCGCCCTGCCGTTCATGTACCGGGCGATCACCAACAACCTGCAGGCGATCAACCTGCGCGACCTGATGGACGCCGCCCATCTGCTCGGCGCCAGCACCTGGAAGGCGGCGCTGCTGGTCGTGCTGCCGAACCTGCGCAAGGGCGTGATGGTGGCCCTGCTGCTGTCGTTCTCCTTCCTCATCGGCGAATTCGTTTTCGCCAACCTGCTGGTCGGTACCCGCTACGAGACCCTGCAGGTGTTCCTCAACAACATGCGCAACAGCAGCGGCCACTACACCAGCGCAGTGGTGGTCTCCTACTTCATGTTCGTCCTGGTCCTGACCTGGGCGGCCAACCGACTGAACAAGGACAAGGCCTGATCATGTCGTTCGTCAGCGTCGAACAACTCGACAAGAGCTACGGTGCCACCAGTATCTTCCGCGATATCGACTTCGCCGCCGCCCGCGGCGAGTTCGTCACCCTGCTCGGCCCCAGCGGCTGCGGCAAGTCCACCCTGCTGCGCTGCATCGCCGGGCTGACCGAGGTCGACAGCGGGCGCATCCTCATCGACGGCGAGGATGTGGTGCCTTTGCCGCCGCAGAAGCGCGGGATCGCCATGGTGTTCCAGAGCTACGCGCTGTTCCCCAACATGACCGTGCAACAGAACGTCGCCTTCGGCCTGCGCATGCAGAAGGTGCCTGCGGCGGAACTGAAACAGCGGGTCGCCGAAGCCATCGAGCTGGTGGAGCTGGGCGAGTACGCCGCCCGCTACCCGCACCAACTCTCCGGCGGCCAGTGCCAGCGTGTGGCGCTGGCCCGCTCGCTGGTGACGCGACCGCGTCTGCTGCTGCTCGACGAGCCGCTGTCGGCCCTCGACGCGCGCATCCGCAAGCACCTGCGCGAACAGATCCGCCGCATCCAGCAGGAGCTGGGACTGACCACGGTGTTCGTCACCCATGATCAGGAAGAAGCGCTGACCCTGTCCGACCGCATCGTCCTGATGAACGCCGGACGCATCGTCCAGAGCGGCGACGCGGAGACCCTCTACACCGCGCCGGAAAACGCCTTCGCCGCCGGCTTCATCGGCAACTACAACCTGCTCGACGCCGAACAGGCCAGCCGCCTGCTCGGCCAGCCCTGCGCGCAACAGGTGGCGATCCGCCCGGAATCCCTGCGCCTGGGCAACGAACCGAGCGAAGGCGTGCCGGCGCTGGTACGCTCGCACAGTCTGCTCGGCAACGTGATCCGTTACCGCGTCGAGGCCGCCGGAGTGGAACTCACCGTCGACGTCCTCAACCGCAGCGCAGACCGCCTGTATCCGGCCGGCAGTCAGCTGACGCTGGTCATCGATCGCAACAGTATTCGAGAGGTAGCTTGATGAGCCTGGTGATCTTCGACCTGGACGAGACCATGATCCACGGCGATTGCTCCAGCCTGTGGAGCCAGCGCATGGCGAGTCTCGGCTGGGTCGACGAATCCTTCGTCCGCCGCGACGCCGAACTGATGGAGCAGTACGCCGAGGGCAAGCTGTCCATGGACCTGTACATGGACTACACCCTGCAACCGCTGATCGGTCGCAGCGTCGAGGAAGTCGAGCGGGAAGTGGAGGCCTACGTCGAAGAGGTCATCGAGCCGCTGATCTACAGCGACGCCTGCGCCTGCCTGGCGCGCCACCGCAGCGCCAACGACCGGGTGCTGATCGTCTCCGCGTCCGGGGTGCATCTGGTCAAGCCGATCGCAGCGCGGATCGGCGTCGACGAAGTCCTCGCCATCGATCTCGAAGTGCTCGATGGACACTACACCGGCCGCACCCTGGGCACCCTCACCTATCGCGAAGGCAAGGTATTGCGTCTGCTCGACCTGCTGGAAGGAGATGATCGCCAACTGGCCGACGCCTGGTTCTATTCGGATTCGCGCAACGACCTGCCGCTGCTGAAGCTGGTCGGCCATCCGAACACGGTCAATCCGGACCCGACCCTGCTCGCCTACGCCAAGGAAATGGGCTGGCCGGTCAACGCCTGGCGCTGACAGGCTCGCTGCGAAAGCGCGAGCGGATCGCGCTTTCCATCGCCTCGACGGTGCCGAAGCGGCCCTTCAGGCCAGCGACGGGTCCACCACCAGCACGACCTTGCCCTGCACCTGGTTGCTCGCCAACGCCTCGAACGCCGCCTCGGCGTCGCCGATCGGGAAGGTTCGCTCCAGCTGCGCACGGAGTTTCCCGGCGGAGAACAATGGCCAGACCTTCAACCCCAGCTCGGCGATCAACTGCGCCTTGAACCCGGCATCGCGGGTACGCAGGGTCGAGCCGGTCAACTGGATGCGTTTGCCTAGCAGTTGAGCCAGGTCCAGTTGCGCCTCGCGGCCGCCCATCAGGCCGATGATCACCCAGCGCCCGTCGCGCCGCAGCAACTCCAGGTTCAACCCGGCATAGCGGGCGCCGACCGGATCGAGGATCACGTCGAACGGGGTGAAATCGCGCAGCGATTCCAGGCTCTGCTTGCGCAGCACGCCGCCGGCGGCGCCCAGGGATTCGCAGTAGGCCAGGCGTTCGGCGGAACCGACGCTGACCCAGCAGGGGTTGCCGAACGCCTTGCACAATTGGATGCCGGCCGAACCGACGCCGCTGGCGCCGGCGTGCAGCAGCACTTTCTCGCCGGGCTGCAACGCCGCCAGCTGGAACAGGTTCAGCCAGGCCGTGGCGTAGACCTCCGGAATCCCCGCCGCCTCCGCCAGGCTCAGCCCTGCCGGAACCGGCAGTACGTGGCGCGCGTCGACCACCACTTCCTCGGCCATGCCGCCGCCGGCGAGCAGCGCGCAGACCCGGTCGCCGACCTGCCAGGTGCTGCCCGCGCCCACCTCGCTGACCACACCCGCACACTCGAGCCCCAGCGCCGGGCTGGCGCCGGGTGGCGGCGGGTAGAGCCCGGCCTTCTGCAACAGGTCGGCGCGATTGAGTCCGGCGGCCGCCACGCGGATGCGGATTTCGCCCTGACCGCAGGACGGGGCGGCGATTTCCGACCACTCGACACGACCTTCGATACCTTGCAATGCGTTCACGCTGCCTCCATAGTGGGGTTGTCACGGCCCGATCACCCAGAGTCGGGCTTTTTGCATTGCGCCAAGGGAACCCGGCGCCGGCTAATAAGGCCTAATATGCGTCATTACTCCGCGA
Source organism: Pseudomonas sp. HMSC066A08 (assembly GCF_001813025.1). Lineage (NCBI taxonomy): Bacteria > Pseudomonadati > Pseudomonadota > Gammaproteobacteria > Pseudomonadales > Pseudomonadaceae > Pseudomonas > Pseudomonas sp. HMSC066A08. Next base: position 66,433 of record NZ_KV811348.1, read on the forward strand.
TCAGTCGAATCAGCATGAAGCGTTTTCTGCCCCGTACCGCCCTGTTGCTCCTCCTCGGCGCCAGTTCGCTGCCGCTGTTCGCCTCGACCGCCGTCTCCGTCGGCAGCGCCCAGAATTCCTGGGACAGCCTGCAGCCGGACCGCGAGCAGGTCATCGCCAGCCTCAACGTGGTGGAACTGCTCAAGCGGCACCACTACAACAAGCCGCCGCTGAACGATGAACGCTCGGCCAAGATCTACGACAGCTACCTGAAGATGCTCGATCCGGCGCGGATGTACTTCACCGCCGGCGACATCGCCGAGTTCGATCGCTGGCGCAACAGGTTCGACGACTTCCTCAAGAGCGGCGACCTCGATCCCGGCTTCGTCATCTACAAGCGCCACCTCGACCGCCTGAAAGGTCGTCTCGACTACGCCCTGGCGATGCTCGACAAGGGCGTCGACAAGATCGACTTCAGCGTCGACGAGAGCCTGTTGATCGACCGCGAAAAGGCCCCCTGGGCGAAGGACACCGCAGAGCTCGACGACCTCTGGCGCAAGAAGGTGAAGGACGAGGTCCTGCGCCTGAAGATCACCGGCAAGGACGACAAGGCGATCCAGGAACAGCTCACCAAGCGCTACAAGAACCAGCTGTCGCGCCTGAAGCAGACCCGCAGCGAAGACATCTTCCAGGCCTACATCAACGCCTTTGCCCAGTCCTACGATCCGCACACCCAGTACCTGTCGCCGGACAACGCGGAAAACTTCGACATCAACATGAGCCTCTCGCTGGAAGGCATCGGCGCGGTACTGCAGAGCGACAACGACTACGTCAAGGTCGTACGCCTGGTGCCGGCCGGCCCGGCGGCGAAGAGCAAGCAGATCGCCACCTCCGACAAGATCATCGGCGTCGCCCAGGGCAAGGGCGAAATGGTCGACGTGGTCGGCTGGCGCCTGGATGAAGTGGTCAAGCTGATCCGTGGGCCGAAAGGTTCCCAGGTACGCCTGGAAGTGATTCCGGCGAGCAACGCGCCGAACGACCAGACCAGCAAGATCGTCGCCATCACCCGCGAGGCGGTGAAGCTGGAGGACCAGGCGGCGAAGAAATCCATCATCAAGGTCGACCACGAAGGCCGCAGCTACAAGCTCGGCGTGATCGACCTGCCGGCCTTCTACCTGGACTTCAAGGCCTACCGCGCCGGCGACCCGAACTACAAGAGCACCACCCGCGACGTGAAGAAGCTGGTCGCCGAGTTGCAGAAGGACAAGGTCGACGGCATCGTCCTCGACCTGCGCAACAACGGCGGCGGCTCCCTGCAGGAGGCCACCGAGCTGACCGGCCTGTTCATCGACCAGGGCCCGACCGTACTGGTGCGCAACAGCGACGGCCGCGTCGACGTGCTCAACGACGACGAAGGCAAGGCCTTCTATACCGGCCCGCTGGCCGTGCTGGTCAACCGTCTCTCGGCCTCCGCCTCGGAGATCTTCGCCGGTGCCATGCAGGACTACCACCGCGCGCTGATCCTCGGTGGACAGACCTTCGGCAAGGGCACCGTGCAGACCATCCAGCCGCTCAACCACGGCGAACTGAAGCTGACCCTGGCGAAGTTCTACCGTGTCTCCGGGCAGAGCACCCAGCACCAGGGCGTGATCCCGGACATCAGCTACCCGTCCATCGTCGACGACAAGGAAATCGGCGAAAGCGCCCTGCCCGACTCGATGCCCTGGGACACCATCCGCCCGGTGGTGAAGGACGAGGCCAACCCGTTCAAGCCGTTCCTCGCGCAACTCAAGGCCCAGCACGACGCGCGCACCGAGAACAACGCCGACTTCGTCTATGCCCGCGAGCGCCTGGCGCTGGCCCAGGAGCTGATGAAGGAGAAGACCGTCAGCCTGAACGAGGCCAAGCGCCGCGCCCAGCAGACCAGCATCGAGAACCGCCAGTTGGCCATGGAGAACGCCCTGCGCAAGTCCAAGGGCCAGGAGCCGCTGAAGGAACTCAAGCGCGAGGACGAGAACGCCCTGCCGGAAGAGGACGACAAGACCAAGCCGCAGGACGACGCCTACCTCACCGAGTCCGGGCACATCCTGCTGGACTACCTGAACCTCAACTCGGCGGTGGCCAAGCACTGAGTTCAGCGGGAGCGTCATAAAACAGTCATGGGACTGTCGTGAAATACGGGGCCGGTTGCACAACCGGCCCTTTTTCATTGCGACGAGAGCGTTCCATGACCGTCACCGAGCAGTTGAGCGCCCTGGACAGCATCCTGGCCCACGGCGACCTGCACTGCCTGTTCCAGCCCATCCTCTCGCTTTCCGAACGGCGCCTGGTCGGCTACGAAGCGCTGACCCGCGGTCCGTCCAACAGCCCGCTGCACTCGCCCCTGGCGCTGTTCGCCGTGGCCCGCCAATGCGGACGGCTGAGCGAACTGGAACTACTCTGCCGACAACGCGCCTTCAGCCGCTTCCGCGACATCCAGGGCGACGCCATGCTGTTCCTCAACATCTCCCCGGAGTCCCTCCTCGAGGCCGGCCATCCGCCCGGCCGCACCCTGCAATTGCTGCAACAGCTGGGGATCTCGCCGAACCGGGTGGTGATCGAACTGACCGAACAGACCCCCATCGACGACTTCGACCTGCTCGACACCGCGCTGCACCACTATCGCGCCATGGGCTTCTCCATCGCTCTCGACGACCTCGGCGCTGGCTACTCCAGCCTGCGCCTGTGGTCGGAACTGCGTCCGGACTACGTGAAGATCGACCGCCACTTCGTCGACGGCATCCACCTGGACACCGTGAAACGCGAGTTCGTCGGCTCCATCCTGAAGATGGCGCGGGCCTCTCGCGCCCAGGTCATCGCCGAAGGCATCGAACTGCCCGAGGAACTCGCGGTGCTTAGCGAGATGGGGGTCGACCTGGTGCAAGGCTATCTGTTCGGTCGCCCGCAGGAACACCCGGCGAGCGACGCACAACAGATGCTGCCCAGCGCTGGCGCCCCCAGCCAGTCATCCGGCGACGAGCACGGCGACCTGCGTGCGCTGCTGCTGGAACAGCGCGCGGTCGACGTTCGCACCTCGACCCAGGAAGTGGTGGAAATCTTCCGCCACCAGGCCAACCTGAACTCCCTGGCGATCCTCGACGAAGAAAGGCGTCCCATCGGCATCGTCCATCGCCACGCGCTCACCGACGCCTTGCTCCGGCCCTTCGCCTGCGACCTGTTCCTGCGCAAGCCGATCAGCCGCCTGATGAGCGACGATTTTCTCGCCGTGGAACTCGGTCAGACCCTGCAGCAGGTCAGCCGCCTGCTGACCAGCCGCGCACGCCAGCGTATCGAGGAAGACTTCATCGTCACCCGCGGCGGGCACTATGCGGGAATGGGCCGGGTGATCGACGTGCTCAGGCTGATCACCGAGGAAAAGCTCCAGCAGGCGCGGCACGCCAATCCGCTCACCTTGCTTCCCGGCAACGTGCCGATCCAGCAATGCCTCGAACGCCTGCTGCAGCAAAGGCGCGAGGCGGTGATCTGCTACATCGATGTCGACAGCTTCAAACCCTTCAACGATCTCTACGGCTACGCCCGCGGCGACGAGGTCCTGCTGTGCCTGGCACAGTGCCTGAACGAACGGATCGACCCGGGCAGCGACTTCGTCGGCCACATCGGCGGCGACGACTTCATGCTGGTACTCGGCCCCGAGGACTGGCGCACACGGATCGACCGATTGCTGGAAACCTTCCAGAGCCAATGCCGGCGCTTCTACAGCCGCGAGCACCTGGAAGCCGGCTGTTTCGTTGCGCACAACCGCCATGGCCAGCGTGAGGAGTACCCGCTGCTGTCATTGTCCGTCGGCGTGGTGCATCTACCGGCCGAAGCCTGCCAGGGAATGGATGCCGCGCACCTGGCGACGCTGGCCTCCGAAGCCAAGCGCCAGGCCAAGGCGCTGCCAGGCTACAGCCTGCACCTGATCGAGGCCGCCTGAACCGTTCGTTCAGCTAGAGACCGAGCGCGGACGCCCGTTGCGCATAGTGCTCGGCGCGCTCGCTGTCCGGCGCCAGGCCCGGGCCTCCATCGCGGTAGAGTTCCGCCAGCTTGCGCGCCGCCAGCGGGTGGCCCGCCTCTGCCGCTTGCGCCCAGTGGCGGCTGGCTGCCAGCGCGTCGGGCGCTTGCCGGCTGTCGCCCTTGAGCGCCTGCACGCCGAGCTGGTAGGCCGCTTTCCCATCGCCCGCGCTGGCAGCCAGGCGCAGCAGGCGCAGGCCCTCGTCGCGCGCGCCGAAGCCCTGTCCACGGAACAGCAGCAGGTGACCGTAGAACGCCTGGGCGTCGCGGTGTCCGAGGTTGGCCATGCGCGAGAACTGCCCCTGCATCCATTGCCAGGCTCGCGGCTGCTTGACCAGCCAGGGCCAGCCCAGCAACTGCCGGGCCACGCCGTAACCGAGGCGGGCGCGCAGGCGCCAGATCCATTCAGAGTTCATCGGGATACTCGAATTCGAAGACACGGACCACTTCCGCCGCATGCCAGCCAGCCGCGGCCGGGCCGTCCGGCGGACCGGAAAAACGCCCGAGGCGCTCCACGCACTCGAAGAAACCGGTGCGCGGCAAACGGCTTGCGCCCTGGCTGATGACCAGCGAACTGCGCAACGGACGCCCCGAGCGCGCATCCAGAGATGCCAGGTGCTCGAGAGCCGCGGTGAGGGTGGTCATCGCCGGAGTCGGCAATTGCAGGCGCTCGATCAGCGCCCGGTAGGTGAGCAGGTGACGCTGGCGACGTGCATCCTCGATTTCCAGCAGCAGGCTATCCCAGTGTTTACGGCTGATCAGCACACTCAAGGTCAGGCCCCCGTCGCTTTGCCCAGCACACGCTCCAGGGCGAACAGGATGGCCTCGCTGGCCTCGCGTTCGCCGCGTTCGATCATCGCCATGTAGGAAGGACTGATACCGACCTCCCGGGCCACCTGTTCCAGGCTCAGGCCGCGCGCCTCGCGGCGCTCCAGCAGGCTCGCGGAAGGCGGCGCCGGCGCGGTCGTCTCCACCGCGACACTGGCGGCCGGGCGACCGGCTGCGGCCAGCAACGCCTGGTATTCGGCCCAGGGCAACACCGCGTATTCCGCCTCGCCGTCTCGCGTGATCACTTGGACATTCATGTCGGTCTCCTTGCAAGCCGCCATCTTATCAGGCACCGCGCCGCTGCGGACTGGCTATACTGCTGCCCTGGTCACACAGTCTGCCTGGTGGAGGAGCCCACGGGTGCGCCGGAGAAGTCTTGGTTTGTGCATCCTGCTGGGAGTCGGACAGGCCTTCGCCGGCGAGCTGCGCTGGGGCTTCAGCCCCGCCGACGGCATGCCCTACGTGGACATCGTCGATCACCAGCTGCGAGGCGGCTTCACCCGCCAGTTGGGGGAGCGGGTCGCGCAGCGGCTGGGACTGTCGCTGCGTTTCGTGGAAACGCCGAACCGAAGGATCGACGGCTTCATGGCCAGCGGACATATTCACGTGATCTGCAACTCCAACCCCGGATGGGATAGCAAACCCGAACGCTACCATTGGTCTCCCGCCCTCTTCGAAGAGCAGGACGTCCTGCTGCAGCGCGACGACCGTCCGGCGATCCGCGACTTCGCCGAGCTGCGCGGCAAGACCCTGGGTACAAGTCTAGGCTATGTCTACGCGGACGATCTCATGCAGGCCTTCGCTGCCGGGGAAATTCGCCGCGAAGATACCCGCGACCTGGCCAGTCGCGTGCAGATGCTCAAGCGTTCGCGCCTGGACGCCGCGGTGGACATGCGCCGCCCGCTGCTCTACCTGACGCGCCAGCATCCCGAGCTGGGCCTGAGCGTCAGTCCGCTGGTACTGCAGAGCTATCGGATGCACTGCATCTATGGCGGACAACTGCCGGTCCCCGTCGAAAGTATGGACCGGGTGCTCGATGAGATGGTCAGGGACGGTAGCATCGAGCGCCTGCTGGAAAACAGCCTGCGAGCGCCTCAGGAACCCTGAACGCGCTCCGCCCTGGGAGCCGGCAGCTCTCGCAACGCCTGCTGCGTCTCGACGCCCTGGGCGTCGCGCCAGACCTTGAAGGCATCCAGCTCGGACTGCCAGCGACGCACTACCCAGGCCAGGACGGCGAGATCGTCGAGCAGGCCGACACCGAAGATGAAGTCGGGAACGATATCCACCGGCGAAAGGAAATAGGCCAGCGCCGCGATCACCGAGAGCAATGCCTGGCGGCTGAGTCCGCGGTATTCGCCGCGCACCCAGGCCACCAGCAGTTCCTGCAGCAGGCGCAAGTCGCCCTTCACCAGCTTCAGGCGCGAGCGCTTGCGTGCTACCGCAATCAACAAGGCGGGCACCCGGCCACGGGCCAGGAAACGTTCCGCGATCCCCAGGTAACGACTGAATCCTCGTGGTGCATCCATCCTTCCACCTCGCTCAAGCGCTTGCCGCCGAGGCTCTCCGGGTTATCCACGCATACTGTGGATAACCTTGTGAACAGCCCCCCCTTCCGTCGGCGAGAAGCCCGTCGCTACAGGCTTTCCGACAGATCGGACACTTTTTAGACAATGCTCTAAAAGCATTGAAAATCAAGGATTTGACCTAGCGCAACGGACAACCCGAGGTCAATACCGTAGGTCGGGTCGACGTGCGACAAATGTGTGCATAAGGGTAACACCGGCCGTGCCCTCGACCTGTTTTCAGACCCTCGCGGCAGCGCCTGGGTTCAGCCGAACCCGCAAATGAAAACGCCCCGTCATGGACGGGGCGTTTCATGCATCGCGGCGGAAGAATTACTTCTTCGCGTCCGCCTTGGCTTCGGGCTGCGCTGCCGCACCGGCCTCGGGCTCCGCGTCCGGCTTGGACGGATCCTTGATGCCGAGCAGTTCCATGTCGAAGACCAGTACCGAGTTGGCCGGGATCGCCGGACTCGGGCTCTGCGCGCCGTAGGCCAGCTCGCTGGGGATGTACAGCTTGATCTTCTCGCCGACGTGCATCAGTTGCAGGGCTTCGACCCAACCCGGGATCACGCCGCTGACCGGCAGGTCGATCGGACTGCCGCGCTCGATGGAGCTGTCGAAGACGGTGCCATCGGTCAGGCGGCCTTCGTAGTGGACGGTCACCACGTCGGTGGCCTTCGGTTGCGGACCATCGGCCTTCTTCACGATTTCGTACTGGAGGCCGGAAGCGGTGGTGGTCACGCCGTCGCGCTTGCCGTTTTCCTCGAGGAATTTCTTGCCGGCCTTGGCGTTTTCGTCGCCAATGGCGGCCATGCGCTCCTCGGCACGTTTCTGCAGGAAGGCGAAGGCTTCGGTCAGCTCTTCATCGGTGAGCTGCTGCTTCTTCTTGCCGAGGGCGTCTTCGATGCCCTTGGCGACGGCTTTCGAATCCAGGTCGTCCATGCCTTCCTGGGACAGGCTCTTGCCCATGTTCAGGCCGATACCATAGGAAGCTTTCTGCGCCGGGGTCTTCAACTCAACGTTGGTCTGCGAATCGCAGCCGGAGAGAACCAGACCGACCAGTGCGATCGCTGCTGCCAACCGATGTTGTTTCATGCTGAGTCCTTTAATCTGTTCGCCGCTCGGGCATATTCGATGAAGCCGCGAGCTTAGCAGGCTGTCGCGACCAGTGGCTATGGGCAATAGGAACAGGTGCGCGCGGATAAGTTCAAGGACGAACTTTTCGAAAAATGAAGGAGATAGCAGAACGAACGCGAGGAACGAGGACAGAAGAACAGCGGAAAGGAATCGTCGAAAAACGTCGGATTATGGAGCGGAAAGGAAGCGCAAGAGATACAGCGAAGGAAGGAAATGGCGCAGCGGACGGGACTCGAACCCGCGACCCCCGGCGTGACAGGCCGGTATTCTAACCGACTGAACTACCGCTGCGCGTAACTTGCGAGATTGGTGGGTGATGACGGGATCGAACCGCCGACCCTCTGCTTGTAAGGCAGATGCTCTCCCAGCTGAGCTAATCACCCTTCACTCTCGAAGTGGGGCGCATTCTACGGAGCGATTCGGCCCCTGGCAAGCCCCTCGATGAAAAAAATTTTCTGCCGTTCCAAGGAGTTAGCGACGGACCGGGGTTGGCCTGAGCCGCCAGCGGCGGAATAATGGGTCCTTTGTGCCCGGAGAGAACGACCCCATGTGGTTCCGCAATCTGCTCGTCTACCGCCTCACCCAGGATCTGCAACTGGATGCCGATTCCCTCGAGAAAGCCCTCGGCGAAAAACCCGCCCGCCCCTGCGCCAGCCAGGAGCTGACCACCTATGGCTTTACCGCGCCGTTCGGCAAAGGCCCGGACGCACCGCTGGTACACGTCAGCCAGGACTTCTTCCTGATCTCGGCACGCAAGGAAGAGCGCATCCTGCCGGGTAGCGTCGTGCGTGACGCACTGAAGGAAAAGGTCGACGAGATCGAAGCCCAGCAGATGCGCAAGGTCTACAAGAAGGAACGCGACCAGTTGAAGGACGAGATCGTCCAGACCCTGCTGCCGCGCGCCTTCATCCGCCGCTCCAGCACCTTCGCCGCGATCGCGCCGAGCCTCGGCCTGATCCTGGTCGACTCGGCCAGCGCGAAGAAGGCCGAAGACCTGCTCTCGACGCTGCGCGAAGCGCTCGGCTCCCTGCCGGTACGCCCGCTGAGCGTGAAGGTCGCGCCGACCGCGACCCTCACCGACTGGGTCAAGACCCAGGAAGCCGCCGGCGACTTCCACGTGCTCGACGAATGCGAGCTGCGCGACACCCACGAGGACGGCGGCGTGGTCCGCTGCAAGCGCCAGGACCTGACCAGCGAGGAAATCCAGCTGCATCTCACCGCCGGCAAGCTGGTCACCCAGTTGTCCCTGGCCTGGTCGGACAAGCTGTCCTTCGTCCTCGACGACAAGCTGGCGGTCAAGCGCCTGCGCTTCGAAGACCTGCTGCAGGAGCAGGCGGAAAAGGACGGCGGCGAAGACGCCCTCGGCCAGCTCGATGCCAGCTTCACCCTGATGATGCTGACCTTCGCCGAATTCCTTCCGGCGCTCTTCGAGGCCCTCGGCGGCGAAGAAATCCCCCAGGGCGTCTGACGCCCCACTCTCCCGGCGGCGCCCGCCGCTGGGAGAGTCGCGCCCGGCATGGCAGACTGGCGGCCGTCCAATAACAAGGAAAGCCCATGCGTGCCCTGACCGCCCTGAGCCGCTTCGTCAGCGCCAGCTTCCCGTTCTGGGTCCTGCTGTTCGCCATCCTCGCCTTCTTCCGACCTGCCTGGTTCCTCCCGCTCACCGCAGCCATCGCGCCACTGCTCGGCCTGGTGATGTTCGGCATGGGCCTGACGCTCAAGGGCGAAGACTTCCGCGAGGTCGCCCGGCACCCCATACGGGTGCTGATCGGCGTGCTGGCCCAGTTCGTCATCATGCCCGGCCTGGCCTGGCTGCTCTGCCGCCTGTTGCAGTTGCCGGCGGAGATCGCGGTGGGCGTGATCCTGGTCGGCTGCTGCCCCGGCGGCACCGCTTCCAACGTGATGACCTGGCTGTCCCGTGGCGATGTCGCCCTGTCGGTGGCGATCACCTCGGTGACCACCCTGCTCGCCCCGCTGGCCACGCCGGCGCTGGTCTGGCTGCTGGCCTCGGCCTGGCTGCCGGTGTCGTTCGCGGCGATGTTCCTGTCGATCCTCCAGGTGGTGCTGGTGCCCGTCGCCCTCGGCCTGCTGGCACAGCGCCTGCTCGGCGAGCGCACCCGACAGGTGGCGGAGGTGCTGCCGCTGGTCTCGGTATTCAGCATCGTGGTGATCATCGCCGCGGTGGTGGCCGCCAGCCAGGCGCGGATCGCCGAGTCCGGTCTGCTGATCATGGCCGTGGTGATGCTGCACAACGGCTTCGGCCTGTTGCTCGGCTATCTCACCGGCAAGCTGACCGGCATGCCGCTGGCGCAGCGCAAGGCCCTGGCCATCGAAGTCGGCATGCAGAACTCGGGGCTCGGCGCGGCGCTGGCCAACGCCCATTTTTCGCCCCTGGCAGCAGTGCCCAGCGCCCTGTTCAGCGTCTGGCACAATCTCTCCGGTTCGCTGCTGGCCGCCCTGTTCCGGCGCATGGATGATACTCCGCGTTAAGCTGGATCCCGGTCGGGAAGCCTTGTCCCGACCGATGAACCATGCAAAATACCGCACGCAGTGAGGACGACCTCCCCACCCGCCTCTGGCCGGTGACCGAATGGGGACGGCCCCGCCACCCCTTTCCCCGGAGGTCACCATGTCCTGGATCATCCTGTTTTTCGCCGGCCTGTTCGAAGTGGGCTGGGCCGTTGGTCTGAAATACACCGAAGGCTTCAGCAAGCCGCTTCCCACGGTCCTCACGGCGCTCGCCATGCTGGTCAGCCTGGGCCTGCTCGGCCTGGCCATGAAGCACCTGCCGCTGGGCACCGCCTATGCCGTCTGGACCGGGGTCGGCGCGGTCGGCACGGTAATCGCCGGGATCGTCCTGTTCGGCGAATCCATGGCATTGCTGCGCCTGGCCAGCGTCGCGCTGATCGTCTGCGGACTGGTCGGCCTCAAGCTGAGCCATTAGACATCCATCGAATATGCTCGGAGGGGTATCGCTTTCCGCAGTTTTATCGCGTACTCTGCGACCACTGTGCTTGCTTGGGTCACAGTGAATCGTGACCTGGTGTGGTAGATCTCGGTCCGCTCATCGCCTCGGCTCCTCGTACTCTTTGCAACTCAGTACCTACCGGCTCGGATATTCCCGTCGCCGCAATCAACTTTGTTTCAGGAGTTACACCATGTCGAATCGTCAGAACGGCACCGTAAAATGGTTCAACGACGCCAAAGGCTTCGGCTTCATCACCCCGGAAAGCGGTAACGACCTGTTCGTTCACTTCCGTTCCATCCAGGGCACCGGCTTCAAGAGCCTGCAGGAAGGCCAGAAGGTTTCCTTCGTGGTCGTCAACGGCCAGAAAGGCCTGCAAGCCGACGAAGTACAAGTTATCTAACTTGTAGTTCGCGAAAAAAAGCCCCGGCATCGCCGGGGCTTTTTCGTTTCTGCGGATCGATCAGCGAGCTTCGCCGCGCAAGCTCGTCACCCGCGCCTGCAGGTCGAGACGCTCCACCGCCTCCGGCGCCACCGATTCGCCGGCCACCAGGCTTACCCGCGACCACAGGCGGCGGAAGAAGCCCTTGTTCGGGTCGCGGCTGAAGAAGCTGCCCCACAGGCCCTGCAGCGCCATGGGGATCACCGGAACCGGGGTTTCCTCGATGATCCGCTCGATCCCGGCGCGGAACTCGTTCATCTCGCCGTCGGCGGTCAGCTTGCCTTCAGGGAAGATGCACACCAGCTCCCCGTCCCTCAGGTAGTCGGCGATGCGCTGGAAGGCGCGTTCGTAGATCCCTTCGTCCTCGTGGCGTGCCGCTATAGGCACCGCGCCGGCGGTGCGGAAGACGAAGTTGAGCACCGGCAGCGAGAAGATCCTGTAGTACATGACGAAACGCACCGGCCGCCGGATCGAGCCGGCGATCAGCAGCGCGTCCACGTACGAGACGTGGTTGCACACCAGCACCGCCGCCCCCTCGTCCGGGATCGCCTCCAGGTTCACATGCCGGACCCGGTACATGGTGTGGCTGAGCAGCCAGACCAGGAAGCGCATGGTGAATTCCGGGACGATCTTGAAGATGTACACGTTCACCGCGACGTTCATCAGCGACAGGGCGAGGAACAGCTGCGGGATCGACAGCTTGGCGACGCTGAGGAAGAGGATCGAGGCCAGCGCAGCGGCGACCATGAACAGGGCGTTGAGGATGTTGTTGGCGGCGATCACCCGGGCCCGCTTGTCCTCGTCGGTGCGCGCCTGGATCAGGGCGTACAGCGGTACGATATAGAAGCCGCCGAAAATGCCGATGAACAGGATGTCGGCCAGCACCGACCAGGTCTCATGGTGGCGCAGCACCGCCAGCCAGTCGTAGGGCGCCTCGCCTGGGGGAATGCCGCCGGCGTGCCACCAGAGGAGGATGCCGAAGACGGTCAGGCCGATCGAGCCGAACGGCACCAGGCCGATCTCCACCTTGCGACCGGAAAGCTTCTCGCACAGCATCGAGCCCAGCGCGATGCCCACCGAGAACACGGTGAGGATCAGGGTCACCACGCTTTCGTCGCCGTGCAGCCATTCCTTGGCGAAGGTCGGGATCTGCGTCAGGTAGACCGCGCCGAGGAACCAGAACCAGGAGTTGCCCACCAGCGAGCGCGAGACCGCCGGGCGCTGGCCGAGCCCCAGGCGGAGGATGCTCCAGGACTGGGCGAAGATGTTCCAGTCGAGTTTCAGCCCCGGCAGCGCCGCCGCCGCTCGCGGAATGCCGCGGCTGGCCAGGTAGCCGCAGGCGGCCACCAGCACCACCGCGGTGGCCACCGCCGCCGCGTAATGCGCATGGGACATCAGCACGCCGGCGCCGATGGTGCCGGCCAGGATCGCCAGGAAGGTGCCCATCTCCACCAGCGCGTTGCCGCCGACCAGTTCGTCCTCGTGCAGGTGCTGGGGCAGGATCGAATACTTGACCGGGCCAAATAGCGCCGAGTGGGTGCCCATGGCGAACAGCGCGACGAACATCAGCGGCAGGCTGCCGAAGACGAAGCCGGCTCCGCCGACCAGCATGATGCCTACCTCGGCCAGCTTCAGCGCGCGCATCAGCGCGTCCTTGTTGTACTTCTCGCCGAACTGTCCGCCCAGTGCCGAGAACAGGAAGAACGGCAGGATGAACAGCAGCGCGCAGAGGTTGACCAGCAGGCTGCGGTCGCCGCTGACGCTGAGGTGATAGAGGATGGCGAGGATCAGCGACTGCTTGAAGATGTTGTCGTTGAAGGCACCGAGCAGCTGGGTGATGAAGAACGGCAGGAAACGCCGCTTGCCCAGCAGGGCGAATTGCGAATGTTGGGTCATCGTCCTTGTTACCTTGCGTGGCCGCCGAAAGGAAGCCCGTCATCGATTGGACTGCATGGACCGCGGATCAGGCCACAGCGTTCCGATGGAAATTCCGCGCCCATCATAGAACAGGCGTCCGCGTTACCGCAGGACGCCTGTCGTCGGACGATGCGCCAAGTCGCATCCGAATATTCAGAAACCGACGCTGGCCTGCATGAACAGCGTCCGCGGCTGACCCACGTAGATTCCCGAATTGTTGTCGCTGGAGCGGGTGAAATACTGCTTGTCGAACAGGTTCTTCACCCCGAGTCCGAGCTTCAGGTTCGACGCCTGCGGGCCGAAGTCGTAGCCGACGCGGGCATTCCAGGTCACGTAGCCGGGAATGTCGCCGTACTGGCCGTCGGCGCTGGGCTCGGTGATGTAGTTGTGGGTGAAGTTGCCCTGGCTGTCGGTGCTCAGCCCTGGCGCACGCTGCATGGACTGGGCGAAGGCGTCGAGGTTGTAGGTCCAGCGGTCGACCTCGTAGCGCACCCCGGCGGTGGCCACCTGGCGCGAGTAGAGCGGCAGGTCGCGCCCCTTGAAGGAGGGAATGTCACCTTCGTAGGTGGCACGGGTATAGGTGAGGCTGCCGTAGACCGACAGGCCGTCCAGGCGCGGATCGAGAGCGGCGAAGTCATAGTGGCCGGAAGTCTCGATGCCCTGGTGCTTGGTGGCGCCGAGGTTGGTCCAGCCGACGTCGTTGCTGACGTACTGCAGCTCGTCGTCGAAGTCGATGTAGAACAGCGTGATCTCGCCGCCCCAGCTGCCGTTGTCGTAGCGCGTGCCCAGTTCGTAGGTCTTGGCCTTCTCCGGCTCCAGGCCGGCGGCGGTATCGTTGCCGCTGCCGCCCTGGCCGAGCTGGAAGTACTGCAGGCTGCCGAACGATTCGGAGTAGTTGGCGAACAGCTTCCACTCGTCGCTCAAGTGATACATCAGGCTCAGCGCCGGCAGCGGTTCGTTGTAGTCCTTGCTGCGCTTCTTCTCCTGCACCAGCCTGCCGTTCAGGCCGAGCACCGGGCGGTCGCGCCAGTCGCTGTCGATCTTCTCGAAGCGGATGCCGGGGGTGATGGTCCAGTTGCCGACATCGATCTTGTCGTCGATGTAGAAGGCGCTGGCCTCGGTACCGCCGGTACGGTCCTGGTAGGTATGGCCGTCCGAGCCGGGACGCACAGTCGGCACATTGTCGACCAGGGCCAGTTGGCTGGCGCGCTCGTTCATCGCTTCCTTCAGGTAGCGGTAGCCGAAGCCGACCTCCTGGGTGGTCGGGCCGGCGAAGAATATCCGCGAGACCCGCGGCTCCACCGCGAACACATGGTAGTCGCGCGGGTACGAGGTAATGGTCCTGAGGTTGCGCGCGGCGATGCTACTGCCGCGGAAACTGTCGCTGTAGTAGGTGAGCACCTCGAACTGGGTGAGGTCGTCGACCTGGCGGGTGTACTTCAGCGAGAAGTCCTTGCGCCGACCACGGAAATTGTCCCAGTCGCGCACCGACTGGAAGGGATCGTCGTCGTACTGCGCCTGGGTCAGGCCGCCCGGCATATCGGCGTAGGCGTCGTAGTAGTGGAAGTTGGCCGCCAACTGGTCGCTGTCGCTGAGCTGCCAATGGGTCTTGAGCAGCACGTCGTCGATATCGTTGTCGTTGTTGCCGTCGCGGTAGTCGGCGCCCTTCACCCCGGAATACAGCAGCGCCACGCCCAGGCCGTTGTCGGCGGTCCCGCCGAGGAACGCCTGGTTGAGCTTCTTCCAGCCGCCGTGGCCGGCATGCTCGATGGTGGTGCCGATTTCGCCGGAGAACTTCTCCGGAATCGCCCGGGTCACGAAGTTGATCACCCCGCCGACGTTCTGCGGGCCGTAGCGCACCGAGCCGGCGCCGCGCACGACGTCGGTGCTTTCCAGGTTGCCGATGGACAGCGGCATCATCGACAGCTGCGGCTGGCCGTAGGGCGCCACCGCCGCCGGCACGCCGTCGATCATCACCGTAGAGCGCGGCGACAGGCGCGAAGTCAGGCCACGCACCCCGACGTTCAGGGAGATGTCGCTGCCGCCGGTACCGTTGTTGTCCTGCACTTGCACGCCGGGCACCTTGCGCAGCACGTCGCGGACGTTCTGCGCACCGGTCTCGAGCATTTCCCGACGACGCACCACGCTACGCGCGCCGGGATGGTTCTGCACCACCGCCTGGTCGGCTTCGCCCAGCCAGTCGCCGACCACGGTGACCGTGCCCAGTTCCTTGGCTTCCTCTTCGGCCTGCGCCGCCTGCATGGACACACCCAGCGCGATGGCGACGGCCAGGCGCGACAACGAACTCACGGACGACATCGAGGCTCCCCCAGGGACGCAGGAAAAAGTGGGGCGCAAAATTACGGCAAATCGTAAAGAACGTAAATACAAATGATTTGCAAATGTGAGCTTGACTTATTCGTATGTCGTCAAGGACGAGCGCGCGCAGGCCGAGCGGTATTCACCCGGTGCCACGCCGTAGGCCTGCTTGAACTGGCGACCGAGGTGGCTCTGGTCGGCGAAGCCCAGCTCCAGAGCCACCTCCAGCGGCGCCCGGCCGCTCTTGAGCAGTGCCCTGGCCTGCTCCAGGCGGCGCTGCCTGAGCCAGGCGTGGGGCGGCATGCCGGTGGCGCGACGGAAGACCCGGGCAAAATGGAAGGGGGATAGATTGACCGCCGCCGCCAGTTCCTCCAGTGAAGGCGGATCGAGCAACCGCGCCGCCAGCAGTTCGCGGGCGCGGGCCACCGCCAACGGCTCCTGCCCGGCCTTCGGCGCTTCTGGCAGGCGGGAGTGGCGACGGAACAGGGCGAGCATCGTCTCGCGCCAGCGGGTCTGGGTTTCCAGGCTGCCGGCATGCTCGGCCAGCAGGCGGTGCAAGTGGACGAAGGCGCGCGCCAGGGGCTGGTCGTGGATCACGCTGTCGGCGAAACGCGGCACGCCGCCATGATGGATTTCCAACTCGTCGAGAATCCCGTCGATCTGCTCCATTTCCGGGTAGTAGCCGCGATAGAGCCAACCGGCATCATGGGCCTTGGAGCCGGTGTGCACTTCGTCGGGGTTGATCAGCACCATGCTGCCCAGCGGGGCCAGGTGCTCGCCGCCACGATGGCGGAAGCGCTGCGCGCCCTGCTCGATGATGACCAGGGCGAAGCTGCTGTGCACATGCGGCGCGAAGCGCTGCTCCACATAGCGCGCGTGCAGCAGTTCGACGCCGCCCAGTTCGGCGGCGCGCCAGAAATGCGTGTGTTCTCCGCTCGTCTCGTCCGGCACTGCCGTCTCCTCGTTCGCCCGTCCGGACGGGCCGCCCAGCATACCGTAGGAGCGACGGAACCGGCTTCAGCCGGTGAAGCTGGCTTCCAGCGCCGCCTTGACCTGCGGCCATTCGTGGTCGGTGATGCTGTAGACGAAGGTGTCGTCTAGCCGCCCGCCGGCCAGCCGCCGGTGGTTGCGCAGCACGCCCTCGCGCTGCGCGCCGAGCTTGTCGATGGCGCCCTGGGCGCGCAGGTTGCTCGCCGCCGTGCTGAGCTGCACGCGGACCATGCGCAGGTTGTCGAAGGCATGCTTGAGCATCAGGTACTTGATCATGCGGTTCAGGCCGCTGCCGTGCTGGGCCTGGTCGAGCCAGGTCCAGCCGATCTCGCAGGCCGGCAATGCGGGAAGGAATTCGGCGAAGCGCGTGGTCCCGACCAGTTGCACGCCGAGGCGGACGGCGAGCGGCAACGCCCTGCCCTCGCGCTGCTCGGCGAGGCTCTGGCGGTACCAGTCCGGCCGCGTCGGTCCGTCCATGTACTGCAGCGCCTCGCGGTTGGCTTCGGCGAGGCTCACCAGCTCGGGAATGTCCGCTTCCACCAGCGGCTCGAGACGCAAGGCTCCGCGCTGCAGGGTGATCGGTAGCGGCTTGAACATGGGCGCCCTCCTCGACATCGACGCAAAACTCCGCTCCCATCAGAGCGTAGCGGCCGCGTTTAGTGCCGCAGCCGAAACCGGCTACGATGAACGGACAGCCGGCCGCCGGGGCCGTCCGCGCTCACGCAGCCCGGCACGCTACCAACTCCGCGCGTCCGGCTCAAGCATGCGTGCGACCTTGGTCGCAGGCGGCCTGACGCGCGGGCCGACAAGTGCGAAACTGGCGCGAAAGCAAGACCCCCGCCTCACGCCAGCTTCACGCGGGGGACATCATCGGAGTTCGCATGTCGCTGTCCATCGGGCTGATCGCCGTGGTCGCCCTGGTCTACATGGCCATCCTGTTCGCCATCGCCTTCTATGGCGACCGTCGCCGCACCCCGCTCTCACCCCGCCTGCGCGCCTGGGTCTACAGCCTCTCCCTGGCAGTGTACTGCACCAGCTGGACCTTCTTCGGCGCGGTCGGCCAGGCCACCGACCAGCTCTGGTCGTTCCTGCCGATCTACCTCGGACCGGTGCTGCTGATGCTGTTCGCGCCCTGGGTGCTGCAGAAGATGATCATGATCAGCAAGCAGGAGAACATCACCTCCATCGCCGACTTCATCGCCGCCCGCTACGGCAAGTCGCAGGCGCTGGCGGTGGTGGTGGCGCTGATCTGCATGGTCGGCGTGCTGCCCTACATCGCCCTGCAACTGAAAGGCATCGTCCTCGGGGTGAACCTGCTGATCGGCTCCGGCGCCGACTCCACCGGAACCCGCGCCCAGGACACGGCGCTGATCGTGTCGCTGGTGCTGGCGCTGTTCACCATCGTCTTCGGTACCCGCAGCCTGGATGTCACCGAACACCACCGCGGCATGGTCCTGGCCATCGCCTTCGAGTCGCTGGTCAAGCTCACCGCCTTCCTCGCCGTGGGCATCTTCGTCACCTTCGGCCTCTACGACGGCTTCGCCGATCTCTTCTCCCAGGCCCGCGCCGCGCCGCAGTTGGCGGACTACTGGGAAGAGACCGTGCACTGGCCGGCGATGCTGCTGCAGACCGGCGTGGCAATGACCGCGATCATGTGCCTGCCGCGGCAATTCCACGTCACCGTGGTGGAGAACATCGAGCCGCGCGACCTCAACCTGGCGCGCTGGGTGTTCCCTATCTACCTGGTGCTGGCCGCGTTGTTCGTGGTGCCGATCGCCCTCGCCGGCCAGTTGCACCTGCCCGCCGGGGTAATGCCGGACTCCTTCGTCATCAGCCTGCCGCTGGCCGAGGCGCACCCGGCGCTGGCCCTGCTGGCATTCATCGGCGGCGCCTCGGCCGCCACCGGAATGGTCATCGTCGCCAGCGTGGCGCTGTCGACCATGGTCTCCAACGACATGCTCCTGCCGTGGCTGCTGCGACGCCGGGAAAAGGACACCGAACGGCCCTTCGAGGCCTTCCGTCACTGGCTGCTGACCGTGCGCAGGGTGAGCATCGCAGTGATCCTGCTGCTCGCCTACGTGGCCTACCGCCTGCTCGGCTCCAGCGCCAGCCTGGCGACCATCGGCCAGATCGCCTTCGCCGCCATCGCTCAGCTCGGCCCGGCCATGATCGGCGCGCTGTACTGGAAACAGGCCAACCGCCGCGGGGTCTTCGCCGGCCTCGCCGCCGGCTCGCTGCTGTGGGCCTATACGCTGGTCCTGCCGGTGGTGGCCAAGGGCCTCGGCTGGCCGCTGGAGCGCATCCCCGGCCTGACCTGGCTGGCAAGCAATCCCTTCGGCCTGCCGATCGAGCCGCTGACCCAGGGCGTGCTGATCTCGCTGGTCGGCAACTTCGCCCTGTTCGGCCTGGTCTCGGTGCTCTCGCGCACCCGCGTGTCCGAGCACTGGCAGGCCAGCCGCTTCATCGGCCAGGAGATTTCCCAGCGGCAGAACTCGCGTTTCATGCTCGCGGTGCAGGTGGAAGACCTGCTGATGCTCGCCGCGCGTTTCGTCGGCGAGGAACGCGCGCGGCAAAGCTTCATCCGCTTCGCCTACCGCCAGGGCAAGGGCTTCACCCCGAACCAGACCGCCAACAACGAGTGGATCGCGCACACCGAGCGCCTGCTCGCCGGGGTCCTCGGCGCGTCCTCGGCGCGGGCGGTGGTGAAGGCCGCCATCGAAGGGCGCGAGATGCAGGTGGAGGACGTGGTGCGGATCGCCGACGAAGCCTCCGAGGTGCTGCAATTCAACCGCGCCCTGCTGCAGGGCGCGATCGAGAACATCACCCAGGGCATCAGCGTGGTCGACCAGTCGCTGCGGCTGGTGGCCTGGAACCACCGCTACCTGGAGCTGTTCGAGTACCCGGACGGGCTGATCTACGTCGGCCGGCCGATCGCCGACATCATCCGCTACAACGCCGATCGCGGTCTGTGCGGGCCCGGCGATCCGGACATGCACGTGGCCAAGCGCCTGTACTGGATGCGCCAGGGCACTCCGCACACCTCCGAGCGGCTGTTCCCCAACGGCCGGGTCATCGAGCTGATCGGCAACCCGATGCCCGGCGGCGGCTTCGTCATGAGCTTCACCGATATCACCGCCTACCGCGAGGCCGAACAGGGCCTCAAGGGCGCCAACGAGTCGCTGGAACAACGGGTCCAGGAGCGTACCCAGGAACTCTCGCAGTTGAACCAGGAACTCAGCGAGGCGAAGAGCAACGCCGAGGCCGCCAACCAGTCGAAGACCCGCTTCCTCGCCGCCGTCAGCCACGACCTGATGCAGCCGCTGAACGCCGCGCGGCTGTTCTCCGCCGCCCTCGCCCACCAGGACGCGCTGCCCGGCGAGGTCCGCGACCTGGTGCAGCACCTCGACTCGTCGCTACGTTCCGCCGAGGACCTGATCACCGACCTGCTGGACATCTCGCGCCTGGAAAGCGGCCGGGTCAGCGCCGAACGCAACCCGTTCCCGCTGAACAACCTCTACGATGCCCTCGGCGTCGAGTTCAAGGCGCTGGCCCAGGAACAGGGCCTGCATTTCCGCCTGCGCGGCAGCCAACTGCGGGTGGACAGCGACATCAAGCTGCTGCGGCGCATCCTGCAGAACTTCCTGACCAACGCTTTCCGCTACGCCAAGGGCCACGTGCTGCTCGGCGTGCGCCGCGAGGACGGCTACCTGCGCCTGGAAGTCTGGGACCAGGGGCCGGGCATCCCACCGGACAAGCAGAAAGTCATCTTCGAAGAGTTCAAGCGCCTGGACAGCCACCAGACCCGCGCGGAGAAAGGCCTCGGTCTCGGCCTGGCGATCGCCGACCGGCTCTGCAAGGTCCTCGGCCATCCGCTGGAAGTACGTTCCTGGCCGGGCAAGGGCAGCGTCTTCAGCGTCCGCGTACCGCTGGCGCGGCAGGCGCCGCCGGCCCTGGCCAACGGCCACAAGGCCGAACCGGCGCAGGCGTTGAACGGCGCCCAGGTGCTCTGCGTGGACAACGAGGACAGCATCCTCGCCGGCATGAACAGCCTGCTCAGCCGCTGGGGCTGCCAGGTCTGGACCGCGCGCAGCCGCGAGGAATGCGCCACGCTGCTGGACAGCGAGATGCGCCCGCAACTGGCGTTGATCGACTATCACCTGGACGACGGCGAGACCGGTACGCAACTGATGGCCTGGCTGCGCACGCGCCTGGGCGAACCGGTGCCGGGCGTGGTGATCAGCGCCGACGCGCGGCCGGAACTGGTGGCGGAGATCCACGCCGCCGGCCTCGACTACCTGTCCAAGCCGGTCAAGCCGGCCGCGTTGCGGGCCCTGCTCAGCCGCCATCTGAGCCTGCGCTGAGCGGGCCTCAGTGACGGCGGATCAGCAGCGCACGGATCTGCTGCGCGGTCTCGCCGTCGACTTCCGCGAGCATCCGCACCTTGCCGGCTACCAGCGCCGCCAGCGGCGCTCCGTCTCGATAGAGCAGGCGGTTGCCGGTCACCGCCGGCACCCGTTCGCCGGGTAGCAGGCCGCCGACCAGGTTCAACGGATCGACCGCCGACACCACCAGCATCGCTCCATCCGGCGGTCGCTTGCGCACCTCGCGCAACAGGCCGACCGCTTCCGCCAAGGCGAACTGCTCACCGGCCAGGCCGGCGATGAAGCGCCCGCCGCGAATCTCGCCGCGCGCTTCCAGGCGATGGTAGACGCGCAGCAGCTCGCGCCACGGCGGCAGCCAGTCGGCCTCGCGCTCCAGCAGGCGCCAGGCGACCACCCCATAGCGCCGCAGCAAGGTCCGGGCGACATGTTCGAGGACCTCCGTCGGCAAACGCTGCCCCGCCTCTTCCGCCTTCGCCCGGCGCAGCGGCGCCCAGCGCCCGGCGTCCTGCATGCCGCCCGGCAGACCGCGCGAGCGGCGCTCCTGGCGGCTGCGCTTGTCCGCCGGCATCAGCAGGGTACGCAGCCCGGCGAAGCTGTCGGCGTTGACCCGGCCGACCGAGACCAGCTCGCCGAGGGCGTTCTCCAGCTCGCTGCGCAGCAGGTGGGCGTCCTGGCTCAGTTCGTCGAAGAACGATGCACCCTGCTCGCGCAGTACCTCCAGTACCCTGGCCGCGCGCGGCGACAGTTCCGGCTCCGGCGCGTCGCGCTGCAGGACGCTCCAGAGCCCCAGCTCACGGCGCGGCAGGAGCACGATCGGCGCGCTGCGCAGCGGACCGCCGGCGGCCTTGCTGCGTCCGGCCAGGCGCGCCCAGACGATGCGTCCGGAACGACACAGCTGGTCCAGCCAATGGCTGGCGTAGTCGGCCACCCGCGCTGCCAGCAGTTCGCTTTCCCAGGCGGCCGCCGCGGCCTGGAAGCCTTCCAACTGCTCGACCACAGTAGCCAGGGACTCCGCACCCCGGCCACGGGTGCCCGGCGCCAGGCGCTGCCAGTCGAACAGGAAACGCATGAAATCGGCGCGCTCCACCGGCTCGATTTCCCGGCGCAGGCGCCTCACCGTATAGCGATGGATGCGCGCCAGCAGATGGCGTTCGCACCACTCCTCTTCCGTCGCGCCAGGACTGAAGCGGCCACGCAGCACATAGCCCTCCCGCTCCAGGGCGGCCAAGGCGTACAACTGGTCGGCCAGGCCGATGCCCAGGTCGGCCGCCAACTGCCCGGCCGTGCGTGGCCCGAAGCCACCCAGGCGGGCGCGGGTCAGCTCCACGGTCGCCGCTTCCGCCGAGTCCGGCGGCGGATAGCCGCGAGGCGCCTGGAAAGCGTCGGGCACCTTCGCCGCGGGATGCACCAGGCGCATCGCCGGCAGGCGCTCCGCCGCTAGCCAGAGAGTACTGCCTGCGCAGTCCAGGCGTCCGGCGCGGCGTTGCTCCGACAATTGCGCAAGCCATCCCCCCCAACCCGGATTGGCCTCGGCCTCGCCCGAGGTGAGGAAGCCCAGGCTGTTCAGCGCCTCATGCATCTCGTCGGCGTTGCGCGCTTCCGGCCAGGCCTCGCCACGCACCGCCTCGATCGCCTCAAGGTCCAGGGCGCCGAGGTCGTCGGCGGACTCGGGATCGCTCCAGCGGCGATTCTGTACCGCCTGGGTACGCCGCTCCTCCAGCGGCGCATCGTCGAGATAGGCGTAGGGACGCGCGGTCAGTATCTCCGCCGCCAACGCCGAAGGCGCCGGCAGGTCGCGCGCCAGCAAGTCCACCGCGCCGCTCTCCATGTCGCGCAGCAGGGCCAGCCAGCCGTCGCAATCCATCGCCTCGTGCAGGCAGTCGTCGAGGGTCTGCGCCACCAGCGGGTGATCGGGCACCTCGCGCTCGCCGACGATATTCTCCAGGCACGCCACCTGGTCGGGGAACACGCTGGCCAGCAGATCCTCGCTCTTCATCCGCAGCAGTTGCGGCGGCACCTTGCGACCGCCGGCATAGCGCGGCAAACCGAGCGAGGTGGTCAGGTTCCAGCGCCAGCGCACGCCGAACAGCGGCGCGTCGAGCACGGCCTGTACCAACAGGTGCTCGGCGCTCGCCGAATGCAGGTAGCGCCAGACCTCGTCGAGGGGAAAGCTGTGGCTGGTGGACAGCGAGAGGATGATCGCGTCCTCGGTGGCCGCCGCCTGCAGCTCGAAGTTGAAGCTGCGGCAGAAACGCTTGCGCAGCGCCAGGCCCCAGGCGCGGTTGAGGCGGCTGCCGTGGGGACTGTGGATGATCAGTTGCATGCCGCCGGATTCGTCGAAGAAGCGCTCCATCACCAGCCGCCGGCTCCCGGGCAGGCCACCCAGGGCCTGGCGGGCGCGGGCCAGGTACTCGACGATCTGCCGCGCGGCGCCATCGTCCAGCCCGAGGGTGGCGCCGAGCCAGGCGATGGCTGGCTCCAGCCGCTGCCCTTCCGGCAATGCCTGGCCTTCGCCGAGCAGCTCGTCGAGGGTGTCGCGCAGGCGCGCCACGCTGGCCGACAGCTCGCCGCTGCGCCCCGGCGCCTCGCCCAGCCAGAACGGAATGTTCGGCGGCTGGCCCTGGGCGTCCTCGACCCGCACCCGTCCCGGCTCGATGCGGATGATACGGTACGAGGCGTTGCCCAGCTGGAACACGTCGCCGGCCAGGCTCTCCACCGCGAAATCTTCGTTGACCGTCCCCACCAGCAGGCCCTGCGGCTCCAGCAGCACGCTGTAGTCGCCGGTATCGGGAATGGTCCCGCCCGAGGTCAGCGCGGTCAGACGCGCGCCACGGCGGCCACGGAGCAGGCCGTTGAGCGCATCGCGATGGAGATAGGCGCCGCGCACGCCGAGGCGTGAGTGGTAGCCCTCGGCGAGCATCCGCAGGACTTCGTCGAAGCGTTCGCGCTCCAGCCCGGCGTAGGGCTCGGCGCGGATCACCAGGCGATAGAGGTCGTCCTCGCGCCACTCCTGGCAGGCCACTTCGGCGACGATCTGCTGCGCCAGCACGTCCAGCGGCTGGCGCGGCAGCACCAGGCTGTCCAGCTCGCCACGGCGCACGCTGTCGAGCAGCGCCGCGCATTCCACCAGGTCGTCGCGGGAGGTCGGGAACAACCGGCCCTTGGGGGTGCCGCCGACGCTGTGCCCGGAGCGCCCGACCCGCTGCAGGAAGGCGGCGATGGAGCGCGGCGACGACAACTGGCAGACCAGCTCGACGTCGCCGATATCGATGCCCAGCTCCAGCGAGGCGGTCGCCACCAGTACCTTCAATTGCCCGGCCTTGAGGCGCTGCTCGGCATCCAGGCGCAGCTCCTTGGCCAGGCTGCCGTGGTGGGCCGCCACCTGGCGGCTGCCGAGACGTTCGGCGAGGAAGCGGGTGACCCGCTCGGCCATGCGCCGGGTGTTGACGAACACCAGGGTGGTGCGGTGCTCGCAGGCCAGACGCGCCAGGCGGTCGTAGACCAGCTCCCAGGTGTCGTTGGACATCACCGCTTCCAGCGCCACCGGCGGTACCTCGATGCCGAGGTCGCGTGGGCGCGTATAGCCGATGTCGACGATCCGGCAGGCCGGATCGCGCGGATTGCCGCTGGCGCCGACGAGGAAGCGCGCGACCTTCTCGATCGGCTTCTGCGTGGCGGACAGCCCGATCCGCAGCAGCGGTCGCGGACACAGCGCTTGCAGGCGCTCCAGCGACAGCGCCAGGTGGCTGCCGCGCTTGCTGCCGGCCAGGGCATGGATCTCGTCGACGATCACGCTGCGCACCCCGGCGAGCATCTGCCGGCCCGACTCCGAGCCGAGCAGGATGTACAGCGATTCGGGCGTGGTGACCAGGATGTGCGGCGGGCGCTTGCGCATCGCTCCGCGTTCGACCTGCGGCGTATCGCCGGTGCGCACCGCGCTACGGATATCGACGTCGGGCAGGCCGAGACGCGCCAGTTCCTCGCGGATGCCGGCCAGCGGTTGCTCCAGGTTGATGCGGATGTCGTTGGACAGCGCTTTCAGCGGCGAGACATAGACCACCTGGGTGGCATCCGCCAGCTCGCCGTCGGCGGCCAGCCCCTCTACCACCAGGGCATCGATGGCGGCGAGGAAGGCGGTCAGGGTCTTGCCCGAACCGGTGGGCGCGGCGACCAGGGTCGAAAGCCCCTCGCGGATCGCCGGCCAGGCCTCGACCTGGGCCGGCGTGGGCGCGGCGAAGTGGCGTTCGAACCACTGGCGGACGGCGGGATGGAACTCCGCCAGGGGCCGCGGAGCCGGCTCGGCGCGGCGGGCGGAAGAGGATGAAATAGGCATCATGCTCCGCACTATGGTGGCGCCGCGGGCGACTCACAAGCCCCGCCGATCGCCCGTCGGGCGCAGTTTCAGAGCCCGGCGACGAAACGATCGAAGCGCTCGGCGTGCAGCGCTTGGCTGCCGTTCTCCTCGAGCAGCCGGCGAGCCTCGGCGGCCTTCGGCGTCTCGCCGCCGATCAGGCCGAGCAGGCGCTCGCCGCGCGGCGTGAGGACGAAGTTCTCGCCATTGCCGCCCTGCTCCTCCGGACGCGGCTCGATGAAGCCGCCCTCCAGCAGGATCGCCTCGTAGTCGGCGGCCTTCTGCTTCAACGCATCCATGTCACCGACCCGCTGCCCGGCCTGGGAGCGTTCCTCGGCCAGGCGTTCGGCATGGGCGCGCGGGGCGAAGTTCTCGTGGGCGGACTGCCGGACCTCCAGCAGCAACCGTTCGACCAGATCCCAATCGTGAGTCATGGCACACCTCCTGCGGCATAAGCGACGAGGGTCCTTCGCACCCTCTCTATGCGTGCGACCCGCAACCCGCCGCGAGGGTTCGAATCGGTCGCCGTCCGGCGTTGCGGCTGAACTTTGTCGGTTCGACCGGGCTCCACCGCTCAGGACCACCCCACAGGAGTACGCCATGAAACCGCTTTTCGCCCTCGCCAGCGCCTGCGCCTTGCTGGTCGCCACGCCGGTCTTCGCCTGTTCCGAAGCGGAGGCGGAAAAGATGGGCAAGGAAGTCGCCACCAAGGTCGCCTCGATCACCCAGAAGAACCCGCAGCGGGCCAGGGAACTCAACGAGCAGTTGCGCCAGCGCCAGGAAGCCCGCTCGGAACAGAACCGGCCGAGCGATTGCGATGCCTACGCGCAGATGCTCAAGGAACTGGATCAGGAAAAAGGCGACGTGCAGCGCAACACTTCGCAGTGATCCGCCGGTTCGGGGTGCGGCGGCCCGGGACGGCGGGGTCCGGCGCCCGTGACGGGCGCGCCGCCCACCCCGCCTGAGTCACTGCGACAGGCGCGGGCCGAACAGCACGACGCTGGCACCGACCACGCACAAGGCCACGCCCAGCCAGTCGCTCCATAGCGGCCGCGAGCGCTCGACGAAAGCCAGCCAGAACAGCGACGCGGCGACGTAGATGCCGCCATAGGCGGCATAGGCGCGGCCGGCGTAGCTGGCCTCCACGCGGGTCAGCAGCAAGGCGAACAGGGTCAGGCTGAGCAGGCCGGGCAGCACCCACAGGGCGCTCTTGCCCAGCCGCAGCCAGAGATAGAAGGCGTAGCAGCCGGCGATCTCGCAGAACGCCGCGAGGACGAACCAGAGGTAGTTGATCACCGCCGCCCGCCCTCCCGCTCCCAGGCGCAGCGGACCTGCAGGTCGCTCTCCTGGGGGGTATGGAAGCCACGCTCGGACTCCCAGCGAAAGGTATGGCTGCCGTTCACTTCGGTCTCCAGGTGGACCACCGCGCTGGCCCAGTAGAGGCGCCTGAGCAACGCCTCGAACTGCTCGACCCACAGGCTCCATTCGTATTCGATGGCCTGGTAGCTGGCACCGAAGTGGATGATCTGGGTCTGGTAGAGCCCGGCCCCGGACTGCTCGCAGCGGCTGAACATCTCGCGTCCGAGGAACGGCCAGGCCTCGCCGCCCGGCAGGCTGTCCAGCACGCGGCGGTTGGCGGCACGACGCATGCGCCGCTCCATCGAATCGCCCGGCCAGTCGCGGATGCAGCCATAGACGATGGATTCAGACTCCACAGGGGTACTCCAGAACAGAACGGACTCGCAGAGGCAGCCTTCTAGCACAGGGCGCGAGGCCGGAAAAGCAAAAAGCCTCGCAAATGAGCGAGGCTTCTTGTGGGGTCCAACGTACTTCGGCAGGCAGGCCGGTGACTCAAGCTACTCGATCGCACCGCCTTGGGCAAGCACTATCTGCGCCGCACCGAAATGATGCAAAGCCTCGCCCCTGCTGGCCTGCAGCCATTTCCACTCAGGCCTGGCGCTGACGCTTGGCCTGCATCTTGCCGGCCATCGCGGTCATCTCGTCATAGATCGCCTGGGGATTCTGCTGCTTGATCCTCCAGGCCATCCGCGCCTGCTCGTGGGGCAGGATCAGGAAACTGCCCTTGGCCACTTCGGCGTGGATGTAGTCGGCGATGTCGGCGGCGCTGATCGGCGAACTCTCCAGCAGCTTGCCGACCTGGTGCTTCATCTCGGGGCTCGGGCCGCGGAAAGAGTCCAGCAGGTTGGTCTGGAAGAACGAAGGGCAGACCACGTGGACGCCGACCTCGACCAGCGCCAGCTCTACCAGCAGGCTTTCCGAAAGCGCCACCACCCCGGCCTTGGCCACGTTGTAGTTGCTCATCGCCGGGCCCTGCATCAACGCCGCCATCGAGGCGATGTTGACGATCTTGCCCTTGCTTCGCTCCAGCAGCGGCAGGAAGGCCTTGCAGCCCTTGACCACGCCCATCAGGTTGATCGCGATCTGCCAGTCCCAGTCCTCCAGGGACAGCTCGCCGAAGAAACCGCCGGAGGCCACCCCGGCGTTGTTGACGATGACGTCGATGCCGCCGAACTTCTCCTCGCAGCTCTGCGCCAGCGCGGTCAGTTGACTGTAGTCGCGTACGTCGCAACGCTGGGTGAAGCCATCGCCACCCGCCTCGCGCACCAGTTTCAGGCTTTCCGCCAGGCCGGCCTCGTTGACGTCGGCCAGCGCCAGGCGCCAGCCGTCACGCGCCCAGCGCAGGGCGATTTCGCGCCCCAGCCCGGAGCCGGCACCAGTGATCATCATGCGGTTTTGCATAGGGGTCCTGCCTTCCTGTTCGTGTGATGAAGGCCAGTGTAACCAAGGGTTTCAGCGGCCTCCGGCTAAATCAGGAAGCTGAATGCCTCGGGCAAACCCGGACATGCCGGGCCGCGCGAGGGGCTCAGACGAGCAGCAGGACGCAGAGCTTGCCCAGGACCAGGGCGATGCCGCAGGAGACCAGCAGGTAGGAAGCGCCATCGAGACGCCGGCGGTACAACTGGGCGAAGGAACCCACATGATGCTGCAGGACGAACATTCCCAGTGCCACCAGGATCGCCGGGATCAGGAAGACGAATTGCCAGAAGTGCTCGACCGCCAGCGTCGCTTCGCCGTCATCCGCGAGCAGGAGGGCGCCCCCCAGCAACTGGCCCAGCAACAACAGCCCCCCGACGCCAATACAGGCACGTCCCCAGCCGATCATCAGTCCCTCCCAGAGCGTTTCCGAGGGACCAGCATAGCCAGATGCCGCCATGCGATCTGTGCCCTGGGTCAAGCTGGGCGGCCCGCCCGGACATCCACCAGGCAATTTCATGACGCGGGTAACATCCTGCGGAAACGAACCCCGCCCGCCGGACGGGGTCCGACCGCCTCAGAACACGTACTGCAGACGCATCACCAGGCCATCGCCGCTATCGTCGCCGTTGGCATTGCTGATCTTGTCGGTCTTCGCCTTGACATAGTTGGCGGAAATCTTCACCGCCTCGTTGGCGTACCAGTTGACGCCCAGGGTATGGGTCTTGCCCTTGGCGTCGCCGACCTCGCGGGTGGCGCTGTCGACGACGATGTTGTCATCCTCGACCTTGATCGAGTCGTAGCGGTAGAACAGCTCCCAGGCGCCGATTTCCTTGTTCTCCGGCTTGATGGTGTCGAACTTGGCGCCGTCCAGCTTGTAGATGCGCGGCTCGCCGGTGAGGGTGTAGGCCAGTTGCGCGTAATAGCCGGAGGCCTTGAGATCCTCGCGGTCGCGCTCGGCCTTGACCGTGCGCCGCAGGTACTCGGCCTGGGCCGAGAAGGCACCCAGCGCCCAGGCGCCTTCCAGGCCCCAGACCGAGTCGTCCTTCCACAACCCCTCGACTGCCGAACTGCCGCCGAACAGACCGCGGTTGCCATTGCTGCCGGCATCGTTGCCGCCATTGGTGGAGACGCCGCGCATGCCCATGCGCGGGCGGATCCGGGTATCCACCGCGCTGTCCTCCAGGTCGCGATAGGCGTATTGCAGGCCCAGGTGCACCACGTTGCCCGGCTCGTGCAGCGGCGCGAACACGCCGCGCAGGTTGTAGCGCTTGACGCTGTCGCCGTCGGTATCGTTGTTGTTCTCGCTGAACACGCTGCCCGAGAGGAAAGCCATGCCGCCCACCACCGAGCTGGCCTGGATACCGGTACCGACGTTGTCGTTGACCCAGTCGGCGATGTCGTAGGTGAGGTTGCGCTCCAGCGCGGTGACCCATTTGGAGCTGGTGGCCTTTTCCAGGCCGAAGTCGGTGTAGAAGCGGCCGAACTTCAGGTTGACCGGGTTGAAGCCGGTATAGGTGACCGAGGCTTCGTCGAAGTAGCCGGCGCTGTCGTTGCCGACGTTGCGCGACAGGTCGTAGTTGATCTGGTACTTCCAGTCCCGGTAGACGGTGCCGCCGAACTCCAGGTAGGCGCGGCGGAAGTAGGCGGCATCGGCGGTATTGCCGTTGTTCGTGTAGTAGCCGTCGAAGCGGCCGTAGTCGGCCTGCAGGCGGCCGCCGAGCTTGAAGCTGAATTCCTTGTCGGTGGTGGCGACTTCGAGGCCGCCCTTGGTCTTGATCACGATGTCGGCACCGTCGGTGGTCACGGTCCCGGCCAGGCTCTGCGCGGAAATCGCCAGGCCCAGCAAACTCCAGGCAACACTGCTCCCCACCCCTTTGCACGAGTGTCTGCGAATCATCAGGTAAGTCCCCTGTTCGGATTTCGAATGGTCTTGAGCAGCGCGGAAACGGCCGGTTCTGTCGCCGGCCGGCGCTGCTGGAGGGGGATCATCTGGATGGGTTGTGACAGCGAGACTGCAAAGCGCGAAAGCTTTTGTGACAGGCAGCCGGATAGCGCCTGGATGAGGCAGTCGGATAAGGGCGCAGGCCTAGAGGCATCAGGTCCTGGCGACAGATGTAACAGTTTGTTTCATATATTGCGGCAACCTTGCGAAGATTGCATGACTGCAATGAAAACCAAGAGTTTCTGCCGATAACCGCCTGGCTTTCGGATATTCCTGCCAGTACCTGCGGGTAAGACCTGTAACGAAAGAAAGACCCGGTTGCAGGCTGCCAACTTCGCCGCAACCGGGTAAGGAAGCGATTAAAAAGACCTCGCCGGAGCGAGGCCGAAAACAGGAGCAGATCGTTGTCGCTTCTTAGAACACGTACTGCAAACGGGTCACGAAGCCGTCGCCGTCATCGTCGCCATTGTTGTTGGTGATCTTGTCGGTCTTCGCCTTGACGTAGGCCGCGCTGATCTTCACCGCATCGTTGACGTACCAGTTCACGCCCAGGTTGTGGGCCTTGGCCTTGGTGTCGCCGACTTCGCGAGTGGCGGTATCGGCGACCACGTTGTCGTCTTCCACCTTGATGTTGTCGTAGCGGTAGAACACTTCCCAGGCGCCGATTTCCTTGTTCTCCGGCTTGACGGAGTCGAACTTGGCGCCCTCCAGCTTGTACTGGCGGGACTCGCCGGTCAGGGTGTAGGCCAGTTGCGCGTAGTAACCCTTGGCCTTGATGTCCTTGTAGGCGTTGTCATCGGCCTTCAGCTTGCGTGCCAGGTATTCGGCCTGGGCCGAGAACGGGCCCATTGCCCAGGCGCCTTCCAGGCCCCAGACGCTATCGTCCTTGTAGGAACCGGCCGGCGAGTTGGAGACACCGCCGAAGGTCGCGCGGTTGCCGTTGTCACCGGCGTCGTTGCCGCCGCTGGTGGCGATGCCGCGCATGCCCAGGCGCGGACGGATGCGCGAGTCGAAGGCGGTGTCGTCGAGGTCGCGGTAGGCATAGTTCACGCCGACATGCAGAACATTGCCGGCTTCGTGCATCGGCGCGAACACGCCGCGGAAGTTGAACTGCTTGACGCTGTCGCCGTCGCTGTCGTCGGCGTCCTTGGCGGATACGCCGGCGGACAGGTAGGCCATGTCGGCGAGGGTCGAGTTGACCTGGGCGCCCATGCCATCCTGGTGGGTGTTGATCCAGTCGGCCAGTTCGTAGGCGGCGTTACGCTCGGGAGCGGTCACCCACTTGGAGCTGGTGGCCTTTTCCAGGCCGAAGTCGGGGTCGAAGCGACCGAACTTCAGGTTGACCGGGTTGAAGCCGGTGTAGGTGACCGAAGCTTCGTCGAAATAGCCGTTGTCGGAGCTGCCGGTGTTGTGCGACAGGTCGAAGTTGATCTGGTATTTCCAGTCCTTGTACGCGGTGCCGCCGAGTTCGATGAAGGCGCGGCGGAAGTAGGCGGCGTCGGCGGTGTTGCCATTCTTGGTATAGA
Source organism: Pseudomonas sp. HMSC066A08 (assembly GCF_001813025.1). Classification (NCBI taxonomy): domain Bacteria; kingdom Pseudomonadati; phylum Pseudomonadota; class Gammaproteobacteria; order Pseudomonadales; family Pseudomonadaceae; genus Pseudomonas; species Pseudomonas sp. HMSC066A08. The sequence continues at coordinate 97,604 of NZ_KV811348.1, forward strand.
AACCGTCGAAACGGCTGTAGTCGGCCTGCAGGCGACCGCCCAGCTTGAAGCTGAATTCCTTGTCGGTGGTGGCGACTTCGAGGCCGCCCTTGGTCTTGATCACGATATCGGCGCCGTCGGTGGTCACGGTGCCGGCGAACGCCTGGGCAGATACGGCCAGAGCCAGAGCGCTGGCAACGAAGCCGAGCGAGTGCTTACGGATCATCGAAGATTTCCCCTTAATGGTGTGTGCATTGGCAACACGCGAGTGCCTGGCTACAGCGCGCCCCTTGTTCCGCGCTGGCCGTGAGGCGGCCCCTTTGTGTTGGGGGGAATCTTGGCGATGGCAGATTGCAGCCAAATTGCATGGAGATAAATGTTTCATTACAGAGGAACTTTTTATCTCCAATGCGAATAACGCGAAAAACCCTCTACTACGGGCCTTTCGGGTTATTCGATATGGGTAGAAATCTCAGCGCAATTTTCGAGTAATCCAGAAGTCAGCAGAAAGCCACTTGCCGGCGCCGCCGAAGAACAGCGCGAGCAACATCACCAGGTAGGTCGCGGCGAACTCGATGCCGTTGTTGACGATGGCGAAGCTTCCGCTCGACGTCAGCCAGTCGTAGTTGCCGTATTCGCGCAGGATTTCCCGGGCCCGCGCCAGCTTCTCGCCGGCCTCCAGCACCCGGGCGTTGGCGAACGGCGCGGACGGATCGGCGATCGCCTGCCAGCCGTTCGGCCAGTGCACGGCGAAGATCGCTACCAGCATGGTCACCATCAGCGGCAGGCTGATCCAGCGCACGGCCAGGCCGCACAACAGCAGCACGGCGCCACCGGCCTCGCTCAGCGCGGCGAGCCAGGCCAGCAGTTCGGGAAACGGCAGGCCGAGTCCCCAGTCGGAATTGCCGAACCACTCGATGGTGGCCGGCATGTCCGCCAGCTTCTGGCAGCCGGCCATCCAGAACACCGGCGCCAGGTACAGGCGCAGCGCCAGCGGGGCGAGGAAATCCGCTCGACGGGTGACGTCGAGGGCATGCTGTAAACGCAGGAAGACAGTCTTCATCATCACTCCAGAGCGCCCTCGCCCATGAGGATGCCCTGGGCGTGCCAGTCCTCCAGCAAGGCGAAGGCATTTTCGAAATACTCCGCGTCGGCGCTCAGGCCGCAGCTTCCGGCCAACTCGCGCAACAACGGCAGCAGCGCCACCGGCGCCTCCCCCTCCTCGCTCAGGCGCTGCGCGAGGCGATAGGCGAATGGCGACAGGTGCAGGAAGCGCACCCGCTCCGCCGGATCGCGCCAGACCAGCAGGCAGGTCGGTTCGGCCGGCGGTTCCATCGGCCGATGGCTCAGCCCCAGGCGATGGACCGGCCAGCGATAGGCCAGCGGCCAGGCCAGTGGCGACCACGACCAGGCCTGCGGCAGCGTCTCGACAGGCGCCTCGGCCAGCGACAGGGCCAGCTCGACCCACTCGTAGTGAGCCAGCTCCAGCAGGAAGGGCGGATCGCCCTCCTCCGCGCGGTAGCCGTCCTGCAGCCAGCCGATGAACTCTTCGCCCAATTGGCTGAAGTACGGTGTGCGGCAGCGATGCTCGCGCATGAAGGCACGCACCAGGCGATGCCAGCGCGGCTCGTCGAACAACCGGCGCAGGACCGGGAACCCGCTGCTGATGAAACCGTCCAGGTTGTTGAAGAACAGTTCCTCGTAGATCGCCATGCGCTCCGTCGCGATGCCGGGCGGCAAGGCCTGCTGCGGATCGCGGATACGCGCGGCGAAACGCCGTTGCAAGGTCGTGTGGTTCATGTGCCGTACCCCAGGCTGCGCAGTTGCGCTTCAGCGCTGCGCCGCTGCAGCTCGCGGATCCGATCGGTTTCGGCATACAGCTCGCTCAGTGGCGGGAGGTTGAAATCGCGCTCCAGCAGCGTCGGGCGTTCGCCATGGCAGGCATAGGCATGTGCCAGGAGTTCCCAGACCGGATCGCAGACCGGCGCGCCATGGGTGTCGATCTTCAGGCTGGCGCCCTGCTCGTCGTGCCCGGCCATGTGCAGGTAGGCGATCCTCCGGCTGGGCATCGCGGCGATGTAGGCGTGGGCGTCGAAACCGAAGTTGCAGGCGTTGACGTAGACGTTGTTGACGTCCAGCAGCAATTGGCAATCGGCTTCCTCCAGTACCGCGCGGACGAAATCGACCTCTTCCAGCTCGCCCGGCAAGCGCGCATACGCCGAGACGTTCTCGACGATCAACGGCCGCTCGAGGACGTCCTGTACCACCCGGACCCGTTCGGCGACCCGGCGCACCGATTCGTCGCTGAACGGCAGCGGCATCAGGTCGTAGAGCTGGCCGTCGTCGGCGCAGGCCGACAGGTGCTCGCTGTAGGCACGGATGTCATGCTGCCCGATGAAGCCCTTGATCGCGCGCAGCAACGACATGTCCAGCGGGGCGTAGCCGCCGAGGTTGAGAGACAGACCATGGCAGAGGAACGGCAGGCGCTCGGTCAGCTCGCGGAACTGGCGGCCGAGACGGCCGCCGATGCCGATCCAGTTCTCCGGGGCGACCTCGAGGAAGTCGACCCGGACCTCATCGCCGGCGCCGAGCGGCTCCAGCAGCGCGCGACGCAGGCCTAGCCCGGCGCCGCTGACGAATTCCCGTTGCATGGTCCGTCTCCTCAGGCCTTACGACTTCTTCTTGTCGGCGCCGCAGTTGCCTTCGCCGGCCTTCTTCTCGCCACCGCAGGAACCTTCCTTGGCCTTGCGATCCGCACCGCAGCTGCCTTCATGACCGGCCTTGGAGGCTTCGCGCTTGCCCTTGTCGGCACCGCACTTGGCCTCGCCGCAGGAACCTTCCTTGGCCTTCTCGGCGGCAGCCACGCTGTAGCCGCTGCCCAGCTCCTGCACGGCGAAGGGATTCTGCGCGGCATGCGCGCCGACACTGGCTACGCCGAGCAGAGCAGCACCGACGACGGAAGAAGCGAGGGAAATCTTTTTCATGGGTAACTCCTGAAGTTGGTAGCGGGCGCCGGTATGGCGTCCTCGCCCCAATGGACGGAGCACCCCCGGCGGCGTTACAGCGGAGTCGAAAAAAATTTCCCGTCCCTTTGCCTGAACTCAAGGATTGCCTCTGCTGGAGAAATATCGGGCGGCGATATTCGCCAGGTCCCGGGCATTCTCCTCGACTTCGGATGCCAGCCCAGCGAAACGGATTGCCGCCCCTCCGTAGGGCGCATATCGCGCAGCGATATCCGCCAAGCCCAGCCGCGCTCCTCGACCTCGTCACGCGGAAGGGAGAGCCGCCCACGCCAGGCCGGGTTCGGTTCGCCCACGCCGGATAGCGGAAACGAAAAAGCCGCCGCCCACGAATCGCGGGCGGCGGCTTGGTGTCGAAGGTACCCCGGCTCAGCGCCGCGCGGTGTCCTTGCGCAACTCGGAGAGTTGCGCGGCCAGGCGGTCGAGTTCCGGCCCCTGCCCTTCCGGCAGATGGCGCACGGTCGCCTGGGTCAGGCGCATCTGGCGGATGAAGCGCCGGCAATGCCGGCACATGAGCAGGTGGCTGCGCACCGCCAGTTGTCCGCGGAAGTCCAGTTGCCCATCGAGAAAGTCGCTGGACCGGGCGACCAGTTCCTTGCAACTCAGCATTGGCCGGTCTCCTCGAAATGCTCCAGGGTGGCGAAGACCTTCAGGCGGGCGCGATGCAGCAGCACCCGGACATTGGAAAGCGTGATATCCAGGAGATCACGGATTTCCTCCAGCTCCAAGCCCTGGCGTTCGCGCAGGGTCAGCACGCTGCGCTGCAGTTCGGACAGACCGTTGAGGGTCTTGGCCAGGCAATCGCGCAGTTCGCCCTCGGTGAGCAGGGCTTCCGGCGAATCCTCGTGCCAGGCGTGCGGCGGCTGGCTCCAGTGACCGTCGGCGGCAAAGCGCTGGTCATCCACCGTACCATGGGGCCCTGGCAGGTCGTCGAGGAAAACTTCCCGGCGAACCTGGCGCAAGCGGCTCTTGGCGGTATTGGCGGTGATGGTCAGCAGCCAGGTCTTCAGGCTCGACCGCCCCTGGAACCCGTCCAGCCCGCGAACCGCCGCGAGCCAGGCGTCCTGCACTACTTCCTCGGTATGCGATCTGCCGATGATCGCCCAGGCCACGGCCCGCATGGCGCCCTGGTAGGCGCCAACCAGCTCGCGGAAGGCTCGCTGCTCGCCGGCCAGCAGGCGCGGCAGCAGCTCGGCGTCGGTAGGCGCCGCCACGATCAGTGTTTACGCAGGATCACGCTACCGATCGAGTAACCGGCGCCGAACGAGCTGAGCACCCCAATGGCGCCGCTGGGCAGGTCGTCCTGGTGCTTGTGCAGGGCGATCACCGAACCGGCGGAACTGGTATTCGCGTAGCTGTCGAGGATCACCGGCGCCTCGTGCGCCTCGGCGTCGCGACCGAGCAGCTTGCGGGTGATCAGCAGGTTCATGTTCAGGTTGGCCTGGTGCAGCCAGAAGCGCTTGACCTCGGCGACCTGGATTTCATTGGCCGCCAGGTGCTCGCCGATCAGCTCGGCGACCATCGGGCAGACATCCTTGAACACCTTGCGGCCCTCCTGGACGAACAGCTTGTCGCGCTTGCCGATACCGCTCTCGTCGGCGCGGTTGAGGAAGCCGAAGTTGTTGCGGATGTTGTTGGAGAACTGGGTCAGCAGCCTGGTGCTGACGACGTCGAACTGGTGCTTCGACACGGCCAGGTCGGCGCGCTCGACGATCACCGCGGTGCAGGCGTCGCCGAAGATGAAGTGGCTGTCGCGGTCGCGGAAGTTCAGGTGGCCGGTGCAGATCTCCGGGTTGACCATCAGGATCGCCCGCGCCTGGCCGGTCTGGATCGCGGTGGTGGCGGCCTGGATACCGAAGGTGGCCGAGGAGCAGGCCACGTTCATGTCGTAGCCGTAGCCCTGGATGCCCAGCGCGGCCTGCACCTCCACCGCGATCGCCGGGTAGGCGCGCTGCAGGTTGGAGCAGGCTACGATCACCCCGTCGATGTCGGCGGCGCTGCGGCCGGCACGCTGCAGCGCCTCCCTGGCGGCGGCCACGGCCATCTCGCAGAGGATCGACCACTCGTCGTTGCTGCGCTCGGGAAGGTACGGAACCATGCGCTGCGGGTCGAGGATGCCTTCCTTGTTCATCACGAAGCGGCTCTTGATGCCGGACGCCTTCTCGATGAACGCCGAGCTGGACTCGGCCAGCGCCTCCAGTTCGCCCTTGGCGATGGCCTCGGCGTGCTGGTCGTTGTACTGGCGTACGAAGGTGTTGAAGCTCTCCACCAACTCATCGTTGGAGATGCTGTAGGGCGGAGTATAAAGACCGGTTCCGCTGATGACGGCTTTATGCACAGTTGTTCCTCTTCTCTCGCTGGGCCGCCGTCGAACGGGGCCGATTAGGCATAGCGGTGCCCGCCTGGGGCCGGCACCGGAAACGGGTTCGCTCGCGGCGATGCCGGGCGCTCTACGAAAAGACGTTGGCGGCGCGCTTTCGTACAGGGCCCGGACAAGGTCGGCCATTGCGCAGTGTGCCACCGCCTCGCTTCGGCAAGCGCGCGCACCGCTCAGTGGTATCGAAGGCGACAAGGATATTCCAGAGTGCGCGCCGGGCACAGCCGATAGGCGCACGATCGGTTTATTTTCCCCGTTTTCGCCACCGATATCCGTATCGAACTGTAAAGACGACGCAACCAGGCCGGCTTCCGGTCACAGCAGGCTGGCACCTTCCCACCCCAACCATCGATTGAATTTGCCAACCCGCCCCATAGGCAATGCTCAACAGCCCACCTCGGCAAGGCCGCCTATCATTCGGCAAACCCGGTATTCACAAGGAAGCAGCCCCATGACCGATAGCCCTCGCCCAGAACTGGATATGGAAACCCAGGAGTTCGTCCACCAGCTGTTCGACCTGGCCCGCCAGGGCAACAGCCAGCGCCTCGAGCAACTGCTGCAACAGGGCCTGCCACCGAACCTGCGCAACCACAAGGGCGACAGCCTGCTGATGCTGGCCAGCTACCATGGCCACGCCGACACGGTACGCCTGCTGCTGGCCTACAAGGCCGACCCGGACCTGCGCAACCTGGCCGGGCAGACGCCGCTGGCCGGCGCTGCCTTCAAGGGCGACCTGGCGATGGTCGAACTGCTCCTCGCCGGCGGCGCCGACGTCGAGGGCGCCTCGGCCGACGGCAAGACCGCACTGATGATGGCGGCCATGTTCAACCAGGCCGAGGTCGCCGCCAGCCTGCTGGCCCACGGCGCCCGTCGTGACGCCCAGGACGCCGCCGGGCTGACGCCGCTGGCGGCGGCGCGGATGATGAATGCCGAGGCCACGGTCGCGCTGCTCAGCCGGCCCCACTGAGCCTCAATCCGCCAGCACCTCGGCCAGGCTGACGACCTGGCCGAAATGGTGCTTCCACAGGCGCACACCCAGCTCCCCCGAGCGATCCAGCGAGGAGCCGAGCACCAGGTCGCCGACCAGGGTCGGTTGCAGGCCGGCGTCGAACAGGGCGAAGCCGGCGGCGAGCACGCAGGTGTCGGCCTGGATGCCGCAGACCAGCACCCGTTCCGCTCGCAGCGCACGCAGATGGTCGACGAGTTCCGCCGTCGGCAGGTAGCCATGCTTGACGAAGATCCGGTCGGCCGCCACCAGGCAGGCATCGTCGAGCGGCGGTCGCCAGCCGAGCTGGCGCTGGAACGGCGTACGGGATTCGTCATGGCGCTCGACGCTGGCCACCGAGGGCATCCGCCCGAGCAATTGGCCGATGCCTTCCAGCAGCCAGTCCGGCGGGGCGAAACAGGGTTGCACGTCGACGATCAGCAGGGCCTGGCGCATCGGTAGTCGGCTCCGGGAGAACAGGCCAGGCATTCTAGCCCACCCCGCCCCGTCGCTCCGCGCTCCAGCGGAACTGGGCTAGCCTGAGGGAACCTTTCGACGGAGAGCCTTCATGCGCCCGATGTACGCCGTAGCGATCCTTTTCCTCCTGGCCGGCTGTTCCTCGGTTCCCGCCGAGAAGACCCGGGCGATCCCCGCCGAACGCCTGCTCGGCTACCAGCAACCGGTGAGCGGTGGCGGCCGGCTGGAAGTCCACCGCGACTATGGCTACCTCGGCGGCGGCTGCTACGTGGCGTTCCTTATCGACCGCCAGGTCGCCGCGCGCATCGGCGTCGGCGAGGAAGCCGGCTTCCAGGTGCCGGCGGGCGAGCATGTGGTCGGTATCGGCATCGATACCCAGGACGACACCCTTTGCGGCAAGGGCCTGCTGAACCGCGAGCTGAGAACCCGGGTCGCCGCCGACGGCAACGCGCGCTTCCGCATCGTCAGCGAGGCCAGCAGCGGGTTCGACATCCGCGCCGAATGATCCGGGGCGACAGGTCGGCCGCGTTCGCCCGGTCGAGGTTCAAAGCGATTCCATCAGGTCCTTGCCGCGCTGCAGCCAGCCCGGCGCCGAGCCGGGGCCCGGCGGTTGCGCCGGCTCCGTGCCCATGTCCTGCAAGGCCTGCTTCGCCTCGGCGAGCCAGGCCGGGGTCGCCGCCGCGGGCGCCTGGGTGAGTTCGGCCTTGGCCACCAGCCCGGCCAGGCTGCCCAGGTCGCGCGCCTTGAGCGCCTCCACGGTCTGCTGAGCCAGCAGCACCTGCTGCAATGCGGGCGATTGCACCGCCGCGACCGCCAGCGGCGGCGGTGGCGGCAACCGGCCGATCTGCTCGACCTTGTCGCCGGGCTCGCGGGTGAAGGCCCGCAGGTTGTCCAGCGCCGCTCCGCCGACCATCGGCAAGGCGATCCCGGTCAGCGGGTCGAAGGCACTGATCTCCGGCAGGCCGACCTTGCCGCTCAGCAGCGGACGCGCCAGCGATGGCAGGAACAGCCCGAGCAGCATCCGCGGATCGCGGCGCTTGATGCTGAGGCCGACGCTGGCCAGCATCACCCCGACGCCTACCACCCGCCCGGCGGTGGCCAGCACCGAGAGCCGCTTGTTCGACTCGTTGTCGAAATGCACCAGGCGATAGCGGAAGTAGTCGGTGAAAGGTTCTCGCGGGCCTATCGCCGAAGTGTTCATGAACCAGGCGCGGGAGTCGTGCACCTGTTCGTCGAACAGCGCCACCAGCTTTTCCTGGCCCGGCGCCACCCGGTCGGGAGCGCTGAACAACTGGTGGTAGCGCGCGCTGCCGTCGCGGTGGATCTGGCTGTATTCCTCGGCTTCGTCTTCCTCGTTGATCAGGAATACGGTGCCGCCGAGCAGCAGGTCGATCACTCCCCCCACCGTCATGCCGTCGTCGAGCACGCCCCAGTCGCCCTTGTAGTCATGGGCGAATTCGGCGGCGGCGCCGAGTAGTTGGCGCTGGTCCAGCGGCGGATCGAACTGCTTCTCCACCCGCAGGTCGCGCAGTTTGTCCTCGCCGCCGATCAGCGCCACGTTGCGATCCCACTCCGCCTGTTCGGCGGCGCTCATCGGCGGGAGCGGCTTGCCCTGCTGGGCGGCCGCGTACTCCCGGCTACGCCGCTTGTGCAGGGCCTCCCAGGCCTTCTGCTGGGCTTCCGGCATGTCCGGCGGGACATTGGCGAAGAACGCCTTGTTGCGCAGCCCGCCGGCATAGCGGTCGATGCGCCAGGCGGTGATCAACGCGGTCTCGCGACGGATCACCTCTTCCAGGGGGCCGGCCTTGGCCTGGGCCTGCCAGGCGTTGAAACGGGTGGCGAGTTCTTCGGAGACGACAAATTCAAACAGAACCTCATCATCAATTTCTCTCCACTTTTCGTGGAAGTCAGGATGTAACGCCGCACGAGGGACTTGTAACGGCGCTCCCGCCTCGAAAGCTTCAGCGTACATATGCTGAAGAGCAATTTGAGACAACAGCAATTTCAAGCCACCAACCGCTTTCCCTTGGTTTCCAATACCGTAACCCCCGCCCACATCGGAGTGAACTCCTGGATAGGCATACTCCACCGTCCCCTGCCGATAACGGGATGGTCCCGTGCGACGTCCGTTGGCATCCATATCACGACGGCGAATCGAATCCAGCGGAAAACTGGCGCGCTGCTCATGACAGGAAATCAGGTGTACACAACGTTTCAGAAAAGCGCAGTCTTCCGGTAGGGTGGTCGGCAGACACTGGGTCTGGGCATCGTCAGGCAGCCGCATGGTGTCGTCGGCCCAATCCATATGCCCGGCAGCGAACGGCGCACTATCCGCCAGCCCAACTGCCGCCACGGTATCGAAAAGGCCGAGGAACTCGATCGAGATCGGCAGGCCGGCGAAGCGGTATTCCACCCGACCGTCGGCACCGCTGAGCCGGGTCAGCTCCTGCAACCAGTTGGCGAAGGTCCGTGCCTCTGCCGCCCCACGAGAAAAACCATAGACATACAGGCGCATGGCCAGGATATGCGGTTTCTGCTCGGACTCCTGACGTTGCCGAAGCTTGCCCTCGAGTTCCTTGAGTTTGGGCTCCAAGGCGGTTCGGCGTTTTTTCTCGCCGTTTTCCAGTAAACCACCACTGAGGGTATTGATGGTCCAATTGGTGGACATTGCCTCAACTAACTTTTGAGTCTCGGAAACTTCCTCCAAATCCAGAGCAAGGGACAAAGCATCAAGAAGCCTAGTAAGCATCCAATTGATTCTATTTTCTCCGCCCTGTGCTCCAATCAAGCCAAAACTCGACGGAGTGTACTCGTTAACATCTGGAAACACGGTACCAACACCAGGACAGTAATAACACGAATAGCCCGTTCTAATCAAACCACCCTCAGAACCGATGCTAGCATGAAACAATTTAGCCACATTACTACAAGATGGTGGAATCGATGCGCCATCGGCCTTCTCATTATTATTTGTCCCATCAAAAGCCAGTGTAATTCGCAACACTTTACAACAAGGTGCACCACTATACTCTTTCTCTTCAGAAATATCTTTTTCCCGCTGATAACCAGAAAACCTCCGCTCATCAAGAAGTTGACTTGATATATTTCTTAGCACCTTATCAGGGCTAAATGGAATATGCCCTTCTGGAGGATACGAGGGGGCAATGAGTACCTCGGCGGCAGGCTCACCCTGCTTCATACTCATTGACTCTGGCATGCTGAACCCTCCTTAATTTTAAAATATTCCTTATCCGGATAATCAGGATGGGATGGAGCATAACAGGTAGTTGAGACCGCCACTTTCTCGCATGGAAGAAAATGCACTTTCAGCGAGCAAACTCTCTCACTATCATAGCGGGGTATATCAACAACCGCTTCATGATGGATATACTCTCTTCTTTGAGTCTCCATACGAGCTATCCATTCATCTGAAAACATTGGTTCCGACCACTGCGCGTAAGACTTCGGATCTGGATCCACTTCCCACACTACAACGGCCTTTAAACCAGGCATCCAAACTCTAGGAATGGTACCGCAACATACTTGCGATCCGCCCCCCTGAAATGGACCGATATTTGGCCCTCCGGCCCCATTCACACTAAACTTGTTAATAGCTGCCGAAGTGTGATTGTATCCTCCGATAGGAATGGACACCATATCGGGGCCTGCCTGGCATGCGTGTAAAAATAAAAATCCAGCCATCAAAAAAATCAGCCGAACAGGCCTCCTTGGGCCCTTTGCATTCAAGAGCTTTTGCATGAACGCCCCCTCTTCTGAAAATACTTTCTATCTGGATACTCTGGATGACCCGGGCTATAACAGGTTGTTGAGACTGCGATCTGGTCGCACGGGAGGAAATGCACCTGCAACAAGCATACGTTTTCACTATACCTAGGTATATCCACGATCATCTTGTGTCGGGTGTAGCTTGTGGCATGTTTCAAGTAATCATCTTTATCCAGCCGCCCATATCTATCTCGCCTTATAGCGGCGCGCGGTCTGGGATCTTTCTCCCATTCGACGACAGCTTTCAAATTTGGATTCCACTTCTTTGGAATCGCTCCGCAACAAACCTGGCTACCATCCCCCTGATAAGGGCCTAAATGTGGTCCACCCGCCCCATTCACCGAAAACCCATTGATCGCCGCGGACGTATGGTTGTAACCCATCACCGGCGCCGCCAGCATGTCCGGCCCGCTCTGGCAGCCCGCGGCCAGCAGGGTCCCCGGAAGCAGGGCGGGAAGGCCGATGCCGCGCCCGTTCATGCGCGACTCGCTCCCGGGCAGAAGTCGGGGCCGGGAGTCTGTTCGCGCAGCCACTGGGCGACGAAGGCGTCGCGCTGGTCGAAGTCCCGCACGCCCTGGCGGTCGGCGGCCAGGTGCGCCTGGACCAGATGCTGGAGCAGGCTTTCCTGGCTGCCCAGGCCATGCTCGCGGGGCAGCACGAAGTATTCGCGGCGGTAGGCTTCGGCCTCGCTCCAGGCGCGCAAGGCAGCGACCTGATGCGCTTCCAGGCGGAGGGCCGCTTGCAGCGGCGGCGCCTCGTGGGCCTGGTAATGACCGGCCAGCTCCCTCGGCCGGCCGTCGCGGTCCAGCCAGTGCCAGCTGGAAACCGGGGCATGCAGGTAGCGGCTCTGCCGGGGGGCGAGCATGTCGCTGACGGCCATGAACAGGCCCGGCTCGTAGAAACGCAGCACGCCGCTGGAACGGCCCTGGTTCCACTCGGCCTGGGTACAGCTGCGCAGGTGCTCGCCCAGGCGCGGCAACGACCAGGGGCTGAACAGGAGCATCAGGTGGTGGCGGCAGTCGATGCGCTCGAGCAGCTCGTCCAGCCAGGCCGCGTGGCCGTCTTCCAGGCGCAGCAGCAGCGGACCCTCGTCGGCCAGGGCGGCCTCCGGGGTTTGCTCCAGCAATTTGAACAGCGCCGGAGGATCGCTTTGCCGCGCATGCTCGGCGAGCAAGGGATAGTCGTCCAGCCCGGTGGCATCGACCAACACATCGATGTGGGTCTGCAAGCCGCGATCGCGGGAGCGCTGCCACAGCTCGCGGGCCCAGTGGCGGGGGTTCGGCGTCATAGCAGTTCCTCAGCGCTCGGCGAGCGCCTGGCCTCTTTTCTTCGCCTGTAGCAGGCACTCTTCGCAAACCGGTTGTCGCGGCGGCAGGTTGGCCGCGACCGCCTCGGGTGGCGCGCCGGGGCTGTCCTGGTCGGCCATGCCCGGCACTCGCGGCATCTTGATCGCAATCCCCGAGCCGCTGCCCGGCGCGCCGCCGGCATTGATCCGTGCCAGCGGGCCGCTGATGGCGATGCCGCTGGCGTCGAGCCGGATGAAGCTGCCGCCGGCCTTCACCGTCAGCTCGCTGTCGGCCTCGATCACCATCCTCTGCCCGGCCTTCAGGTGGATCTCGCGCCCGGCCTTGGCCAGGTAGGCACGACCGAGCTTCATGTGCTGGCTGTCGCCGACCGTCAGGTGGTCATCGGCCTTCAGCTCGACCTTGCGCTCGCCGTGCACGGTGTGATGCTCCTCGGCCTTGAACTCGCTGTAGCTGTTCGCCTCCACGGTGTCGTGGCGTTCGTGGCCGACACGGATCTTCTGGTCGTGCTCGATGTTCTCGTCCCAGTCGCGCTGGGCATGGACGAAGATCTGTTCCTGGCCCTTGCGATCCTCGATGCGCAGCTCGTTGTAGCCACCGCCGCCAGGGCTGCTGAGGCTCTTGAAGACGCTGCGGGTCTGGTTCGCCGGCAACTCGTAGGGCACCGGGTGGGCGGCGTGGTAGACGCAGCCGCTGACCAGCGGCTGGTCGGGATCGCCTTCGAGGAAGTCCACCAGCACTTCCATGCCGACCCGCGGAATGACGATGCCGCCATAGCCGTTGCCGGCCCAACCGCTGGCTACGCGCAGCCAGCAACTGCTCTTGTCGTCGCCCTGGCCCTCGCGGTCCCAGTGGAACTGCACCCTGACCCGGCCGTAGCGGTCGCAGTGGATTTCCTCGCCCGGCGGGCCGGTCACCACCGCGGTCTGGCTGCCCAGCACGCGCGGCTTCGGGTGCTCCAGCGGTGGGCGGAAGAACACCTCCCAGGGCGTGGCGAGGAAGCGGTTGCGGTAGCCCTGCCGGAAGTCGTCCGTGCTGGCCGACATGTCGGAGGTGACGTTCTCTTCCAGCACCTGCGGTTGCTTGCCCTGGTGGAACACTTCGGTGAGCAGCCAGAGGTCGTTCCACTCCGCGCGCGGGTGCTCGGCGATCTCCAGGAAGTGCCCGCTGACCAGCAGCGGCTGGTCGCTGACCCCTTCGCCCAGGCGCCGATCGGCGCGGTGGCGCTCCAGGGCGCGCTGGCTGAGCAGCTTGCCGCGCTGGCGGTCGACGAAGCGGCCGGGGTAGTCGTAGTCCTCCAGGTCCGGCTCGGCCGGGGCGTCGGCAGCCGGGCGGTTGCCGGCCTCCAGCAGCAGGCGCGGCTTCTCGAAGTCGTAGTCGCGGCGGGTGGTGCGCGTGGTGCGGCTGGCCAGGCGCAGGCTGAAGCGCTTGATCACCGGTTCGTCGGCGACCAGCCCGCTGTCGTGCACGTAGGCGGTGGGACGGCCCAGGCGGGGGAACACCGTCTGGTCGTCGCCGAACACCAGCAGGTGCGCCTCGGCGCTGTGCCGGAAATGAAAATGGATGCCCTCTTCGGCACAGAGGCGCTGGACGAAATGCAGGTCGCTTTCGTCGTACTGCACGCAGTATTCGCGCTCGGGATACCGGGTGCCGAGCTGGAAGCGGTAGGCGTCGGCGA